>DATLKM010000307.1:0-44110 GCA_035538435.1 Binatia bacterium
GTCCACTGCTTGAGGAAGGCTCTTGCATTTCCGCCGCGATAATTCAGAATAAAACGCTTGCGGAGACAAAATGCGAGCAACAGCGCGGGCACCGAGTGCGCGAAAAAATAAAAGTCAGAGGCGGAAAAATGATGGACAACAGAACTGCGCGAAACCCCCCGAACTAAATTTGCAAGATATTGCAATTCACGCAATAGGGTTCGTATGACCGGCAGGCGAGCAGTCCATGCCAAAGCCCGAGGAGGTGCCGGGTTTGTTGCGACTGCCTCGACGGCAATTCCTTCTTCAGCCAGACCGCGAACAAGGCGGAGAGCCTGCAGGCTCATGCCGCCATTTGGTGGCGGAAGCGGCGCCTCAACGCAGATTGTTGTTTCCGCCGGGTTGGAGGGTCTGTGGTTCATTTTGTTTCCGCTACAGCAGCGACTGGCGATGCTTCGCGGTGCGCCATCCGCAACGCACCGGCGTCGAGAGCGTAGTAGGCGATATACGGTTCATCGTTGGGTGTGAGGCAGAGCGAGGGATATTTGCCGACGTTGCCCTCACTGTCAACGACCTCGACGTGCCATCCCTTTTCGTCGCGGGTCGCGTACTTCAGAACTCCGGATCCTCCGTCGTAGTAAGCAAGGTGGGGTTTGTCGTGACTGTCGAGTTGCAGCGACACGTGGTCCACTTCGCCTCTACCCGAAAGCGCTTCGACTTCTTCCGCCTTCCAGCGGCCATCCTCGATCCAGGCGTACTTAACCAGGTCGCGGGTGGAATCGAGATAGGCAACGCGGGGCTGGCCGGCGCGATCCAGAGCGATGCTGTTACCGATGCCCACATAATCGTTGTGCGTGCGTCGCGAGTCGGCATCACCGAAGTTCCAACGCGAGCCGTCCCAGGCGGCGTAAAGCAGATCGCCAAGCGCAACGTGGGAATACGCGATGCGAGGGTTGCCGGCGGAGTCCAAAGCGAGGGAGTTGAATTTTCCGGTTTCCTTACGCTTGTCGACGGTCTCAATGGTCCAGTTCTGGCCGTCGAACGAGGCGAATTTCAAATGAAGCAAGTAGCTGCGATCGGGCGCGTGATACAGGTAATAGCTGATGCGCGGGTGTCCTTTTGAATCAAGCTGGATCGAAGTGTAGTAATTGATGTGCTCGGAGTCGATGATCTGTTTGTGCCATTTCTTTCCGTCCCACATGGCGTAGTGGAGCCCGTCTTCATAGGGCGAGTTGTAGGCGAAGTGCGGCTGGCCAGATGCATCGACCGCGATCGAAGCATAGGTCCCAGCACCCTTGGCTTCGACCTGGGTTGTGTACCACTGTTTGTCGGTTGTCGAGCGGAACGAGTAGAGTAGCGCTCCATGACTGGCATCGTAGTAGCCGATATGAAAGCTGCCGGAGGAATCGATGGCCAGCGAAGCGTAGCGGCCGACGTCTCCTCCTCCGCCGTTATTGACCGTTTCAATTTTCCAGACGTGATCGGCCTGGGCGGTGGCAAGATGCGACAGAAGCGACAGCAAGCAAAGCCACAGGCACGGCCGGCCGATTCGAACGCGGTTCATGATGATTGTCCTTCACGAAGCCTGGAGAAAATGGCCCTAGTTAATTCCGGCAAAATGACTGAGAACCAGAACCGCAGAGCGGGAACGGGATCATTCCAGGCAAAGATGCCATAGATTCTTGGTCCCGAAAGCTTGCGCCATATTTCCCGCGGGCGAATCTTCTTGCGATAGAGGGCGCGCAAGAGATATGAAAAGAATGCGTCTTCTGCAATCCACTTGGCGCGAACAATTGTCCGATGCTCTCGAGGTTCGCTGCGGCCGATTGCGCTGGTGTAAGCGGTCCACGTCAGATTGATTGCGCTGCAACTTCCCAAACGATGCCAGTCCCAGTGGCGGGTGTTGATTTCGATCAGTTGAAAACTAGCGGATTTCTGGTCGTACTTGTATTCGATCTCCGCCATCCCCTGATACTTGAGTTCGCGCCCCAATCGACGGCTGAGGGTTACGATCTCAGGAATGTTGTCGCTTTCCACCACGCAACCGGTGCCGAAATCGTCGGGCGACTGGATGAGCTTTCGCGCAGTGAAGAAATCGACCAGATCAGAGTTGCGGTCGAAATATCCGCCGAGGACAACGATGTGCTCGGCAGAGCCCGCAATCCACTCTTGGACTAGGACGTCTGGATCGACGGGCGAGACGGTTGCGTATTCACGCTGCAGGTCTTCGAAAGAATTGATGCGGATCGCTTTGCGTGCGCCGACCTGGTTCCAAGCGGCAGACCCGCGCCAGTTGACGGCAAACACCGGTTTCAAGACACAAGGGAAGCCTACTTGATCTTCAACATTGCGCAAGTGTTCGTACGAAGAGATCATTGTCGTCCGCGGCGCGGGAACATCCGCAGCTTGTGCAGATTGTGTCAGAGCGTATTTGTCCATCACGCGCATCAAGCAGGAGTGTGAGGGAACCGCCAAGTGATAGTGCGGAGTCAGTTCCGAACGAAAACGATCGAGAAACAGGACATCGGCATCACGGGTGGGGAAAATCACGGCGTCTTTTAGTTCCCGCGAGAGATCCAGAAGCATCTCGGCCAGCCGTTCCGGTTCTTCCTGTGAATTGGGGCTAAGACGCACCTCGCAGAAGCGGCTGAAGTTGCCGTATACGCTGCGGTCGGCCGACAGACCAACTACTCGAACCCCATGTCCGGCGAGATCGCGCGCGATGCCCAGCCCGGAGTAATAGGTATTCAGAACAATCACCGGCGGCAAAGATGCTGGCCTGCTCAAAGCAACGGCGCTGTCGTTCTTGCCGACGTAGCGTGATGCCTGCAGCGTAGCCATTAGATTCCCGCTTCCTGCGCAATTCCCGGCCCCACAATCGGAGTGGTTTCTTGAACTTCATTTGGCGACATGCGAAGGCGATACCAGTCGAGCTTTATTTTGAATTCCGCGATATTTGTTTCCCATGGGCTGAAGCGCTTGAGCTCAAATCGATCCTCGTTGGGACCGTTGAGGCCCCAAACCGTGGTCACGGCGGTTTTGAAGCCGGCATTGATTACCGAGCGTTTGGCGGTAGAGTTGAAGTCAAGCGGCTGCCCAAACGGGTACGCAAAATGCGAAACCGGGGTTTGCAGACGGTCTTCAATGGCGCGCTTGGAGCCAGCGATCTCCCTGTCCAGATCGAGAGTCGAGATGCGAGAGAGCACGGGATGAGTCACGGTGTGCGCACCGAAGCTGATGTTGTGCCTGCTCATCTGCCGAACGTCGTCCCAACTCAACATTTGGTTCGGCAGTTTCAGTTCTGTGGGCACGCGCAAGGCGCGGTAAAGTTCTGCGACGGCGGATTGCCACTCGTTCTGCGGCAGGCCGCGCAGCCAGTGCAACGTGTTCTCGGCCGCTTGCACGCGCTCGGAACGATTGTTGAGCGGGAGAGGGGCTGACGTGAGTCCGGGTAAAAAGATACCGGGCTGTACACTCAGTTTGAAAGCGAGGCGGACCTGGTCGTACCAGGGAAGGTCGCCAGAGTTAACGTAGCCGGTCGCGAGAAAAATTGTGGCAGGGATCCCGAGCTCTTTGAGGACCGGGAAAGCGCACAGGAAGTTATCGCGATACCCGTCATCGAAGGTGACTGCGACATAGAATTTGTGACCGCCCGGAAATTCTCCGCGTGCCAGTTGGTCAAGGGTCAGGAATGGAAAATGGGCGGCGAGATGGCGCATCTGCGCGCGAAATGCGCCTGCCGGCAAGCCGCCAAGAAACGGATCGTGATCGTCGTTGACCCGGTGGTACTGAAGAATGTGGCAAACAGGTTGGGAACGCCGTCGCAACGGGTAGAATGCAGTCCGTGGGTTCCAGGCGTAAGTGCTGGCCAGCGAGCGTCCGATTTGCCCCAGAGCAGTCCCGGAATACGCGGACGAAACAAGGCGACGTATCGTTTGCTTAAAGCCAGCGTTTGGCTCCGGAGACGAAGGTGCAACCGACGGCCGCTGAGAGCGCATTGCTTTTCGCAGAGAGAGCAAAGATGCGGGTGCCAGTTGAGCGACGGTTTCGTGCGCCCTGTCGCTCCACCGCGGGATGTCCAGAGCTACCAACGAACGAGTCCGGCGCGCCGCAAGGAACATTCGCGTGGCCAATTTCTCCTGGGCGCCCCAGTCGCGTTTGTAATCGGAGACACCTGCCAGGAAGTCATACTCTTGCAGGCCTCTCTCTATCCAATGGCGCATCAGCCATGCGCGCAAGCCCACGCCCGGACGCAAATCAGAAAAATCCGGATCGTAACCTTCCTGCAAAAGGTGAAATCGATTTCGATATACCAGGCCATATTGTGTCGCCAAGGGATGCTCGCCCCAGCTCAGGCAATGAAACGCGAGCCAGCCTTCCTGCAATGCGGATCGGGATAGGTCGTGGTAGAACGAACGTTTAACGGGGTCGACAAACACGCCACTCTGTCCCCGGCTTTGCCAACGGCGCGTGTGCAGATCAAAAAGTCCGGAAAGCCAGGGATCGATTTGCTTTTCGGAATCGCACTGCGCCGGGGTGGATTTCACGCACTCATCCAGCGCGGTTAAGGACGACCGGACTTTGCTGCGAAATCGAGGTTGAAGCGAATTCAGGTAGTTCTCCCAACTGTTGGGCAAGGGAAGAGTTGCACATCGGATCGGCGCTGAAAGGGTGCCCCATTTTCTGTCGCCGGCAAACTTTAGTGCGGCAGCCAGGCAGGGCGAGCCATCTTTGGGTCCATTCAGTTCAATCCAGTCCCACGAACGGCGGTCGGCTTCGAGCGACCGGGCGAAAGCATTCATGACTTCGGCTTCGCGGCCGCGTTCCGCAAAGCAATCGAGGTAATCGGAGTCATGCGACCCATCGCCGATCAGGCGCAGGCGCCGGCAGGTTGTGCCGTAGAGGGAAGCATCTTCCGAGTACAAGGGCGCCACGCCGACCAGTTCGTTTCGCTCCCATGCGGCCAATACGAAAAGTGTGCGATCCTTGCCGTAGTTCTTCCACCACGCGTTCAGCCATTGCCAGGTCAGGAAAACGGTATCGGCGGCGCTCCGAGACAGCACCGGATTCCAAGCCTGCTCCAGTTCTAGCAGTTCGGTCCATGTGCGATGGCGGGATATCTTCAGCATGAAACTCCTTCAACGTGCCGTCTGTGCCAAAGTTCCAGGCTGAGGAAAACCCAAAGCAGATCTCCGAAGTACGGCGTGTTGTCCTGTTGCATGCTGGTGAAGAGTTGATCGACAAATTCCTTGCGGAAGTAGCCGCGCTGGTAAGTGCGTGGATCACCCAAGACTTCTTTTGCCCAGCCATGCAGTTCCGGATCGCTCTTCAGCCAAAGCCCGATGGGCAGCCCGAAACCATGTTTCTTCTTCCGCAGGATTTCATGGGGCAACAGGTTGCGCGTGGCCCGCTTGAACAGATAACGCTTTTCCAGGAATCGCACTTTCATGTCCGCCGGTAAGGTGCCGGTAAATTCGGCCAGTTCATGATCGAGATAAGGGAAGCGGACGCGTATACCGGCGATCTCGGCCGTGCGAGTGACTTTGGGCAAATCGTCATCGCCAAGGGTCATCTTCACGTCTACGTAGAGCAGCCGGTTCAAGTCGGATGAGGTTGGTGCATTCGTGAAGTGCATTCGCATGGTGGCCAGTAGATCGGAATGGCCGTTGCGGAAAGGCATGTGCGGTTGCAGCACGAGTTCAGGAGAATAGCGTTGCAGCAGGCGCCAGCGGCAATAACGCTCGGGGTTGCCGGCTTTGGCGCGCGTAACATAGTTCTTCACTTTTCCGATTGCCGTCGGCTCAATCACCCAGCGGCGCAGAAATGCGGGGATGGTTTTGTAAGAATTGAAAATCTGCTCTTCCCGATAGCGCTCGTTCCCGCCAAAAAGCTCATCTCCTCCATCGCCCGCAAGCAGCACTTCCATCCCATGTTCGCGGGCCAGCTTGGCGCACCAGTAGGTTGGAACTGCAGACGAGTTCGCAAACGGCTCGTCGTAAGCGGCGACAATCCTGTCGATGACTTGCTTCATGTCGCCCGCGCCAAGCTTGCCTTCGATGTGGGTTGCCTGAAAACGCCGGGCGGCGAGGCGGGCGTAATCGAGTTCATTGAAACGGTCTTCGGAAAACCCAATCGAAAAAGCCCTGACCGGATCGTTGTGCAGGCGGGAAGCAAATCCCAGAATCGAACTGCTGTCGGTGCCGCCACTGAGAAAGCAGCCAGTTTTGTCGAAGTCGAGGCCCTTTGAAGTGGCCCGGACGGCGTTTTCCATGCGGAAGAGCAGTTCGTCCGCCAGACTACTTTCCGTCCCGCGAGCGTCTTCGGGATACCGCATATCCCAGTAGCGCTTGGTCGTTGCTTTCCCGTCGTTCCAGAGAATCAATTCTCCGGGGGCGATTCTCGTGACGCCTGCGAATGCGGTTTGCGGGGCGGGGACGACGTTGTAGACAAAATAGTCGGTGATCGCCGAAAGATTGACCTTCTTTTGCATTCGACCGGCTGCCAGAATTTGTGAAGGCTGGCTGGCGAAAAGCAGCGCCGAACCATCAGAGGCATAGCAAAGGCGTTTCATTCCAAAGCGGTCCACCGCCAACAGCAGGCGGCGATGTGCCTTGTCCCAGACGGCGAGAGCAAATGCTCCGCGTAGTTTCTCGACAAACGACGAACCATGGCGGTCGTAAAGACCGGCGATCCACTGGCAGGCAGAAAGCCCTGCAGGCTGATCAGAGTTGTAAAGATCGGCATCGCATGCCACGGCAACGGTATCGGACGACCAGAGAGTCCCGGTGTTACAGCCGGCGGCAAAAGTTTGCGCAACGAGAGCGACGTCGCGAGCGGCTGGAGAAAAACCGGCGCACATGGCTTGCAACTCCAGGCGCTGGATCGGCCGACTGGCCGGCGAAGCCGCGATGCCGCAGATTCCCATGGGAGGACTAATTTAGCAAGTGAATGTTACAGCCGTGCAAATGAGTTTTTGAGGCCGGTCCGGGCGTCGGACGATGCAGAAACCTGTCTTTGCCATTGCCGGAACATGAAAATGCCCCAGAGTATTGCCGAGTGGTCCTGGGTTCTGCTCTGATGGCGGTCCCAGAGCAATTGCAGGCATTCATGGTCGAGCAGCCCATCTGCCGCAAAAAGAGTGTCACGAGCCCAATCGCGCAATTCCCCCCGGAACCACTCCGCCACGGGAACGGCGAATCCCTGTTTAGGCCGGTCAAGGAATCCGGGCGGCAATAAACGCTCCACCGACTTTTTGAAAATATACTTTCCCGCCCCCCGCCTAAGCTTGAGATGCGATGGCATTCGTGCCGCCAGTTCCATCAATTTGTGATCGAGCAATGGCGCGCGAACTTCCAGTGAAACCGCCATACCGGCGCGATCGACTTTTACACAAATGTCATCGGTCAGATAAGTTTTGACGTCGAGGTATTGAATACGGGAAAGCAGATCGTTGGTGTCCGCGCGACGATAATGCTCGCGAAATTGTTCCAGCGGGTCATAGTCCTGAAGCTGCCGTTTTAGATCGTTAGAAAGCAACGATTCCCTCAAGGTTATCGGGGTTGTGATTCGTGCCAGATAACCCTCGAGCGGATCCTGACTGAGCCTTTGCAGAAAAGCTTTGCCACGAAGGACGCGCGGAGCTCCTTCCAGCGGGGGATAAGAGTTGGCCAGCGGCCGGACGATGCTGCTGCGAAAACCAAGAGGCAGCAGAGCACGGATGCGATTGTCGGCTGCGTCGTAAGCGTAACGTTTGTAGCCAGCGAAGGTTTCATCCCCCCCGTCACCGGAAAGCGCGACGGTAACGTGCTCACGCGCAGCTTTGGATACGTAATACGTGGGAACGGCGGAGGAATCGGCGAAAGGCTCGTCGTAGTGCCAGACCAAACGCTCTACAATTGCGGTGGCATCGGGACGAACGATCGTCTGGCGGTAATTCGCGCCGATGTGCCGCGCGGCTTCTCTCGCGTACCGCACTTCACTGTAGCTTTCTTCTTCAAAACCGACGGCGCATGTGGTGACGGGGCGATCCATGAGGCGGGCCATGCACGCGGCTACCGCCGACGAATCGACTCCTCCGCTTAGAAACGCCCCGAGCGGCACTTCACTCATCAACCGGACGCTTACCGCTTCTGACAAAGAGTTGCCAATTGACTCAGCCCACTGGTCTTCGCTGCGGTTTTCCACTTCGTCGAACCGCAAATCCCAGTAGGCCTGGTGGCGCACTCCTCGCTCGGAAAAAACCATGTAGTGTGCGGCCGGAACTTTCCTGATGTCCTGATAAATGCTTTTCGGCGCGGGAATGTAGAGAAATGTGAAGTAGTCGGCAAGCGCGGTCAGATCTAACCGATCGAGATCAGGACGTGCGGCAAGTATGGCCTTCAGTTCGGAGCCGAAAATTAGCTGGGAATGGTCATGAAAGTAAAAGAGCGGCTTCTTGCCGATGCGGTCACGGGCCAGTAGAACCTGCTGCCGGGTGCGATCCCATAGCGCGATGGCGAACATGCCGCGGAGCCGAGCGAAGCAGTCCTCGCCGACTTCTTCGTACAAATGAACGATGACTTCGGTATCGGAGCGGGTGCGAAACCGGTGACCTTTGCCTTCGAGTTGAGAGCGCAACTCCAGATAGTTGTAGATTTCGCCGTTAAAAACCACCCAGATGCTTTCGTCTTCGTTGGCGAGGGGCTGATGGCCGGAATCGAGATCAATGATGCTCAGTCGCCGATGGCCCAGCCCCAGACTAGGTTCGAAGTGATAGCCGGCGTCATCAGGTCCGCGATGCCACAGCGTATCGGCCATCCTGCGGACAATCTCCTGCCGCACACCGGCGCCATCGAATTTCGCGATTCCACAAATTCCACACATACATTTAAGCTCGGCTGAACGCCGCGGAGCGGAGTCTTTTCGGGGCCGTCAGCTGCCAGTACATTTCCTCGTACTGGCGCACCATGCGATCCATGCTGAAGCGGGAAACTATCCGTTGACGGGCATTGCGCCCTAATTCGCGGCGCCAGCCTTCATTTGCGGCAAGGTCACGGATATAGCCGGCTATGCCTTCTACATCGTTGGCATCCACGAGTAAGCCCGAGCGTTCATGTTGAATAACTTCGGGGTTTCCACCCACGCGGGTTGCGATAGGAGCCAGTCCTACGGCCATCGCTTCGAGCAGCGTGTTCGAGATTCCTTCCGACAGGGAGGGCAAAACGAAAACATCAAAGCAGTTGAGCCATTCATTAACGTCCTGAGATTCGCCGACCAGAACCGTGTGACGACTCAGGGCAGGTTTCGAGCCTAGTATCTGCTCAAGATTATTCCGCTCTGTGCCGTCGCCCACGATCACCAGGCGCAGATCAAGTCCCCTGGCCAGCGCCGTTTCTGTTGCTCGAAGCAGGGTAGGGTGGTCTTTTACCGGGTCGAGGCGCCCGACGGTTCCAATCACAAAGGTTCCGGCTCCAGCGCCGATCAATTCCCGTTTGCGCGCCCGTGCTTGAGCATCTTCGTGATACTGGGCGGTATCGACACCGTTGAGAATTACGTCGAACTTGATGGCCGGCAAACCGGCTTCGCGGGAGTAGTAGTCTCTCAATTCTTCAGACACGCAGAACACGCGGTCAGAGAGACGATAGGCAATGCCACGCAACTTGCGCCGCCGCCAAGGCTGCGGGCCCATGGTGCCCAGATCCCGACCATGCTCGCTGTGGATAACCCCGCCAACGCCGGCCAGTCTGGCGGCGAACACCGCTTCAATCGTTCCCCAGTTGCGGGAGTGTACAACATCGGGCTGCTGCCGCAGAAACGCGCGGGTCAATGATGGAACCAGAAAGGATGGGCCATCCCTGTGGCGGAGACAAACCGTGCTGGCAGGTTCCTTGCCGGGAGCGGAAATCAAACTACAAACACGTTGCTCGAAACGATTTGCATCCAACTGCGAAAGAAGTCTGCGAACTACGTTTTCCGTGCCGCCGGTGGCCATGGAGCGCACCACGTGCATGACGCGGATGGGCCTCATGAGCCACCCACCCCGACAGATTCGTGCTGCGGCTCGGGAGCGGTGATGAGATCTTCGAACTGCGCCGCGAGGTCGAGATCATCGACGTACCGCTTGAAACGCACGCGAAGTGCGTGCGGTGTGATGGCAGGGCCGGCGCGCATGATATTCACGATCGCCCGCGAGTATTCGTGAGGCGTATCTGCAATATTAACCAGGTCGCGAACCTGCGGGTCGAGGGCAGTCGCGGCAGCCTTGGAGCAAACTACTGGCGTTCCCGCGGCAAGTGCCTCCAGAATTTTATTTTGCACGCCGCGCGCAATGCGCATAGGGGCAACTGCGACGGCTGCTCCGCAAATATACGGCCGCATACTCTTCAGGTTACCGGTCACGCGCACGGCCGGGTCGGAGCGCAGGGACAGAATGGAGCGTGCCGGATTTCTACCTGCAACCACAAAACGGGCCCCCGGAACTTCCTGCAGAATCAGGGGAAACACCTCGCGATAGAAATACTCGACGGCATCGACGTTAGGAAAATAATCCATCGATCCCGAGAAGAGGACATAAGGTTGAAGCGAAGACAAATCGTGCGTATTTCTGCCCGCTTCGTCTTCCGAAACCTGTACACAATTCTGCAGCACTTCTATCCTGCCGCTGCGGGCGTTCTTTCTCAGCAAGCGGGCTTCGGCCAGGGTGCAAACTGCGGTCGCAGAAAAAGTGCGCACCAGAAAAGCTTCGTACTCGGCCAGTTGTTTTGCCTCGTGTTCCCAAATCAACGAGAGCGGCCAGGTTTTCTTTTCGGCGTATTGCCGCCACTTGTCGGAGTCGACATCGACGAGGTCGAGAATCCGAGGAACATTCTGTGCGTTCTCGACATACTGCGCCATCGCCGCGCTGTAAACCAGCACGCGGTCATAGCTCCGCGCCCGCACCGCGAGGTTTATTCGGCGCGCCATCGCCGGAGAAAAGAAAAAGCTACGCGTAAAGCATTGCCCTGCCGCCAAAGCGCGTAAAGCGCGCGCGCGGCTCCAAAACCACGACAATTTCTGGGAATGGTAGCGCCTGCAATACTTCTTCAGTTCACGGGAATACTTTTCGTCATCGGCGTCGTCGTAGAAGCAGAACAGGTCTACGTCATGCTTTCTGGAGAGTTCGCGTAATTCCCACAATGCCCGAATCTTTTCTCCCTTGTTGGGAGGATACGGCGTGCGGTGAACGAGGAAAAGAATACGCATGCGAAAGGGCCGTCAGCGCGTCGCGCGCGCGGTACAGCATAGCCGATACGTCTGTTCCGGCGCTACGGAAAAAGTTGTACCAACTGCGGCCCCAACATTTTCGTCAACTGGAAGGGCATGGCTTTCCACGCCGAAATAAACAGCTTAAAGCGCGGGTTGGCGGGGGAAAAATTGGGCATATCGCGCCGGCGTACAAGGTAGAACTGATAGGGCAGCGGGCGCTCGCGCATGTTCCACGAAGTTTTGAAAGTGTAGGACCCCGAGCCGAGTTTGCTGCGGCCGAAATCGAAATTGCGAACGCCGGTTTCGAGGGCGCGCTTCATGACCTCCCAGTACATGAAGTTGTTGGCGGCGAGATGGCGTCCTTCCAGTAGGGATCCGCCGAAGTAAGGCAAAATCCAATCGCGGAAGCGG
Organism: Binatia bacterium; assembly: GCA_035538435.1. Lineage (GTDB taxonomy): Bacteria > Acidobacteriota > Terriglobia > Terriglobales > Acidobacteriaceae > Sulfotelmatobacter. Next base: position 11,614 of record DATLKM010000307.1, read on the forward strand.
AAGCTGAGCACCGCGGCGATCGCTTTTTCGTCGTGCCACACTGTCGTTACTTCGCACTGGTCGCCGAATTCTTCGAGGATGATGCGGAACATACGCTTGGGGTAAACCGGCGTTCCAAGATTGTGAAAGCTGTGCGAGTAGACTTCGTAAAAAGCGTCGAGCTGCTGATTGTCGACCACCGCCTGCAAACCGTGCTTCTCCGCTTTGCGTATCATGTAGCGCGTATCGCGCGGAAAGCCGCGCTGCAAGCCGTCGACGCTGTCGGGCAGCTCCAGGTCGAAAGTCACGTACAGGTTCTTGGTCTTGAAGCTCGAATCGTCAATGGGCTGTTGTTCGCGCAATTCAAGATACTGCACGCCCTCTTCTTCGGCCATTTTGCATGCCGCCATGCGCAGCAATTCGGCGAGTTCCTCGGTGTCGGCGCAAGGGCCGCCATACACAGCGTAGGGTGTTGAAATTAAATTCCGCCCCTGCAAAACATTACTGACCAAAAAAAGCGGCAGGACGCCGCGAATAAAGCCGTCTTCCTGCACGAACAGATATCGCGGCTCGAATCCGAATGTTCGTTCCACCACGCGCTTCCACGCAGTCAAATGAAATGGCGAACTCGAGGGGTGCCGACGGACATACTCGTCCCACGCCCTGCAAAACCGCTCTTCGTAGAGTCGAATCGAAGTGTCGGCGGACGCGGTTTCTCTCGACCAGTTTGCAAGGGTATCGAACCCCCCTACAGCTCTCCCGATTGCGACACCTGGGTTCATCGAAGCGGCTCCCTGAATTGAACGAAGACTGGAAATCTCGAAAACCGTCGAGAAACGGAAAACTGAAGAACAACCGGAAAACCGGAGTGTAGCGGGAGACTGTTAATCGTCGGCGACCGAAACATGAAAAGACGGGTACAATTCGCGCGCGCTGTGAAAAAACAGAATTCGCCGGCGGTGCGCGACGCGAACACCAACTCCTTCATGCCAAGAGCGTTGCGGACGAGGCGGCGCGCAAGGATTCTGCCGCCGCCGAATGCGCCAGGAATGTTAACGGCGCGTGACCGCCATGTAAAAAGATAAACAACGGCGGTCACAATGCGTTTCCCACGGCCGCGCAGAGCAGCATCGAGTCTGTTACACCACGTGCGTCGTAGCCCTCACATCACCAATCAGTTAGCGCGCCGCTCGCGGCTTTCGGTTCGGGACGGAGAAGATTTTTCAGCGCGTGGCAACGAGCGATCGTAAATGCTGCGAATTCCAAAATGCTTGACACTCATTAGAGCGTCCGCGAGAATTGCCACGCTTGAGCGCGAAGAACGCAAAAGATAATTCGTGTGCGAGCAATCGTTAGGAGTCAGCTGCTGCTTTCTGGCCAAAACCCACACAATGGAATAGCAATCCAGTCTCTGCTCTTGCCGTGTGTGTCTGCAATAGAAGTTCGATGATAGGAACTCGGCGGAAAGCAAGCTCACCGTAGTTTTGAACTTATTCGGGGTGTGAAATGCGGTCGGTTGGCTCGTTTGTCACTTTGGTCTTGATTGCCGTGTGGTGCAGCAACGCCACCGGGCAGACGAATGCAACGTCAACGGCCCCGCAAGACGCTCGCCAACAGTCTGCCGGCGGCATTCAGACCGAGGTTGCAGTTCGCCGCGATCTGAAATCTACAGCCTCGCCCGCGATAAATCCCCCTTCCGCGAAATCGGATCCATCTGGGATGCCTCCCACGTCATCACCGGACATTCCGAAAAGCACAACCCCGACTCCGCCACGGCCAGTAGAAGCCCCAGAAGATTTTCCCGAAACTGACTTGGTGGAGGGAGAGCAACCGAGGCCACATTTCGCGCAGCCGGTGATCCTGAATCCGGACGCGCCCGGACTCGATCGCAAGGTTCGACGCGAAGATATTCCGCCGGTTCCGAATGATTTTGTGATTGGTGAAGAAGATGTTCTCACAATAACGGTTTGGAAAGAGCACGATCTCTCGGGCACGCTCGTGGTCCGTCCTGACGGCAAAGTTACTGTGCCCCTGCTGGGCGAAATTGCCGTCGTGGGCATGAAGCCGTCGCAACTGGAAACGTTGCTCAGCGAGAAACTGAAGCCCTACGTGAACGTGCCGCAGGTTACCGTCGCCGTGAACCAGATCAACAGCCGCAAAGTGTATCTCATAGGACAGGTGGTCAAGGAAGGCACGGTCCCGATCAACAGTTCGATGACGGTTTTGCAGGTGCTGGCGGGAGCCGGCGGGCTGCGGGATTTTGCCAAGCGTAAAAAGATCTACATCCTGCGAAAACAGGGCGACGAGGAGATACGGTTTCCGTTCGACTACGATGCCGCAATTCACGGCCGGAACGCCGAGCAGAACATTCGCGTGCAACCGGGAGACACGATCGTGGTGCCATAGGGCGCTGCCATCGCATAAAGCATGTTTTCCAGCAGCTGTAAGACGTTGCGGGGCCGGGTTTTCGATAGCGTCCGCACGGCAAGCCACAGCTTTTTAGGACTGATGATGGTAACGATATTTGCGATTAGCGCGGGTGCGCAGAACTCCTCGACTGACACCTCCGAGGATCTTGCGACTCAGCAATCGAGCGGACAATCCGTCGACCAGGGGCAGTTGTCCCCACCTATGAACATTGACACGTCCTTGCCGCTGCAGGTTGTGATGAGTCCCTTGCACTGGGGCCGGTTCTCTCTGCTTTCGGTCACCGCGTATCAGGGATTTGACAGCAATCCCGAGTTGCAGAAGACTCCGCAATCCACGGAGTTTTCCGCATTCAATCTGCTGCTGGTTTACTCCGTTCGCCGTTCGGCATGGGAATTGGACTTGCAATACCAGCCTTCCGCTTTCATCAGCCCCGGTGTGATCTCGAAGAATCTGACGGGAAACGCCGCGGATTTTTCCGCGGCGCGTAGGGTCAGCAGGTTATGGAACCTAAGCCTGGGCGACGATTTCAATTATCTGCCCAACTTGCAGAGCTCGATCCAGGGCAACGGGCTTTCCGTGAATTTGGGCGGCGGCATCTCGATTCTCACGCCTTTTCTTTCCAGCAGCCGAAGCTTATTGCGAAATACGGCGAATGTCTCGCTGAATGGAAAGACTGGGCCGGAAACGAACATGGAGTTTCGCGCCAATGAGAGTTTTCTACGACTCTCCAGCGTCTTAAATGCTCCACTCATCAGCCAGCAACCGGCTGCGCTTGAGAACACGATTTCCGCGGGCTTCACGGTGACGCATACTCTCGGGCTGAAGGATACGATCAGCGGGGCGTATGACTTCCGGGCCCAGTCAACACCAAGCGGAACTTTGGGCACAACCACTTATCACACCGCAAGCGCAGGTTGGTCGCATGTACTGAGACAGAATGTGCGGTTTTCCATCAACGGCGGGCCCGGGTGGTCAACCACTACCGGTTCGCTCACTGCGCAGGGCTCGTGCCAGTTGGCCTACGAAACCCATTCGGGCGGGGTTGGAATTTCGTTCGCGCGCAGCGACGAATTTATCGGAGTGGTCAGCAACAGCTTCAACAACCGTTATTTGCTCCGGCTGGATCGCCGTTTCGGCTCCAGAGTGTCGTTGACCACGTACGCCAGCTACCTGCAGCAGCAGTATTCTCACGCTTCAACGTTAACCGGCGAGAGCGTATCACTGTTGACGAGTTACTCGGTCAGCCGCAACTGGTCAGTCTTTGGAGAGCTTCGTTACCTGGCCAGCAACGGCAATGAGTTGTCGTTCCCCGCGCAGAAGATTGCAACATTTGGAGTTCGTTGGTCATGGGTCCCGGAGAAGCCTTAGGTGCCCCTTATGAAAAATAAAAAGCTCGGCCTCGGATTTCTGGTGGGTTTCACCGCGGTAATGCTCGCTTTCTTGGGATGCGAGCATCTCACGCCCGCGCAAAAGGCGCAGAAGAGTCTTGAGACGGCTCGTGAGGAAGCGAAAGCGGGGAAGGCTGCCGCGGCCATTGTCGACTATCGCCGCGCCCTGCAACAGGACCCAAAAATCGCAGCCGCACACTACGAACTCGGCAAGCTGTACATGTCCAGCGGCGATTACATGAGCGGCGCGCGTCAAATGACGGCAGCGGTTGAGCTTGATGGCTCTAATCAAGAGGCCCGCCTGGCGCTTGCCGATGTCTTGCTAATGGCCAAGAATTATTCGGATGCCAATGTGCAGGCAGCGGCGGTTTTGGCGGCCCACCCCGATGACCCGGCGGCCCTGCTCATCGCGGCCCGGTGTCTCGCGGGCTTGGGGCAACGGGATGATGCGACGTCGGCCGCGCAACTCGTGTTGAAGGCGCAACCCGGTAACGCACAGGCGTGGCTTCTGCTGGCAGGGTTGCAATTCGAAAAGAGGGATTTTCCGGCCAGTGAGCGGAGCTTCCGACAGGCGATTGAGAACGACCCCAAGCAAGTGCCGGCGGTCGCGGCGTTTACGGTTCTGCTGTTGAAGCAAAACCGGGTGGCCGAGGCGGAGCAGGAGATTCGCAAGTGCGTTTCACAAAATCCTGACAGCGTCAGCGCGGCGTACGTCCTTGCCGCATTTCTATGGCAGGAGCAGCGCTTGGGCGAGGCGGAAGCCGCTTTTAAGCGAGTGACGGAACTCGGGCAGGCGGATCCGCAGCAGCGCAGCGCTTTGGCCAATTTCTACGTGGCCACAAAAAAACCCGATCTGGCGGAAAAGCAATTCCTTCAGATCATCAGCCAACATCCGGAGGACCTAACCAACCGGAACGCTTTGGCGTCGCTGTACATGAATACAAACCGAAGCGCCCAGGCCGAGCAAGCAGTCGATGCAGTTTTAGCGACGCAGCACGACAATGCCGACGCGCTGGTATTGCGGGGCCGGCTGCGCATTCAGCAAATGCGCCTTGATGACGCCATCGCTGACCTGCAACAGGCTACACGCGTGCAACCCCGGCTTGCTATGGCGCACTACTATCTGGGAATGGCTGAACTTCAAAAAGGCCAGATACAGACCGCCCAGTCCGAATTGCATAGTGTTATGGAATTGCAGCCTGACTTCGCTCCAGCGCGCACGTTGCTGGCAGGTATTGAACTCGACACCGGCGATCTCAAGCAGTCTCTGGCAGACCTGGACCGGGTAGTCGCAACCAAGCCCGCAGTCATCGATCCCTACATCATGAAGTCGATGGTTTCCGCTCAGAACGGAGACTCTACGGGCGCCGAAAAGGACTTGCTTTCCCTGCTCAGTCAATTTTCGGATGCGCCGTCTCGGGCCGCGACTTACCGCGCCCTCGGATGGGTGAAGCTCAATCAAAAGAAATACGACGAAGCCCGCAAAGTGCTGCAACAGGCTTTCGATGCCCAGCCGGATTCTCGTGAGGCGCTTTATCTGCTGGGGTTGACGTACATCAACGACAATAAGCCGGATGCGGCGTTGGCGGCGCTGCAAGCCCGGCTGCAAAAGAAACCGGACTGGGCTGACGGTTATGAGGTTGCGGGCGAGTTGATGCGGCGGGCGGGCCGGTACGACAGAGCGGAAGCGCTATTTCGGCAGGCGGTGAACGCGAATCCGCAACTGTCGCCGGCATGGCTCGGCCTGGGGGATGCCTTGGCAGAGCAGTCCAGGTTGGACCCGGCGCTGGATGCTTACAACAAAGTCGTCCAGCAGGCTCCCAAGGCAGCTGGAACTTACATGCGCATTGGCCAGGTGCAGGACAGGCGCGGTGATTGGAGTGAAGCGGAGGCCGCGTACAAGAAACTGCTTGAATTCGAGCCCGAGAACGCGGCAGCAAAAAATAACCTTGCCTGGGACTACGCCGAGCACGGGGGAAACGTGGATGTTGCGCTGCGGCTGGCGCATGAAGCGGCGCTGGCCAAACCCGATGATCCGGAGATCGCCGATACTCTGGGGTGGATTTATATCCGCAAGAATGCTCCGGGAGATGCCATTCGAGTCTTGAAGCGCAGCGTTGAAAAAGTGCCCCAGAGCCCGGAGTACAACTACCACCTCGGGCTGGCCTACATGCGCTCGGGGCGCAACACAGAAGCGAGGCAATTTTTTCAAACTACGCTGAACCTGCAACCCTCATCTGCGTACGCAGATGACACACGAAAAATGCTGGCCTCGCTGAAAGATTAGCGACGTTGCCATTTGGAAACGACCGATGAACGCCATGCAACCCAGACCGATTCCGAATGCTCCGCAGAAAAGGGGAGGCCACTCGGCCTTTGAGTACTACACGTTTCACGACTACAAACGGCTGCTGCAACGGCGTGCCTGGATGATTGCCACGGTTACGCTGCTGGTCGCGTGTGTCACGGCGGTAGTCGCCTTTCGCATGCCCAGCATTTATCAGGCGAGCACAACGATTATGGTCGATCCCGGCAAGGTGCCGGAGAGCTATGTGAAATCGACGGCCACAATTGATGCGAACCAGCGGCTGGCTCTGCTGCAAGAGCAGATCCTTTCGACCACGAAGTTGGGGCAGGTGGTAGATGAATTCAGCCTTTACCCGGGCATGCGGAAAACGGCGAGCATGGACGAAATCGTCGCCCACATGCGCAAAGACATCAGCGTAAAGCCGGCCGTGTTCGCGGGCGGAGTAAGAGAGTTGCAGGCCTTTGAGGTGTCCTACATCTCCCCGAACCGCACGGTAGTGGCGCAGGTCACCAACCGCCTGGCGTCATTGTTTATCGAAGAGAATATGAAGGTGCGCGAACAGCAAGTTGCCGGTACGGCGGACTTCTTCGAGCGTGAAATACAGACGGCAAAGCAGGACCTGGCAGACAAGGCGCAGAAGCTGGCGCAATTGCGCTCCCGTTACTTCGCGGAGTTGCCGGAATCGCAAAATGTGCACATTCAAGCGCTGACTTCACTGCAAATGGAAGTTCGGTCGGAGATGGATGCCGCCAGCCGAGCCGAGCACCAGAAGATGTATTTGCAATCGGTGCTCGCGGACAGTCCCAGCGTGGTGAACCTGGATAACAGCCGTGGATCGGATTCATCCGGACTCGACGAAGAGCTGGCGCACTTGCAGGAGGAAATGGATCAACTGCGATCTCGTTACGGTCCGAGCTACCCCGATGTGGTCGCGAAGTCGGAAGAGATCGAAAAGCTGAAACAGCAGATCAAGGACTCCGATAAATCCAGTCCTCAAGCGAGCTCATCGGCGCCTTCAACCAACCGCAAGCGGCACAATCCGGTGATCGAGAGCCAGATTGCGCAGCTCGACGAAGAAATCCAAAAGCACGAAGCGCGTCAGAAAGAACTGAAAGCGCAAATTGCCTACCACGAATCAGCGCTGGAACGCGCCCCTGAAGCCGAGCAGGAATTGACTGCGGCGAACGATGATTACGCTAATGCGGAAGACCACTATAAGCGGCTGGAGGACCACAAATTTACCGCGGACATATCGTCCGACGTCGAAACGCGCCAAAAGGGTGAACGCTTCGTGATTCTCGATCCGGCGCAGCCTCCCGACCATGCTTACGGCCCCAACCGCCCCATGATCGATGGCTTCGGCTTTGCCGGCGGTATCGGCCTGTCGCTTGTGCTTGTGATTGTGCTGGAGCTTCTCGACGGCACCGTGAAAACTCATAGGGAATTGGATGGCCTGGTCGCGGTGCCGGTCCTGGCCGAAATACCCTGGCAGGAGACCCGTTCGGCTAATGTAGTCTCGTTGGCCTGGTCGGCGATCATTGTCAGCACCAATCTCGTTCTGGCGATTGGTTATGCCGGCCTGATGACGCTAGCCTTACGTTGAGCGGGATGAACAGCAGCAGGAAAGATGGAATGACAGTCACGAGCGATTTAGGTCCACAAGAGAGGATCGCCGCAATCGAACCCGACTCTTTGCGAGCCCAGGAGCCGGTGGAGATCGGCGCGCATCGCAAATATCCTCTTATAACCGATCCTCGCCACAAAGATGTGGCCGAGATGTTCGCCGTTCTCCGTACTCGGCTGCTTACGGCAAAGGCTAAGTCGGGCATAACTTCCGTGCTGGTGTCCAGCGCCCAGGCTCAGGAAGGGAAGAGTTTCGTGTGTGTAAACCTGGCATTGAGCGTCTCGCAACTTTGCCGGGACCGTGTTTTGCTCGTGGATGGAGACCTCCGTCGCGGCGGGATCACGAAATTGTTTGGATTGAGCGGATCTTCCGGTCTTGCCGACTATCTGGAAGCAAGGGACGGTTTCGACGGATGTGTTCGGGAAACCACCAGCCCCGGGTTGTGGGTTACGCCTGCGGGAAATCTGGGCGAGAATTCACTGCCCACAGTTCTTGAGGGGCCGCGCTGGCCCGAGTTCCTGGAGCGAGCGGCGCGGGAATACGCGATGGTTATTGTAGATTCCGTTCCTGTTTGCGCGCCAATTGCAGATTTCGAGTTGTTACTTTCGGGCTGCGACGCGGCGCTGCTGGTGGTGAAGTTGCGCAAAACCACAAGGGAAGCTTTAAATCTCACGTCGCAGCGATTGAATGGAAAATTACTCGGAGTCGTCGTGAACAATACGGAGGTGCACAGTAAAAGCGAAAAATATTATTACGCCGGAAAAGGGAGGAAGAACCCTTAGCCGACTTCCGGCGCGAACAACGGTTGTAAAGTGTATTACTCCCTGCGTCTGATTCGTCCAACAATAAACCCAGTAACCGCTAGTAAACACATTCGAACGAAGTGCAGCTGAACTGTCAGACCTAGTGAGGCAAGAGATTGTGCTGTCATGAAGCAATCCCTGCACTCACGGCAACTTGAAGCAGTTTACTGTCACGGATTGAGGCGGGCTCAAGATCCCAACAGAGTCCTCCCTGTCTTATCGTGAGTGTCGTACCTGAAAGATCCCAGTTAATCGCGCTCTTCTTTTCTTACCGAGAAAAGTGTGGGCGGGCTTGTGTAAGCGCAGATTGACCTGTGGCTCATGTGTGTAAGTGGTGGTCGGCCAGCGGTTTACATCTGCGACACTGAAGTGCCTGTTTTAATCATGGAGGCGTCATGCCAGTCGTTTTCTTCATTGAGGGGGGAAGTGGAATGAGGCAGATAGTTCAGCCTCATCTGGAAAGGGCGGGGTTTCTGACTCAGGCGCTTTCCGCCGAGGCAAACATAGTCCAAAGAGCACAGCAGATTCACCCCGCCCTCATTATGATCGACACAATGGTAGGCGGTGGCCGAGGAATTGAGCGTTGCCGCAAGATCAGAGCAGTCCAAACCTTGAGCCGTACGCCGGTCATCTTGCTAGCCGCAAAGTCATCGGAGGAGGAGCGAGTTGCGGGTTTGGAAGCGGGTGCCGACGATTACATTTCAGATTTCTCCAGCGGACGGGAGATCATTGCACGATTGCAGGCAGTGGTTCGCCGTTTCTCCCGGCTCGTGCCTTGCGCCGGAATCCCGCAGCCTTCGGCCGCATTCGCCAATTTCCTGGCGGGAACGGCCTCAACCATTAAGACAGGGGACATAGAAATCGATACTTCGTCGATGCGGGTGATGGTTCGCGGCAGCGAGATTGCAACGACTACGCTGGAATTCCGCCTGATCTATTACTTGTCGCACCACCGCGCCTGCGTATTCAGCCGCGACCAGCTTCTGGACGCCGTCTGGGGTACGCAATACGTCAGCCCGAGAACAGTGGATGCCTGCGTGCGACGGTTGCGGCACAAGCTGGAGCCGAACCGCTCATCGCCGACGTATTTGAAAACCATTCGCGGGGCGGGATACTGCCTTGACCCCGGGATTGGCCAGGCGTAGAAAATGGCGAACTGAGTTCGAGAAGTCGCGGGAAAAATAAAAAGCGCCCTCGAGCCTTCACGTTCCAGGGCGCTTAATCGTTTTAGTGAGCTACTGTTCAGCCACGATCACTGTGGGATACAGATTCAGGGGCGATTCATCGATATAGAAGATCGCACTGCCGTTCGAGACCGAAACCACTCCGCCGCCGAACGTCCCGGTGCCGTTCGCATTTATTGAGTACGATCCTGTGAGCGCCTGGTTTCCAAGCAGCAGGTAGCAAGTATTGGTGACACAAAAGGTGACGGTGTCTCCATAGCTGACATCCTGAATGAAAGGCTGATTGTTTACTGGATTGGCGCCAAGGCTTCCGCTCGTGGTCGAACTGGAAGTGGGAGCGGCATAGACGTCGCCTTCGAGATTGGCTGAAATTGGGACCATGGCCTCTGCCGTACCGTAGTCATAGTTGCCGGTCACAAAGGCATTCACAAACGGGGGCGGCGGGGCCACGATGCCGGTCTGGAATTCAAGTACTCCCGATTGCGCGCTGCTGTCGGTGCCAACAATAAACCCGGTAATGCAATTTGCCGGGGTGCTGCAATTGCTGCGCGTCAGGCCGGCGGAAGGAGGAATGACGTAAGCTACAAACGGGTGCGATCCTATATTTTGCCCAAACACTGGCGCGCTGAAAACCGCGCGGCCCGTTGCCGAATCGATGGAATAGGCCGCGTTCACGCTGGTCGTGCCGAGCGTGGCCGCCTGGTCCTCGTAAATGGTCCCTGTCACAGAACCAATCCCGTCCAGGTTCAATAATCCGATATTCACATCCGGCCCTGTCGAACCGAGCCCGCTCATGTAAAAAATGTGACCATTGGCGAAGTTCGTTGTCGTGAAGGTGCTCGCTGTGGCGATCGCTTCTCCGCCTACGATCGCGTGTCCCGCAGACAGAGCATCCGTGCTGGCGATCAGCGCTTCGTTCGGGCTGACTATGTACACCGCTTCGGCAAAACTCAATTGACTGTTCGGGCTGAGTGTTGCTGTCCAGCGGCCGTTCGTCGAGCCATACGTTGCGTCGGCGGTGAGGGTCCCCGATCCTCCGGTCGCTGAGACGTTGCAACTCGAAGAAGAGGTGCAGGCCCCGCCATCCGTAATATCGCCGGCCAGAGCGCTTATGCTTCCGCCGCCGGATTTGAACGACCCCGCCACGGCGTAATGTTTTTGCGAACTGTCGCCGCCGCTCAATCCAAAAGCGTAGGGGCCGCTTAATCCACCGGAGAAACTGGATACGCTTTGCGCGCGCAGAATTCCTGAAGCTCGGGTCCCCTGACCCGTGTTGTCATCGAACTCGATGATGTGTCCAGTCGTGTAGAAGCCGGGACTGGTTTGGTTGGGGCCGCAGGCGAAGATGGAGGTCGAGACAATTCCGTTTGAGTTGTAATGGTTCGAGCAGCCGCCCAGAGTGAAATCGAACGTGATGGGCGGTAAGGCGGCCTGGGTTGCGATGTCGGCGAGGGCGAGAGTCATGCATCCGCGGCTGTAGTCGGCCTGGGTGGGCGGCGGAAGCGGACTGAAATATCCCGGGCCGTACGAAGTTGTGCCGATGACATACGAACTGCCGCTTTGCACGGCCGCTTGCTGATGACCCGTGGAGCGGGTGACGTCCAGCGTTCCACCGGTGATTCCGCCCATTCCATCTGGTGTCACGCTACCGGCGATCGCGACGGGCCCGTTGGCGTCGAAGCCGCGCAGCATGAAAGCGAAAGGCACCGAAGCCTGCAAATAGGAATCAGGAGCCACGTTTACCCCTTCACTGGCGAACGCGATGGGTGGCGCCTGCGTTGCCAGGGAGCAAGAAGAAGTTGGCAGGTCCGTCAGTCCGCTGAGGTTTACCGTGGCGGACGCGGGATAGGGGGACTGGCTGTCAAAAACCTGGATCTGCGTTGGATAAGCCCCGGAGTTGAAACTACCCTGGCCGTTTCCTTGAAAATCCACATTCGCGCCCGGTATCCCTGAGATCTCCCCGAAATTCGCGCCCGAGTTCCCGGGCAAGACCGGACAGAGGACGTTACCCGAATTCAGTTGAACGTTGGAAGGCAAGGTAGCTCCCCGGCCAAGAGGATCCTGACACCAGAAATACGGGGGAACGCCGCCCGAAGGCACAAGCGCTATCGGCGGGTAGGGAAGACCGTTGCCGGTATTTGCATCGTTGTAGGCGCTGGGATAATCGGGAACTTGCACCTTGAGAGCGACGGGAACCACGGGAACATTGACGGTCAGTTGCGCACAAGCCGGGCCCGCCGTTGGATCACAGCTCACGGTAGCGGTAGAATCTAAAACTTCAATCGTAAACGTATTGCAGCCAGCGGTGACCGGCGTGCCCGTCAGGGTAAGTTGGCCGCTGGAACTCCATTCTAAAGAAAGTCCGTTGGGCAGCCCCCCCGACAAGACTTGAACGCTGTAAGGCTTCACTCCGCCGGATGGGGCAGTCTGGGTAAGATTCAGCGAACTGAATGCGCCAACAGTGGCGGCGCCGTTCGGTGTAACCGTTCCCGGAGATGGGCAACTGTTATAAGAGGTCTGGCCGGTGAGGTGGACTGGCTGGGCGAGGAAGATTACGAGTGTAGCCGTCTGCGATGCTCCGGTAGCAATGACCACGTCCTCGGCCGTAGCCCCGGTCTGCGGACAGCCAGAAGGAGCCGGAGCCGGGGCGGTATAACTGACTGTGGTTCCCTGCGCCGTGGTTGCGCCGCCCGAGAATGTGCCAAAGGGGCTGCCCAGACCGCAACCGCTTTGTAGCGTGAATGTAGCGCTCTCGCTCACGGTGAGGGTGACATTTTGTCCGGGATCGAGAGTCGGGCTGGAGAGAGGTGCAGTGAATTGCAGCCCACTGACGGGAGGAGGCTGCGTGTTTGTGCTCGCAGTATGCTTCGAACTGGAGCAACTGAGGGCAAACCCGCACACCAGGAGACAGGCAAAAGCCCACGCGCGATTCCAATCGCTACTCTTCACCACGAATTTCCTCCGTTGGAAAAACTTGTCTGGAACGGGCCTTGCGATTTTTTTATGATCCGCTGAATGGCGCGAAAAAAACTAGGGGTGTTCCGACTTGCCGTTCTGTCCGATCTGGGTCCCCGTCTTGCCGTCCGCCGATAATTTTCCCGGCTGCTTCGCGGCCTCTTGCAGTTTCAGTTTTGTCCAGTCAAACAATCGTCCATTGCCCAATCTGCTGCCCATGGCCATCATGTCTTCGAAGCGCAATAGCTCTGCTTGCTTGGGGAGCGCGTCTTTGATCTTGTCCTGGCTTTCGCTTGGCGGGGTCGTCACCTGGTGGACCTGGATCACGCGCAGGGGTATTTTCAATTGCGGCAGGTACTTCACCGGATCGAGCGGTTCGACCTTCTTCAAGAACGCCGGCTTGACAAAGTCATCGTGCTTGGCGTCGTCCTGGACGACGGAAGCCTTGGCCAGAAAATCAGGCCAATCGCCCCACGGTTCAAGGGTGTCGACCGCCTTGATGCGCGGATCGGCCGCGGCAGAGAGGATGGCGATGGCTCCGCCCGAGCCTTCGCCGAACATGGCAATGCGGTCCATATCGATATCGCCGCGCTGCGCAAGATAATCGAGAATGAATTTTACGTCGTGCACGGTGCTGCCGATTGATTCCTGTAATTCACTCACAAACCACTGTTCCATCGGACGGTCATGAAAACGCTGGCCGCTGAGAGCAGACACGAAGCAAACGGCGGCCACACCGCCGGCGGTCACGCGCTCATCCCATTGTGTGTTGCGGAAACGATCGGTGTCCTGGTCGAAGCCATAGAGATATAAGACTGCGCCCGGTTTTTTCACATCTTTGGGCAGGATGATCCACAAGTCGATGGCATCGCCAGGGCGCCACTTTACCTGCACCAGTTGCCGGGTGAACTTGTCTTCCACATCGACAGGCAGAGCCAGCGGAGGTTCGGGCTCGAGCTTGCTTGCCCCAATCGCCAAAGAGCTCCAGTCTTCCTGAACCTCTTCGTACAGCGGCTTCATCGTCTTGCTGTCAATTCCCGGCGGCAAGCTTGGCTTTGTAATTTCCGGCTTGTTCTCGGGTTGTGGCTGGGAAGGCAACTGCGGAGCAACTGGCTGGGATGAGGATGCCGGAGGTGCGCTCTGCGCAGCCGAACCAGGCTTGTCAGGCGGATTTTGCGCGAATAAGCTTAAGGCAGAACAAGTCAGAAATATACAAGTGGCAAGCAACAAGCCCACACGGAAACTCCCCTTTTCGATCCGCTCTCGGAACTGCATTACAGAAACTCCTTCCCCAAGCCTCGATTCCAATATGCAGGAATTAAATGGAAATGAATGCGCGTATCAGCCTACCCGCACAAGATTAACCTTCTGTTAAAAAGGACCGGGGAAACGAGGGGTAATCGTCCACCCCTCGCGTTCCCCAGCCCGGTACGAAACACTTCAAACAGCAGCTACTGACGCAGGTCGTAGATTTCCGACGGATTGTGATAGCCGAAAACCGTCGAGCCGTTGAAGTCAAGGTAGAAGTCGGCATCGGAGCGAACGGTCAGAACTGATCCGCCCATATCGCCGCCTTTGTCTACCAGGCAGGTTTTGCTGGTCGAGTTGCCGCCGCCAGCCAGTGCCACGCCGTTAAAGCTGAAAACTCCCGACGAGACGCAGCCTACGTGGCCATTGTTGGGGTTGATGGCGGATTGCAGGAAGTGCGAACGGAACACGCCCAGGTTCAGATTACCGGTCGGGTTCGTCCCACCCTGTTGATAAGGCAGGCCGCTGATCGAGTTGAGGAAAGGAACGAAGTCAGAAAGCTGTTCCGCGGAACCGGGCGCCGCTTCCTGCTGGGCGTAGCCGATCACGTTGATCACACCTTCCGGAGTTACCGTTCCGTTTACCGTTGCGGTTGCCGCCACGTTGGGGAAGCTGACCAGCCGCAGTACGCTCCACAACGGATACTTGCCGTTGTAGATGTTGGTGAAGGGAATCTGCTGGCACGGGAACCCGTATCCAGCTACGCCCTGCACCACGCCGCACTGTGGGAAGTTGTTGGCTGCTACCGTGCCCACCTGCTCCGCCGCACAACCTTCGTCGGCGCAGAGCGGGTCAATAGCATCCACCGTCAGATAGTGGCCTTTGTAAGTTCCGCATGCGACGTTCCCGCTGGTTCCGGTGCCGGTGCATCCAGTCGCGGCGGGGGCGAAGTTGCTGTATCCCCAGAAAGCATAGGCAATGCCGTCTGTAATGGACCAGTGAGGGGGATTGATGCTTCCGAGGCCGGCCTTGACCGATTCACCCGTTCCGATCGCGCGAACCTTCACGCCGGTGCCGCAGGAGGTGAAGCTGGTGAGGGACTGGGTTTGATTGTAGAGCGGATCGCCGCAGTTCTCACTGCCGTCTGGAGCAGAGGCCGAGCTACCGGGGCAACCGGTTCCGTTGTTGAAGTTGAAGGCTGGACCAGAAGTGCCGAAGGTCGCGCCCAGATTGCCGTGAAGATCCGCTTCCTGGCTGCTCTCGTCGTCGCTGATCCACTGCGCTGTGGTGATTTTGTTCTGGCCGTTCGCCGTGGCTGCGCTGCCGCTCAGCGTGCGAACGCCGGTGAATTCAAACGTGTTGTAAGTGCCGGAGAGCGGCTCGCGAAGTACGACCTGAATCGGTTCGCCCGATCCTGGAATAGTTCCGCCGAAAGAACCGTTGGTGGGGTTGATGGTGGAAAGCAGGTCGCCGGTGCAGGAGTCGGTGCCGTCAAACACATGCGACAGCACTTTGTGGTTGACGTCAGTGAACAGATACGGTCCAGGGTTTCCTTTTCCGAAGCCCAGGCTGCTGGTGTCGCTGTTGTTGACGAAGACAACGATGGGGGACGCACCCAAACTGATGGTGGTGTATCCCGGGACCGTCGCGCCGCTGTAGGGATCAGCGCCACTCAGGGCCCAGTTCAAAGCGTAGAACACCGTGTTCTGCGCGAACGAGTCATAGATCGGGCAGCCGATCAGCTTGTTGCTCCCAGTGCCACCGGTGGTGACGGCGCCGCAACCGCTCTGGTTGTAGCCCATGCCAGCCAGGCCGTTGGTGGTGTTATAGGAGCTCAACGCGCGGCTGGTGGCATAGAGGCCATCTTCCGGGCGAACGTCGGTGTGAGACACATTGAAGTAACAGTATGCAGTTCCGGCCTCCGCCTTACCCGAGGTATTGCCGGTCTGGCCGCAATAGAACGGAGGCAGCTTCTGCACTGTTCCGTTAAACGTTGGCAAAGGTTGGGTTACGAGGAAGCTTTGGATATTGGCCGGAAGAGCTCCCGCTGGATTGCAGCTCAGGCCGGGAACCACACCCGAAGTGCAGTTGAGGGTTTCCCAGCTGCCCGCGCCGGTCGTGTGACCGTAGCAGTCAGCCTGAATGCCGACATAAGCGGGGCTGTGCGTTGGCATTTTGCCGTAGCAGAAATAATCTTTGTCGCCCTGCACAGAGTCAGCCGAATACACGACGTACATGTTGCAGTTGGCGTTGCTGTCGTAAATGACCGAAATCTTGAGGCCGGCATCGACGGTGTTAACGTTGGCGCGGGCATCAATGACTTGAGCGCTCTTGCTGAACCAGTAGTTGGTGGGCGCAAGATAAGCGCTCACGCCTTCGGCGACGTTTGCCTGCTGATTCGCAAGGGCGTCGGAGGCGCCGTACGACAAAGTGTTGTATTGAGCGGAGGAGCCAATGCCTACGTAGTGAACCACGGGCGTACCCGAGCAGGCCTGGCCGAAGCTGTTACCCGCCAGCAGCATTACCGCCAATAGCGGGAACGCAGCCAGCACAAACTTCTTCGTCATCTTCATCTCAGTCTCCTGAAATAAGGTTGGTACCGATTAGGGTTGACAAGGTAATTCACTCGTCTGATCGCAGTTTTCGCTCACACTACCGCGAAGCGCTGGCAATCAGGAGAGCTTTTCTGGGGCAAAGCGCGACAAAATTTTTGAATTTCGCAAGCGGGATAAATATCCCCGAAGGCTGTTACTGGAGAATGACCGTCATTTTAAAATTGAGTGAATTCTCCCGCGTCAACAGGCCAATGACTGAGGAAAAGGCGGTGGAAATTCATTTAATTTTCAGTCAGTTAAGGCGACAATCTTCCACCGGGACTTCCTTGTGGACGGCGCGTTTTTTCTTCTTTACTCACAAGGGCAGCGCGTCTGGAACAAAAAGTGCCGCATTGCGGCCAGAAGTTGAACAATTTCAGCAGCTGTTGGGGCAGCGAATTAACGTCCCCATTCACTTGCGTGAAACAAATCTGTCACATAAAAGTCAGAATTTTCGATTTGCGGCCGTAGGCGATTACTTCTGTTGACCGCTCGGCAACTCATGCAGCCCCTTCAGCGCGTCCGCCGAATGGGGATCGAGGTTCAGGGCGCGCTGGTAGGACGCGCGAGCATCACTGTCGCGGCCGGCCTGGTGCTCCAACCGGCCAATTTCCAGATATTGCTCTGCGGTCGGATGCGGCTGCGCGGTTTTTTCCAATTGTGCGATCTTTTCGTCGTTTTCCATCCCTCGCATGTGGCCCAGAATTTCAGGATCGAGGGGATAAAGTTGCAGCGCCGCGTTGTAATATTCGCGGGACCTCTGAAAGTCCTGCATCGCATCGTAAACTGCGCCCAGATTGAGATAAGCGCGGCTCTTCAGGAATCGATTGCGGGCAGAACTTAAGGCGAGCTGATATTGCCCCGCCGCGTACTGAAAATCGCCGTGCTCCTGCGCACAGAATCCGACATTCAGAAGGCCAAGGGTATCTTCCGGATTGATTTGCACCGCCCGCTGAAAATGCACCAGGGCTTCCGCGGCACAGGTCTGTCCCGTAGATTTGTATAAATCCTGCATCAGGGTCGTGCCAACAAAATCCTCTGCGACGTAATTTTCGGGAGTGATGGCGAGCGAGTGGGACCACAGGGCATAGCTGCTTTCCCAGGCTGGTAACTGGCGCCGTGTCTGCCAGGAAAGCGCCAGCAAAACCGCCACAGTCGCGGTTGCAGTCAAGCGCGTATCGATTTGTGCCGCCGCCAGATCAGCTGCGCCCCACACGAGGGCGATTAAAATTCCGACGAGCGGCAGATACGCATAGCGGTCAGCCATTCCTTGTTCGCCAACTTGCACGATGCCGATCATGGGTACGAGAGTTCCCAGATACCACAGCCACCCCACCAGCAGATAGGGCCGCGAGCGCTGGCGCCATGCGAGTACGGTCAGGCCGGCAAGAAATGCCAGGCACGCCGCAATTTGCCAGGCCGCAAGACGCGAGCCCTGAGGAGCATAAAAAACCGAGAAGCGGGCCGGCCAGAAAGTCTTTGCGAGGTACATTCCATAAGAAAAAATGGCATTAACGACGCGGGCGCCGAAGGGAATCGCTTTGATCGTTTTCAGTGCCTTATGCTGCGCAACGACCGTAATAACGCAACTGGCGCAGCTCAGCAGAAAGAGCGGAATTTTTTCTTTCAGCAATTGAAGCGGTGGAAACTGGGGAAGGGAAAATACTTGCGAAGGGGCGACCCAGTGCCTGATTCGCTGCAAGGGCCAATAGTCGAGGAGGAGAAGGGCGAAGGGAAGCGTGACCACCATGGGTTTCGCCGCAAGAGACAGGATGAAAAGCGTGATGACAGCAATCTGCCGCCTCCAGCCGGGTTTTCGCGCGTACCACACGTAGGCAAAAAGCGTGAGCAGAAGAAACATCATGCTCAACACGGTCTTGCGTTCGGCCACCCAAGCCACACTCTCGACGTTGATGGGGTGGAGCGCGAACAAAGCCGCTACTACCAGGCTTCGATATTTTTTTCCTGTGATCATTGCCAGCAATAAAAAGATCAAGACGCCATTGACGGCGTGGAACAACAAACTTGTGAAGTGATGCCCGCCGGCGTCCATTCCAAAAAGTTCAACATCGGCGGCATGAGAAATCCATGTGAGCGGATGCCAGTTGTAGTACTGGGTGGAACTCAGCGCCCAGCGCAAGGTCTCGATCGTGAGGCCTTGTTGAACATGGCGGTTTTCGGTGACGTAGTCGACGTCATCGTAGTTGACGAAAGGATGCTTGAGAATCGGGAAGTAGACAGCGAAGGTTGCGGCGGCGATCAAGGTACATAAGACAAGGTTTTGCACCCAGACCGGCGGGCGGATGGGTTCAGCTCCAGAGGCCTCAGATTTGTCCAGCTTCGGGAGCCGCGAGCGGCCGCGTCTGGAGGATGTTGCTTTGGCAGGCACGTGATTTCGGTTCGCAAGAACGGCCGTCAGGATCTTCGCGTGCGCCGTCGTTACCCGCGTCGCTCCCCTTGCTCTCCATCGAAAGTTCTGAACCGCTAACATAGCACGGCTTCCCACGGCTTGAAGAATGCGCAAGACTCTCCCGGTCGAAAAAACTGAACCGCGCCACTGGCATATCTTGCTGCTGGCGGACTTGCACTTGGAAAGCGTGTGCTGTATATTGCCCGGCCATACCCTGTTTGCCGAGCTTGCCGAAATTGTTCTTCGGTTTTCGGCGTAAGCCGTCCGCTATTACCGTCTCGCATCTGTGCACGTTTGTTGTAGCCGTAAATAAAGATATTGCCGTGCCAAGAGGCGTGGCAAAACGGCCGTGTTCATTTGGAGACGCACCTCCTGTGGATGCCGAGTGGTTTATGTTTCGCCTTCGCGACTATCGGTCCGGCGGAATTTCGTGTTGCCGCCGGAAAAGTCAGTTTCCACATTCCACAAGCGCGACAGCGTGCGATTAATGTTCGACTTGCAGTCGAGGATTGAGAGAAGAAAAAAGATGAAGCTCATCGCTTTTCTGTTATTGCTCGCAGAAGCAGCGTTTGCGCAAACCGCGCCACCAGTTACAGGTATTCAAGCCACGCAGCAAAACGGCCAGACGTTCATTACCTGGAACGACGCCGCTACGGGATCTCTCGGTTCCAACTACCGCTACAACCTTTATCGCAGCACGAGTTGCCCCATCACCTCGACGGCCACCGCGATCTTGGTGCAGCAGGCGCTCTATAACAATTCCGCCCAGTTGACTGGTGTGAAGCCGTTTGAGCAATGGACTCGGCAGAACACCTACAACCCCATGGTGACACTCTCGGCGTCGGGCGCCGCGCTGCCGGTTTGGTCGGGTCTTGCAGCGTACACAAATCTTGCGAAAGCCACGGCGTGTTATGCCGTCATTACCCATGACATTACCGGCGCGACCGCCGACTCTGCTATCACTCTCGGCGGCAACTCGATGACTGGAACCGTTGCCGAATCGCTGGGCACCGTCACTCCCATCTTGCAGATACCTGGCACAAGCTCATCTCGCATGAACGGCTGCTCGAATTGCTATGTAACCTCGGCCAGCATAGGCCAACCGATGTTCCTGGAATTGCATGCCAGTGGCGGGTCGGCGCCCGCATGGGGTGACGAATGGGCCTACTGGGGCAATGCGAATATGGGCTATCAGGACGGCACGCAATCGATGTTCGTCGTGTATCAGGATGTGACTGGCACGAAATTCAACAGCGGCTTCAAGAACCAGTTGATCCTCGGCCCGTCCGACCTCATGTGGAGCAAGGGTGCGGGCGGAAATTCGCTGTTCTCCGATGCGTCGACGCAGACGTACTGGTACGGCGTTATGGATTCGATTAATTTTCCCACTGCTTATTCGCCGCCCGCCGACACCGGCGTGTATGTGTTTCCTTATACGCAGGCCAAGCTGGCGCTTATTCTGCCCTTTGCTATGGCTTACTACCAGCCCGACCCCAACCGCATTTTCGGCCACGGGGTTTCTATGGGCGGGTTCGGATCATTGCACTGGAGCTTTCAGCAGCCGAATTTGTTTGCCGGAATTTTCGTGGGCGATCCCATCATCAACTCGTGGGGGAAAATTCCGCAGATCGATTACGGCGCTGCGGGCGGCTCGGCTTCGGTAGCGAACGGCAGCACCGCCGTAGGACAGGTGAGCGGGCCCATGTTTGGAAAATACCTTGCCGGAAACGGAGCGGGGGCCGGTGCATTGAACCTGACCATTACTACAGAAACCAAGACTGTTTCCACGGTGGCCACCGCCTCGAAGCTGACGCTCAAAAACAATTACGAGGGGAACAGCGGGACGCAAACTTACATTACGGGAAGCGGGAAGACGTGCTCTGGAATTCCCGCCGGACAGCCTTGCGGAGCCGGCCTGGTCACGGACGCTACCACGACCGACACGCTGCCAGACGGCGTTACTCAATACAACACCGTCACAAATACATCTGCCTGGGTCGCGGAAAACTGCGCGCGCGTTATTCCCTACGTAGCGTGGAGCGCCGGCCGCCTGGATACGACGGCCGCAGGAATGTGGGCAATGTCACCGGCTTTGGCAGGGGCGCTTGCCACATGCCATTACGGTTTCTCGTTTGGCTGGGCCAATGACATTCACGGAACTGTGACAGAGGGGATCGTAACGCCACTGGAGGGTTTTTACTTGCCGCTGCTGCACAAGAACATCAGCTATCCGGCATTCACAAATTTCAGCCAAGACAACAATTATGGCAATGGAAACACGAATAACGGCGACTGCATCACAGGAAACGCCACCGTTGGTCCCTTTTGCTTCGTGAATTACGGATGGGACTGGAGCCCGCCGGTAGACACGCCGACAACCTGGTCCACGTCGTTCTCAAACGCGTTGATCACTTCGGGGACGTGCCCCAACTACAGCGGCTACACGCTAAAGTGTGCAACTACCGGCACTGTAAGTGTCACTCCGCGAAACACGCAGAGCTTTAATGTTCCACCCGGAGCTTCGGTGCAGTGGAGCACGAACAATGGGCAAAGCGGCACCGCGATCGCTGACAGCTACGGATTGGTCACGGTGACCGTGACCTTCGGCGTCGAACCGGTCATTCTTACTTTGCAATTTTGACGCGGAAGTGGTTACCTGCGCCGTTCGGTTCGCTTGCTTTAACAGTTTCAAGCAGTTGCAAGCTGTGGAAAATGGGCGGCAATGCCATGACTACGTTCGGTAACCATCTGAAAACAAAATACCTAAGATTTAATTTGGCGGTCGTTTTTCCTTAACAATCACTTGTTACTCTGCTGGCGCAGTCTGAAAAAGGAACGTCAAATGAAAAACGCGCTGCTCGTCCTTCGCTCCGTCGCAATCTTGGCTCTGTGCGCCGTTCCGGCGTTTGCGGGCCAAATTTATCTCAATAACTCCGAGAATCCCAATACTATGGTTCAGACAAATGGGTTCCAGTTCACCGGAACAGGCAACGGGGGGTTCACTTTGTCGTTGCTTTCCAACCCCACAATCGGTTCACTCAACCAAGGTACCGCGAGTGACACACTGCAGGGGTTTACGGAAGATGGCTGGTACAGCATGGGCCCATCGTCGGGAATTAGCGGCACGGCCATGACGGGCTGTACGGCGGCGCTTTGCACTTTCAGTCTGTCCGGACCGACGATAGCCTTCAGTTACGGTACCGGTCCTGGAGACAACTCGTACCTGACGGGAAACATGACGCTGGTAAATCTGACTCAAGCGGGCAAGAGCGGATTTTTCAACGACAATTTGGTCATCGACGTGACGGTCACAGGCGGGTCGCTGGCGGGCTATTTTCCCGCTGGCGGAGTCCTTCAGCTGACGATCGATTTCACGACCAAGGGGAGCTTGTTTGCTCTTGGAAACGGATCAAAATTGCTCGCAGGCATTGCCAATGGAAGTGTTGCCCCGGGCCTGCCCGAGCCGGGATCGTTGGCCCTGCTGGGGACAGGCTTACTTGGTCTGGGTGGAGTTCTGGGCAAAAGAGCCAAGTTCTTCCGGCGCGCATAGTCAACGCGCAAGTTCTGGCTGGTTGAAGCCGCTGAATCTGTTCAGCGGCTTTTTCATTTGTGTGAATGATTCTTTTTCCCCGTCATGCGACTCTTGCTCCACCTCTTTTTCAGTGCATTTGCCAAGGTGGGATGGTAGTATTTCGTGATCGTTACGGAACTGCCCTGTATTCCCCCACAGTTTCCGTCATCAATTAAGGCTTTACGCGATCCATCGGAGCCCCCGGGACAATTCTGTTTTCTTTTCGACAACTCAACATGGGTATTTCTGCGCCAAGTAACTTTTCAGCTGCGGCGAGTCATGATGTTGCGGGCGCAGGCAAGAGCACGCGCGATGCGCATTCCTGGCCGCGAAATTCGTGGCTTTGGCCGCTCATGCTGTTGTCGGGCGAGTCAGCGGTGGTGTTGATACTTTTCCGTCAGACTTGGGTCGCGATGATTGAGACCTGGGCCTCGAGCCGTACTTTCTCTCATTGCTTTTTGGTATTCCCGCTGGCAGCCTACTTGATTTGGATCCGGCGGGAACGACTAGCTTCGCTCCGTCCGGTGCCCTATTACCCAGGATTGATAGCCGTCGCTTTTTCTGGTCTGGTCTGGCTGGCAGGCAACGTTGGAGAGGTTCGCGTTGTTCAGGAATTTGCATTCATCGGGCTTCTGATTTCTCTTGCCTGGACGATCCTGGGTTCCACAGTTGTCCGCTTGCTGGCTTTTCCGCTGGCGTTTATGGTTTTCGCTGTGCCGTTTGGCGTGAGTCTGATTGGGCCCTTGCAGGATGGCACAGCTTGGTTTGCGGTTCATGCGCTGACGCTTACGCGCATTCCAGCGGTGCTGGAAGACCGGGTGCTTTCAGTACCTACAGGCAGTTGGACCGTAGCTGAGGCGTGCAGCGGAATTCGTTACCTTTTTTCATCCATCGTGCTCGGTGTGATCTACGCTTCGCTGGTCTATCGCAGCCGAAGACGGCAGGCGGCCTTCATTGCAGCTTCGTTTCTGGTGCCGATTTTGGCCAATGGCCTCCGCGCCTACGGAATTGTGTTAATCGCCTACTACACAAATAATCGCTTTGCCCGCGGTGTGGATCACATTGTTTATGGCTGGGTTTTCTTCACCGCGATTCAACTCGCGCTCTTCGCTGCCGGGTGGCACTGGAACGAAATATCGCGCGCGCGCGGGTCCAGGCCTGCGGGGCATATTGTTTCACCGGCGACATCGAACGAGGGTTGGCCGGTGCGGAGATTGGTGATCGCATCCGTTCTTGCCAATGCAGTCTTGATTTCCGTAGCACTGTCAGCGGAACGCCTTCTTCCCAGTTCCGAGTTGCCCAAAGAATCGCCATTGCTGACCATCCAGGTTTCTCCGCCCTGGCAGCCGGCGACCATGTATGACACCAGTTGGATTCCGAACTTAAGTGGAGCAAACCGAAGATTCCTGCAAAGCTATTCGGCCGGTAGCCGCCGTGTTGATCTGTACTCTGCCACGTACTCTAGCGGGAGCGAAGTTGAGTTGGTTCACGGGTACAACCAATCCAGCGATCCTAAAATCTGGAGTTTCGGGAAGAGCAGAATCGAGACCGCCCAGCTAAGCGACGGTGAGAGCATTGCCGTCCGGAAGATCCAAATGGAATCCGGCAGCAGCCTCCGTACAGTTTGGATGTGGTATTGGATAGGTGGCGAATGCACGGCCAGCGCTGCGCGGGTGAAATATTTGCAGGCCAAGGCCCGGCTTCTGAACAAAGCCGGTGACGCCATTGCGATCGCGATAGCGTCAGACGAGGGCCTGCAAGACGCGTCGGCCGAAGAATCGCTCCGCGATTTCCTGACGCACGCGAGCTTTCTTCGACACTAGACGGGCCATAGCTTATGCAAAATGCGGCAGCAATGTCGCATAATCTTTCACCTTGACCCGGCTGGTGTAGGTAATGGAGAATACGGCGTTTACCCTGATGCTGTTTAAACAGTTAAAAAAATATATCGGCTCAGTCTTTTTTCTGGCCGCGCTCCTTGCCTTCGGCCAACCTGCTTGGGCGGGTTCCATTTTGTCGCTGCCGGTCAATGGCGGCACGCTCGAACGCCAGGGCGGTCGCGGCTCCGGAGGCACGTTTTCCGGGAGTGGAATCGGGATCAGTCAGCTGAGCGACGGCGCAGAGACCTTGCCGATTGTCATGGGTACCTTGACCTTCGACATCGATCCCTCGCGCGGCGGCAGCCTTGTCTCCGGGGCCGGGAGCCAGTTTGTGGTCGACGGCTGTATCAATCTGAATGGAAGTTGCCAGTCGGAGGGGACCACTGCGCTGCTCACAGGAAGCGTGGTTGGCGTAAAACTGGTCCGAGAGCACGGCGAGACCATCCTGATGATGACGCTTCTGGAGCAAATCAATCCTGAGCTTGCGGCGCTCTTGCACATATCCGACACGACGTCGGAAGGAGAACTTGAATTGGTGCTTGCCGGCTCGGGAAAAAATCGCCGCCAGATTGTGGGCGGGGAATTGACGGCTTTCGCGACCATATCGGAGCCGTCATCCTTTATGCTGCTCGCTGCTGGACTGACGGCACTGATGATCGGCCTGGGCCATATTTTTTTCCCTTCGTTGCCGCGAATCGGTAGAAAAATCGTGGCGCGCTAACCTCGACCTGAACAGCTAGTATCCGCGCACAATCTGCCTGGCCGCATCGAACAAGAATTCAGCTCCGCGGAAGCCCTCCCCGAGTTCGAAGGTCCACAGGAAAAACAGCCAATCGCGTGTTGCCGCGTGAAAACCGCTTTCATTCAACCATCGCGTCACCCGCGGTGGAACTGGCCATCGCCACACGACGATGAGCGTGACAATCCCGAGGGCGCAGGAGAACAGCACGTCAATGGGATAGTGCCCCCCTACATAAACGCGCGGCAGCGAAACTGCCAGCAGAACGAACGCGGAGAGTGCAGAGCTCAGCCAGCGGCTCAGCGGCCAAAATCCCGCGGCAATCATGAAATAGGTAAGCGTGGAGTGGCTGGGGAAGCAGTTCCAACTGCCCTCTCCCCACAACCTTTGCGGAAAAAGCGGATGAAAATGATTGTTCAACGCGGGCGCCGGCCATGCCACGAAAGGCCGCAGCAACAGCGTGACAAAAAGTGCAATTCCGAACGCGATCACCGTCTTGAACAGAAAATTACGCCGCCGCTCACGCTGTTCATCGTTTCGCGTCCAGAGGATGTAAAAGAAGGCGGCTGGAATCCACGTGCTCAACAAGGGATTCATGATCAAAAAGGCAAAATTGTCGTCAGTATTCTGGGTGTGAGGAATGAGATGAAAAAGGACCTGCATCAAATGGTAGTTCGAGTGAGAGAACCAGGGATCAGGCCGCATAAGGAAGGAAGAGAAATTTATCTTGCCGCGGTTTGACGGGCTGGTGACGGCTGCCGCTCAAGTACAAATTCGTAGATTCGTTCATATTGCTGCGCGAGCATCTCCCAGCTGCGCTCGCGCGCAACAAACTCGCGCCCATTCTCGCCCAGCGTTCGTCGCAAAGATGGTGAAGCCAGCAATCGCTCGGCCTGCGCTGCAAAATCGTTTTCATCTTCAGGCTGGAACAATAAACCTGTGCGTTCGTGGCCGACCAGCTCCCGAATTCCACCGACACTGCTGGCTAAAACAGCCTTATTCAAGGCCATCGCTTCCAGCGGTTTTAAGGGCGTGACCAGTTCGGTCAGGCGAATACTTCGCCGAGGGTAGACCGCAATGTCGACGACCGAATAGTAACGGCCGATTTCTTCATGCGGGACGTGATCGAGCAGTCTAACGTAATCGGAGGCGTCGCAATCGGTGATAGCGTCGTCAATGGCCTTGCGATCCTCCCCACGGCCGACGATCAGAATATTAAATCTGTGTCCACGGGCACGCAATCTTGCCGCCGCACGAATCATCCAACTCACGCCCTCGTAGCGATAGAGGGAGCCAAAGAAACCGAGCGTGGGACGCTCTCCCAGGCGCAACTCGCTGGCCAGTTGTCGATCTCGCGGAGTCGGTTGAAAGCGTTCCAGGTCCACTCCATTGGGAACATGAAACAGCTTGTCGGGCGCAATGCCGCGCGATTCGAGATCGTGCAGCATCGGCTTTGCGATGGCCGCAACTGCATCGGCGCGTTCCGCTACGTAAGTTTCCAGTTTGCGGGTCAGTCGGGAGCGGAGAGAAGTAGGGGTGGCGCGGTTCTGATCGGCGGCGGCGTCTTCCCAGAAAGCTCGGATCTCGTAGATGAAGGGCAACTTTCGCTTTCGCGCTGCTTGCAGCGCGGGAAGGCCGCAAAGCGCCGGTGAGTGTGCGTAAACGATTCGAACCGAATGCCGATCGATGACTTCGAGGATGCGATCGCGCAGCAGGCGCATGGTTTCGCGCTCCCGAGCCACCGGCCAACGCCCGCGAAGAGCGGCGAGCCCGATCCGGCTCTTGATGGGAGTTCGAAGGTACTGCACTCCATCGAGTGTGACGTCGGTCGCGTCGTCGTCGTCCATCTGGTGCAGGGGGCCCGTGACAGCAACAATGGGCTGGCCCAGCCGATGCTGCGCGGTTATCAGATTACGGCTTCGTACCGCGTACCCGCTCAGCACAGGCCAGGAATGATCGAGGACATGCAGCACAGTCGACCCCGACGCCGCAATGACCCCGTTTTTCGGCTTCAGACGTAAGGTTAACATTCCGTGAAAATCTCACCTGCGGGATCGAAACACCATCCGGGTTCTGTGCTGGCGTGCTATTTTCACCTAGCAGCGTTGGACGAAGCTCTAAACGCGGGAAAGCATAGCAGAGAAATGTGAACGTACTGTTTCAGGAAGTCACTGAAACAGGCTGCCCACCCGCAAATGTTGTTGGAGAAACACTTCATGGCGCGCAGCACAGGCAAGAGTCTGGAGCTTTGGGAAAAGTATGGCAGGCACGTTCTGATGGCGATGCCTTATGCCGATAATCTGATTGGCGGTTCACAAGGCGCGATCTTGCACGATTTGGACGGCAATCAGATCCTGGATTTTGCCGCCGGGCAGTTCTGCTCCATTCTAGGCAACAGCCATCCCAAGTACGTCGAACGGCTTACCGAACAACTCAAGAAAGTGGTTCACGTCGGCAGCCAGTTCTTAAGCCCGGTTGTGCTTGAAGCTGCAGCAAAGTTCGCCGATGTCGCGCCGGGCCAGCTCTCGAAGGCCATGTTTCTCTCGACCGGTACGGAGGCGAACGAGTGTGCTATCAGCCTGGCCAAAACCTATACCGGCAAGCGGGGCGTTATCGGCTTCAATCGCGGATATTACGGATTGTCGCTGGGAACGAAAAGTCTGACCGCGATTTTTTCCCCGGGCGACAAGCACGGCTCTGGCCCCAGCGTTCCGGAGACGTTTCATTTTCTCGCGCCGCACTGTTTTCATTGCCCGGTGAATAGCCGTTTTCCGGAATGCGATCTCGTGTGCCTCGAGGCGTCGATTGAGGCGGCATTGCCGAGAACTCGCGACATCGCCGCGATCATCATCGAACCCATCATTTCCGCCGGCGGCATGATCATCCCCCCGCCAGGTTACCTAAAACGGCTGAAGAGTCTTGCCGAGGAAATGGGGGCTTTGCTGATTATCGACGAAGCCCAAACCGGTTTCGGACGCACTGGCCGCTGGTTCGCCTGCGAGCACCACGACGTTGTTCCGGACATTCTGGTGGTTTCGAAAAGCTGCGGCTCGGGCTTCCCCGTGTCTGGTGTGATTACGACCGACGAAATCGCCGATCAGGTCGCTGAACGTGGCTGGCTGCATCTCGCCAGCCATCAACTCGATCCGCTTCCCGCAGCCGCGGTCGCTGCGACGATCGATGTGGTAAGGGAAGAAAACCTGGTGGGAAAGGCGGCAGAAACCGGCGCCCACTTCATGGGGGCCCTGAATCGGCTGAAGGCCAAGCATTCTGTGATTACTGATGTTCGCGGCCAGGGACTGATGATTGGAGCCGAGATAGGCAATTATTCTGAGGGGTCCGAACATGAGCTGTGCATGCTGATCGTGGCATTGTGTGAAAGTATGGGCGTCCATTTCACCTACAGCTACTATGAGCCGGTGCTCCGCTTCCTGCCGCCCCTGAATGTCACCGCGCAGGAGGTCGACAGAGCGGTTTCGGTTCTTGACCAAGCGATCGGCAGCGCCCTGAAGGGGGACGTGGACATCGACGATTTGCTGGCGACCAATCGTTATTCCCGCGCGTACATCGAAAAGCTTTCGGGGCGCAAAACGTTGGGCCGGGTCGCCTCGTTGCTCTACGAAACCAGCCCCAGGTACTGGTTACAAAAAGCCAGGGAAGCAGCGGGTAAACCTTGACCCTGCGCTTTAGGGAATCCGCCGGCGTTTGCTGTTCCCTGAGCGTAGATTGTTGACCTCGTTTTAACACATCGGTCGTTATTCCTTAACAATTGTTGCGTACTCTGATCTGGCTCTGAATGCAACTCTTACGGGCAATTTCAGGCTGCCGTCACGATCGTCGTCTACCCGAAACGAAGAAATAGTGAGCGCCTCTGGGATCGGATGCGCCCTCAAAGATCGGCGGGCGTGTCGGCAAGAGGTAAGGGCCTATGTGGTTTGACACGCCAGCGTACATTCTTTTTCTGGTTCTCGTCGTGCTCGCCTACTGGCGATTGCCGCGGCTAGGCCAGAACATTTTGTTGCTGGGCGCCAGTTATCTTTTTTACGGCTGGTGGGACTACCGCTTTCTGTTGCTGATGATCGGCAGCACGACCGTCGATTTTTTTATCGGCCAGGCCATTCAAAGATCGCAAAACCGGTCTTCGCGCCGCTTCCTCCTGATCGTTTCGCTGGTGGTTAACTTCGCGGTGCTGGGCCTGTTCAAGTATTTCAACTTCTTTGTCGATTCGTTCGCACATGTGCTCGGCGCAGTTGGGGTAACGGCTTCCATGCCGCTTCTGCGCATCATTCTGCCGCCGGGCATTTCGTTCTACACGTTCCAGGAAGTCGCGTACATCGTTGATGTCTACAAAAAGAAGCTGCCCGCTGCGGAGTCGTTCTTTGATTACGCGCTGTTCATCAGTCTTTTTCCGCACCTCATCGCGGGCCCGATTCAACGTCCGAGCCACCTGCTGCCACAGGTCCAGAAGGAACGGACCTTTCAATCGGACAAATTCTTCGACGGCATCCTGCTCATTCTTTCCGGCCTGTTTCGCAAATGTGTGATTGCCGACAACTGTGCCTTGATCGCCAATGCAGCCTTTTCCGGAAGCCTGGGCAGGCCAAATATTTTCACAGTCGCGCTCGGAGCCTACGCCTTCGCCTGGCAAATTTATGGCGACTTCAGCGGATACAGCGACATTGCCCGCGGCAGCGCGCAGTTGCTGGGCTTCCATTTTATGGTGAATTTCAGGCAACCGTATCTGTCAACGTCCATCCAGGATTTCTGGCGGCGCTGGCACATCAGCCTTAGCACATGGCTGCGCGATTATCTCTACATCCCCTTGGGTGGCAGCGCACGCAAGGGTTACGAAACCTACCGCAATCTGCTACTGACCATGCTTCTCGGCGGCCTGTGGCACGGGGCGAACTGGACGTTTGTCGTGTGGGGATGGATGCATGGGGTAGCGCTTGGGGTGGAGCGGTATGTTCGTGGAATCTTCAGCGCGAGTAGTCAGCACTCCGCGGTCGGTACTCCAATCCATAGGCCGTTCGCGGAAACAAAAATCAATTGGACCTGGCCGCGGCGTGTTTTTGTTTTTCATTTCGTGTGTCTGAGTTGGATATTCTTCCGCGCTGAATCGATGCACGCTGCGCTTTCTTTTCTACGGGGACTTGGGCGTTTTGAGTGGAACCCGGAATATCTGGTCGCTTTCAAGTTTCTCGGGCTGTTCGCCTTACCTTTGTTCGCGCTGGATTTGTTTCTGGAGAACTCGGCTCAGGAATACCTGTTACAGGAACGTACACCGCTGGCGCGGATTGCGATTGCAGCCTGCGCGGTTGCGGTAATTGCTTTTTTCTCGGCCAATGAAGCGAATGCCTTCATCTACTTTCAATTCTAGGTTGCCGAACAACCGCGATATCGCCGCGCTGCTCGCGGTGTTGATCGTGTTTGCCGTGTCGGTGGAAGGGCTCACGCATTATTGGTTCGGCCGGGTGAGCCGGATTGAGCGCCGCAGAGAACAGGAGTACCGGGGGGCGCTTGCCGTTCGTTCCGGAAAAAATCGCAACGCCGAGTCGATCCTGGTGGTCGGAAATTCGCTGTTGCTCGAGGGGGTGAATTTTCCAGAACTGCAACGCGACTCGGGCGACGGAGTCGAATTCACACGTCTGGTGGTTGAAAACACCTCGTATCTCGACTGGTACTACGGCCTGCGCAGATTATTCAAGAAAGGCGCTCAACCGGACTGGGTGGTGCTGGTTCTTAACCCGACCCAATTGACTTCGGACGCTACGGATGGCGACTACACCGCCCATTTGCTGCTGGCGCATGACGATTTGTTGAAGCTCGCTGCCGACGTACGCGCCGACCGTAACCGCACCAGTTCCCTGGCGCTGGCTAATTTGAGTTTCTTCTACGGAAACCGTGCGGAGATCCGCAGCTGGATTTTAGGAAAGATTCTGCCCGATTTCGAGAACCTGACGCACTCGCTGCACAGTTCTACCGGAGTTGTTCCCAAAAGAAATTCAAGCCAGCTTGCCTCACGGCGTCTGGTTCAATTGCGTGAAACTTGCCAGCGCCATGGTGTTCGCCCAGTGGTGGTCATTCCGCCCGCCACCGCGGATGCGGGGGCCAGCGAGTTGGTTCAAGCCGCGGAAGGAACAGGCGTGAGTGTCGTAGTGCCTATCGCTCCGGGCACTCTTCCACGGTCCGATTTTTCCGATAATTTTCATCTCAACTCGAGCGGCGCGGGCAAGTTTACCCCGGTCTTGGCAGCCAATTTGAAGCGGGTGTTTTCGCCTCAAATCGCGGCTGCGCAGACAGCGATGGCACCAGTCCCGTTGGGGGTTAATAGGGGCGCGCACAACGTAAATGCGAAGCGGTCGAAACAAGATTAAGTGTCCGAAGCTGGCCGAAAAGAGCCAGCCAAATAAAAAGGAACTCAGCTCATGCTGCTCGTCAAGAAGTTCGGCCTGCTCGGTGCGTTTCATACCGCTTTCCTGTGCCTTCTTTGGGCGATTGCCGCCGGCGCATTGCCCGCATCGGCGCAGACTTCGCCGGGCATTCCTGTCCCGGTGGGAACGTGGACGAACGTTTTGACGCAAGGCTTGCCAGTTTCTACCAACGATTGGGAACAGCTGGTTTACGCCCATTCCATTCAGCAATCGGTCATGCTGTCGCAGTACCACCAGGTGAACAGCGAACCGAACGAGAGCATCATCGGCTACAACTTCGACACCAACAGTTGGGATGTGCTCGACATGGGCGGCCTGTTCCACACCGAGAACATGCCCGAAGGCGGCGAGAGCCAGGGGTACTTCGATTACAACGCCAACGACGCGACGATCGACTACCACTGCTGCACCAGCGGTTCGAATCAGGCCGAAAACGTCAATCACACCTGGTGGTACGATCTGCTCGGCCAGGCAGGTCGCGACAAGCAGACGCCGAATGAACCTACTTCGCTCCAGCCCGGCGGCGCTTTTGACGTTACCGACGACGTGTCCGTGATGTACGGGGGCGATTCCTACGTGGGAACGTGGACATACGATCCGGTCGGCAATGCGTGGAGTCCGATCAACACCTTCGGCCTCGCGCCTGATCCTTCGGTAATTTTGCCGGGCGCCGCGTACGATTCGACCACGGATCAAGTTTTCATTTACGGAGGCAAGAACAGCGCAGGTACGACTTTCTATTCGAGCCTGTACGCCTACAGCGTTCCCACGAATACCTGGACGCCGATTTCGCCCTCCAACGGGGCAGCCCCGCCCGCGCGCTGCTGCATGAACTTCGCCTACGATCCCAACGACAATATTTTCCTGCTGTACGGGGGCAAAAATGCTTCCGGAGTCCTCGGCGATACCTGGGCTTTTAATCCAGTAACCAATACGTGGACGCAACTGTT
>DATLKM010000308.1:0-9159 GCA_035538435.1 Binatia bacterium
AGGCAGATCGATGGGAAATACATTAAGCCGAAAAAACAAGTCGGAACGAAATTTTCCCTCCTGCACCATGGCGTTCAGGTCTCGATTCGTGGCCGCGATCAGGCGAACGTTGGTGGTGAGCGTGCGCGTGCTTCCCAGGCGCTCGAACTCGCGCTCCTGGAGCGCGCGCAAGAGTTTGGGCTGCAGCTCGGGAGGAAGGTCGACGATTTCGTCCAGAAAAAGTGTTCCGTTATTGGCCAGTTCGAGCCTTCCAATCCGCTGCGCAACCGCTCCGGTGTAGGCCCCCTTTTCATGGCCAAACAACTCGCTCTCCAGCAGGCCTGAGGGAATGGCAGCACAGTTCAGCCTGACAAATGTACGGGAGTGGCGGGAGCTGAGATTGTGAATGGCACGGGCGATCAATTCTTTTCCGGTGCCGGTCTCGCCGTAGATGAGAGCGGTCGAATCGGTGGGAGCGACGGTTTCGACGAGCCTCAACACGCGATGCAGGGCCTGGCTTTTGCCGACGATCTCTTTGAAGTTGGCTTCGGAGCGGATTTCGTCGGCAAGATAGAGATTCTCCTGCGCAAGTTTCTGGGTGAGGGCGGACAATTCCTGCTGGGCGCGTTGCAACTCCTCATTTGCTTTCATCAGCTCGGAAGTACGCTCCGAGACGCAAACCTCGAGCGAGTCGCGGGCTTCCGAAAGCAGGCGCTCGGCACGAATGCGCGAGGAACTGAACCAGCTGACGAAAAGCCCGAACATACCATAGAGGATGAGATAGGAATCCCAGGACAGGCGCCCGATTTTGACGTTCATATAAAAATAAGGCAGCATGGCGCACGAAAGACCGACGGCAAGCAGCCCCGGTCCGGTTCCGGCATACCAGAACGCGAGAGCAATCGCGGTGAAGGAAAAAGAAGTGAAGGGGTGAGGCAGATTGTAATAGTGGAGCAGGAGCGTGGCCGCGGTCGCCATGGCGACCAGGACCACCGCCGATCCATAACGCTGAAGGGGAGCGGCGGTGCGCCGAGGAAATAAGATGGAGGAAAGCAAGCGGTTCCACCTCACTGTTCAATCCATTTCGAACGCGAGAAACTGGAGTTTGCCTCCGCGCTCGATCTGAATAACCACGGGGTCGCCCGGCTTGAACTTGCGTACCGTCTCCTGGAGTTGCGCAACCGAGCGCATGCCGATGCGATTGATTGAGCGAATCACGTCTCCGGCTTCCACCCCGACATTCGTAATGTTCGGGCCCGCGGTCTGCGCGATCACCACCACTCCGGAATCGATATCGTCCTCGCGCAGCAGAGGTTTGACCTGGTCGTCGATATCGCTGACAAAAACGCTCAGCTCGGGAATGAATGTTCTTTGCAGGTCGGGAACATCGGTCAAGTCGTCAATCTTGTCGTGATATACGGTGACGGGGAGTGTCGCGGTCAGGTTGGTTGTGCCGCGCAGGGCGCCGATGCGAAGGACCTGGTCAGAAGAGTGGAGATAGAGCGCCTCCACATAGGAAGGGTAGCTGTCGATCGGGCGGCCATCGATCTCGGTGATGATATCGCCCACTTTTAGACCCGCCATTTGGGCAAAGCCACCGGAGCCGACATTGGAAAGAATGACTCCCCAGCTACGGGAAAGGCCGAGTCCGGCCGCCAGGGTGGGAGTGATGTTTTGAGCGGTGGCTCCTATGGCGACGCGGTGGACCTGCCCATATTTCCGGAGATGTTCGTAGTCGAACTTTACGATTGCGGCCGGAATCGCGAAACCAAGGCCCTCACTGCCCCCGCCGGCACTGAGCATGAAGGTATTAATGCCGACGAGATTGCCGTCGACATCGACCAGCGGGCCGCCGCTGTTGCCGGGATTCAGGGGCGCATCGGTCTGAAGGTAGAACATGGGATTGTCGGTATCGGTCTGGCGGGCGACCGCGCTGATCACACCCATGGTTACGGAATCACGCAATCCTTCGGGACTGCCGATGGCGAAAACCAACTGCCCTTGGCGCACTGGCAAATTGTCACGGAGACTGATCGCGGGCAGGTGGGTGGCATCAATTTTGATGAGGGCGAGGTCCGACTTTTTGTGTCTCCCCAGAATTTTCGCGCTGAATATCTGCTGCGAGCGCAGCGGCAAAGGCCCTGCCTTCCCAGAACCGGGCAGGGTCACGATCACACGAACCCGCTGTGCCCCTTCAACGACATGGGCGTTGGTCATGATGTAACCGTCCGGGTCAACGATTACGCCTGAACCGATGGCGTGCTGGCGGACAATTCGCACAGTATCACCGGAATTGTGGCTTTCGTCTTTTCCGTATCCGCTGACCTGGATCTGCACGACGGCAGGGGAAACCCGCGACACCACCTGCTCCAGCGAATTATTGAATTCGCGCAGGGAGCTCATGCGCGCAGACGCTTCAGGCGGAACATTCCCTGCCGGCGAGTTCGAAGGCGCCGACTGGGCGTGAGCCAATGCCGCCAGCGCCAGAGAAAGAAATAAACGCTTCATGAAACTACCCAGTACCCCCATGCTTTAATCAATGGTTGGAATTGACGCTCACGAGTTTCCCGCAGCATTCGGGACGTTGCGGTAGAGCGGAGCGGTCCCAGCCTCCACCGAGGGCTTGCACAAGCAAGACCGCGCTGGCCATGCGCCGCCCCAGGATGTTGACGGCGGTGACTTCATCGCTGAGCGCGGCATTCTGCGCGGTGATGACCTCCAGGTAGCTGGTGACGCCGCCGTCATAGCGGATGTTGGAGAGATCGAGCGAGCGTTGGGCGGCATCGACAGCGACCGCCTGGACGCGGGCTTCCTCCTCCAGAATCCGCAGCGCAGCCAGGTTGTCTTCCACCTGCTGGAAGGCGGTCAGTACGGTCTGGCGATAGTAGGCCACCGAAGCGTCGTAAGCCGATTTGGCCTGGTCATTGAGCGCGCGACGGCGGCCAACGTCGAAGACAGTGACCGCCGCCGACGCTCCGACCGCCCAGAAAGCGCTTGGCCCTTGAATCAGGGTGGTGATGGTTCCACTTTCGAAACCGCCGGTGCCGAGGATGTTTACCAACGGGTAGTAGGCGGTTTTCGCCAGGCCGACTTGCGCATTGGCCGACGCCACCAGTCGCTCCGCAGCCGCGACATCCGGACGCCGCTCCAGTAATTCAGACGGTATGCCCGCGGGTATGGGAGGTGGCGGAGTCGTGAGCGGAAGCGGGGGAAGCGAAAACTCCGACGGCGGCTTTCCCACCAAAACAGCCACCGCGTGTTCATATTGCGAGCGGGCCACGCCCACGTCGATCATCTGGGCGCGGGTGGTTTCAAGAATGGTGCGAGCCTGTTCGACTTCCACCTCCGAGGCCAGCCCGCCTTCGTACCGGTCTGAGTTCAGTTGGTAGGCCTGCTGGTACTGGCCGACGGTGTCCTGGAGCAACTTCTCCTCAGCGTCTAGAGTGCGGGCGGCAAAATAGTCGACAGCGAGGGCGGCTTGCATAGTAAGCCTTACAACGGCAAGGTCGGCGGCAGTGGCTTGTGCCTGCTCGCGATAGGACTCGACGTTGCGGCTGACCCGTCCCCAGGCGTTGGCCTGATAGGTGAGATTCAAAGGTACGACGAAATCGTTGAAAGTCAGGCCATCGGTCAAGATGGGAGGAGGACGGTTATTGGCATACTTCTCGCGTTGCGCCGAGGGAGCGGCGGTAACGGTCGGGTAATAGTCGGCGCGCACATAGCGCAGGGCGGCGCGGGATTGCTGATACTGCGCAAGCGCGGCCTTGAGATTCTGGTTGGAGACGTTGACCTGCTGCTCTAAAGCATTGAGTTGAGCATCCTGAAAAAATTCCCACCAGGAGCCTCCAATATGTTCGTCGCCCGGCTGCGCTGGTTTCCAATTTGCCGACTCTTTGTAGGCGGGAGGAGTGGGGACCGGCGGCGTTTTGTACTTTGGGCCGACAGCACAGCCGGTAAGCACGCAAAAACCGAGCAATGACATCCACATTATCGGCGCCGGGACAGCACCCCTCGATTTGATCGGTGACTTCATTTCACGTCTCCCGGCAGCGAGGCTTGCACGATGGTGACTTCCTGGCCTGTAACGAGCGAGTCGGCGGGATTTGTGATGACCTGATCGTCGGCTTTGAGTCCGGCAACAATTTCAATCTGTTCCCCGAAATCGTGGCCCGGAGTAACATCCGTGACCGTAACCTTGGCGTTTTTCACCACGCCGACCTGCAATTTCTGACCGCGGAAAATCAGCGAACTCACCGGCAACAGAAACGTCGAACTCTGCGCTGGAATCTGCAGATGCACTTCCGCATAGGATCCTGACAGGAGCGTGCCGCTGGGATTATCGACGTCGACTTCCACCAGCAGCGTGCGCGTAATGGCATTGATGGAGTCGGCGGTTCGCACCAATCTTCCGGAAAACATCCTTCCCGGAAATTCCGCCAGGGCCACATCCGATTTGGTTTGGCCAACCTTGATACCTTGCGAGTACTCTTCGGGAACGTTGACATAAACGCGCAAGACGCCGGTCTGGGCCATGTGGAACATGTCGGTTCTGGGTGCGGTGTTGCTGCCGGAATTGATCAGATCGCCGATATCGGTGTTGCGGGCGGTGATCACCCCATCGAACGGGGCATAGACCTGCTCGAAAGAAACCAGAGCCTCGTAGCGGCGAACGCTGGCGGTATCGGCGTCGACGATGGCCTTGTTGGCGGAATAAGAGCCGACGGCGTTGTCGACATCCTGTTGCGAGACGGCATGTTTTTGAAGCAGCCCTTGATAGCGGTCTCGCGTGATCTGCGCCAGTGCCAGATTGGCCTGCGCAGTATCCAGAGTGCTGCGGGCCTGAGAAAGCTGCTGATCGACTTCGGGTGTCTGAATTGTGGCCAGCAACTGGCCGGCTTTTACGTGCGCGCCAATATCGAAATACCACTTTTTCAGATAGCCATCCGTGCGGGCGTAGACGGGCGACGATATGAAGGGTTGAATGTTTCCGGGCAGGATAATTTCCTGCGATGGGGCGGTACGTTTGGGATTCACCACCGCCACTGAGGGGACGGCCATTTGCGCGGTGACCTTCTGCAAAGCCGAAGCGGCCTTCACGCGAGAGCGAATTCCCGATACGAAGATGGCGACTACGCAGATTAATAGGATGGCGATCACCCACACACGGAACTTGCTTGTCCTTTTCGCCGCGTCGATGGTTACGACACTGCCTGCCGGGGCTTCTGTTCTCGGACTCTCCGGTTTCGGAGCCTGCGGCATTTGAACGTTTGTTTGCGTCATGTTGCTTACCCCTCGCTCCTGGGCTGGGGATTTCCCACAGCTGATTTCGTGCGAAAACCGTGCAGCACGCTGAAGAATGTCGGCACAAAGAAAAGAGTTGAGACGGTGGCAAACAAGAGGCCTCCAATCACGGCGCGCCCGAGAGGGGCGTTCTGCTCCCCGCCGTCGCCAAGGCCGAGCGCCATAGGCACCATGCCGATGATCATGGCGAGGGCCGTCATCAACACCGGGCGAAAGCGGGTAAAGCCGGCCTGAAGAGCGGCGGCAATGGCATCTTTGCCTTCCACCATCTGCTCGGTGGCGAAACTGACGACGAGAATGCTGTTCGCCGTGGCTACCCCCATGCACATGATCGTTCCCATCAAGGCAGGCACACTCAACGTGGTATGGGTGATGAACAGGAACCAGGCGATTCCAGACAGAGCAGCCGGCAGGGCGGAGATCATGATGAAAGGATCGAGCCAGGATTGGAAGTTGACCACGATCAGCAGGTAATCGAGCATAATGGCGAACACGAGGCCGGAAAGAAGGCCGGTGTAGGAAGCCCGCATGGTCTCGACCTGGCCACGCACTACAACGCGGGAGCCGCGTGGAAGCTGTCCGCGTAAAGAATCGATAATCGAGTTGATGGATCGGGAGACGGCCCCCAGGTCCCTTCCCTGCACCGCGCCGAAGACATCGATGACGGGCGCGACATTGTAGTGAGAGACCACTGCCATGCCAGTTCCGCGTTGTGTGGAGACCAGACTCTCCATGAGGGACGGCGCGGCGTTCGGGTCGGTGCCGGTTACGGGAGTGTTGACCAGGTCCTGAAGAGTGTCTGCCCGGTATTGCGGGGTCTGGGTCGCGATCGAGTAGCTGACGCCGTTTTTGGGGTCGACCCAGAAAGTGGGCGAAGTTTGGAAGCTGCCGCTCAGCGATACCAGAAGATTTTGCGCAATGTCATGGGCGGAAAATCCAAGCTCCTGGGCTTTAGTGCGCTCGATCTTGAGGTGTAAATAAGGTTCATCGAAGGGCTGCTGCACACGAAGATCAGCGGTTCCGGGAACATAGCGAATCTTCTGCAAGAGCTTGCTGGCCCAGGTGCGGTTGCCTTCCAGGTCATTGCCGATCACCTGAATGTCGATGGGGGCGGGCAAGCCAAAGTTCAGGATTTGGGTAACCATGTCGGAAGGCAGAAAGGCGAAGGTTACCCCGGGAAAATTTTTGGCCAGACTCAGCCGGAGTTGATTGACGTAGTCGGCGGTGGGATGGTGGTTCGCGGAGAGCGTCACCAGAATGTCGGCATCGGAAGTGCCGATCGGGGCCGAATTGCTGTAGGAGAGGTTGATGCCGCTGTAGGGCAAGCCAATGTTGTCGATGACGCTGGTGATTTCGTCGGCGGGAATCTCTTTGCGGATGGAGTCTTCAACCAGGTCGCAGAGGAAGGCAGTATCTTCGATGCGCATCCCTGTCGGAGCGCGCATGTGAAGCTTGAAACTTCCGGCGTCCACCGTGGGGAAGAAATCCTGCCCGAGCCAGGGAATGATGAGGGCGAGCGACCCCAGGCAGGCGACGAAGAACACGATCAGAAATACGCGGCGATGATGCAGGGCGCGCTCCAGCAAGCCGTGATAGTGCTCGCGAAAACGATCGAATCCCGCTTCGAATTTCTGCTGCATCCTGACCAGGATGTTTTTGCTGCTGGCGTTCCCACCCACTTTTTGCCCGCGCAACAAATATTTCGCCATGGTGGGCACGATCGTTCGCGAGAGGAAATAGGAAGCCAGCATGGCGAACACGACCGCTTCTGCGAGGGGAAGGAACAAGTAGCGGGCAACGCCCGAAAGAAGAAACATGGGCGCAAACACAATGCAGATGGAAAGCGTGGAAACGAAAGCGGGGGTGGCAATCTGCATGGCGCTATCGAGCACCACTTCGTCCATATCTTTGTCGGGCTCGGCTTCGCGATTGCGGTTTATGTTTTCGACTTCGACGGTGGCGTCGTCGACCAGAATTCCGACCGCCAGGGCGAGTCCACCCAGGGTCATAATGTTGATCGTCTCTCCGATCAGACTGAGAACAATAATGGAGGTGAGAATGGCCAGTGGAATCGAGGTCGCGATGATGAGCGTGCTGCGCCAACTGCCAAGAAAGACCAGGATCATGATGGCGGTCAAGCAGGCCGCGATGAGCGCCTCGCGAACGACGCCATTGATCGCGCCCAGCACAAACACCGATTGATCGGCCAACGGGGTCATCTTCAGCTGGGGAGGAACGGTGGTGGCGATTTGCGGCAGGAGAGACTTGATGCCGGCGATAACGCTGAGCGTAGAAGCATCCCCCGCCTTCTGGATGGTCAGCAGGACGGAACGCTGGCCATTCACGCGCACAATGTTCGTTTGCGGAGGGAAGCCATCGCGGACCCAGGCGACGTCCTTTATATAGATGGTGGTGCTTCCAATGGTCTTGATGGGAATGCGGTTGAGTTCCTCCATGGTTTGCGGAGCGGCGTTGGGAACATCAACGTCGTATTCCCGGCTGCCGATCTTGGACGTGCCGGTCGGCAAAATCAGATTTTGCAGGGTGATGGCGTTGACGACATCCAACGCGGAAAGACCCTTTGACTGCAAGGCCTCGGGATTGAGGTCGACCTGCACCTGGCGCTGCTTGCCGCCGTAGGGATAGGGAACCGATGCGCCGGGAACGGTAATCAGCTGGGTGCGAATAAAGTTGAGGCCGAAGTCGTTCAATTGCTGTTCGGAAAGCCCCTGCCCGGAGAGGGCCAACTGCATGACGGGAACACTGGATGCGCTGTAGGCAAGAATAAGGGGGGGCGTGGTCCCGGCCGGCAACTGGCGAAGCTGAGTTTGCTCGACGGCGGTGATCTGGGCGATGCCGCGATCCACGCTGGCCGTGGGCTGCAAAAAGACCTTGACTACGGCGATCCCATAGAGCGACTGAGATTCGACGTGCTCGATGTTGTCGACGGTGGTGGTGAGCGAGCGCTCCGTAACGCTGACAATCCGATCGGCCATGTCGCTTGGAACCAG
Organism: Binatia bacterium; assembly: GCA_035538435.1. Lineage (GTDB taxonomy): Bacteria > Acidobacteriota > Terriglobia > Terriglobales > Acidobacteriaceae > Sulfotelmatobacter. The sequence goes on from DATLKM010000308.1 coordinate 8,292, forward strand.
GCCGTTGTAGTTCCAGATGATGCTTATCACCGGGATGTTAATGTTGGGGAAGATGTCGGTGGGAGTGCGCACGATAGAAAGCGCGCCCATACCCAGGATCAAAATGGCCATCACCACAAAGGTGTAAGGCCTCCGCAATGCCAGTCTGACAATCCACATATGAGTTCTTGGCTCGCTAGGGCTTTGGTCTGGCTATTTGTGTTTGGCTCGCCGCCCGATGCCCTTGAATTCGAGAGCTGGCAGCCTGAGAGTTCGGTCCGTCGCAGTGACGGTGTCGGAGACTGAGTGAAGCACTTGCCGTACCACTTGAGCTGACCTTTTTGAACGCGCCAAGGCTTTGACCGAGAGCAACTTGGGCGGTAACCAGGAATCGGTGTCGGATGGATGTCGGTCGGTGTCGGTCGCGGAGTCCATCTGTCGACAGAGGTGTCGGAGGACGCTACACGGGTGGAGGAGGATTCCGTGGGCAGGCTTTTGAGCGCACAGAGTCGTCGGCCCCCGGGCGATGCCGCTTCTCAAAATTACAGCCTGACCGGCCCTGTTCCACATGGGCTCCTGCAACTGCCGTGAATCAGACCTCAGCGCCCGCAAAATGGGCCGCACCTTACGAGCGAGATGGACTGGTTGCCCTGGTATAACGCGCTAGTGAGCAGCGCTCACGGCGAATATCCGTTCCCAGATTCCGCGCCAGTCCGTCCGGCAACGGCCCTGGCATTTGAATTCTTGCCCGCGCCCGCCCATTCTGCCTCCGCACTCCGGGCATATCCAATTCAGGATGCTGGAAAGAATATCCTCGGCCGGCTTGGCATTGCTCAATCTCGTAAACGTCATATTGACCTCGTCTGGCGGCAAGCGGGTTCCAAACCGC
>DATLKM010000309.1:0-14320 GCA_035538435.1 Binatia bacterium
CCATTCAGCCGATGACCCCACCGGCCTTCGAACGGCTGGTAAAAATCTGCCTGGCAAAGGATCCCGACGAACGCTGGCAGACCGCTCACGACGTGAAACTGCAACTGCGCGAGATCGCCCGCGATGAACCGCGATCGGTCACGGCGGCAGCGCCGATCATTACTTCGGCTCCCCGGCGCGCGTCCCTCTTCCCCTGGCTCGCAGCCACGGTTCTGGCCCTGCTTGCGGCGGCCTTGTTCGGGTTGTACTTCACGGCCCGCAAGCAATTGCCCGTGCTGCGGGTGAGCCTGGCCCCGCCCGAACGAACGCGTTTCAATTTATCCGGAGACAATTCCGGACCGGCGGCGATTTCTCCCGACGGACACTACGTGGTTTTCGCAGCCTCTGCCGGCAACGGAGCGCAACTCTACCTGCGTTCGCTGGATGACCTGGCCGCCCGTCCGCTGCCCGGCACCGAGGGCGGCATGTTTCCATTCTGGTCGCCCGACAGCCGTTCGGTCGCGTTCTTTACCCCCGACAAGCTAAAGCGGGTGGATATCAGCGGCGGTTCCGCGGTCAGCATTTGCGATGGCTCCATTCCGCGTGGCGGCAGTTGGGGCCCGGACGGCACCATCCTCGCCGCGCTCTACTACAACGCGGGAATTTTTCGCGTACCCGCTTCCGGCGGCACGCCGACCGCGCTCACCAAAGTCGATTACCCCACTTTTTCTTCGCACCGCTGGCCTTCCGCTCTGCCCGATGGCAAACACTTCCTCTATCTCGCGGTAAACCACGACGCGCCCACCGGCCCCAACACGGCGATCTTTTTCGCTTCGCTCGACGGCAAAGAGAACCGCCGCCTGTTCAGTTCGCTCTCGAACGCAATCTACGCCGATGGCCACTTGCTCTTCATGCGCGAGAAATCTCTCATGGCGCAGCCGTTCGATCCCTCCGCGGGCAAATTCACCGGCGAACCCAGGACGCTGCACGAAAACGTGCAGTACGACACCGCGGTATGGCGCGAGAACGTCAGCGTCTCCAACAACGGCCTGATGCTTTACGCTTCCGGAGAAATTTCCGGCTCGGAGACGCTGACCTGGTTCGACCGCACTGGAAAACAAATTGGCACGCTCGGCGAAGCGGGGGCTTTTCAGGAAGTGGGGCTTTCTCCCGACAACAAACGGCTGGCCGTGACCGATATGAACTCGGCCGCTGCCACCATCTGGATTTACGATCTCGAAAGCAAGCAGAAAACGCGCCTCACTTTTAACAGCGGCGTCAGCCGCAACCCCACGTGGTCGCCCGATGGGCACGAAGTCGCTTTCACTTCGCACCAGCAGGAAAGCCTTTCCGCGCAGGCCACAGTGGGCGGCACGCCCGAGCGCATCCTGCTTTCCCTGCCCTCAAATACCGGAACCATCGCCCAGCCCGGATACGCCGGCTTCGGCGCCGTCACCGGTTGGTCGCGCGACGGCAAATATCTGATGTACCAGCTCGGCCTCGACCTCTGGGTGCTGCCCCTCACCGGCGAAGACCGCAAGCCGTTCAAGTACACGCAGGGGCGCGAGGGCGTCTTCTCGCCGGATGGCCGCTGGGTGGCCTACGTTTACATTGAGCAGGGCAATGTGCCGCAGTTGTTCGTGGCGCCCTTTCCCTGGACCGGCGCGAAGTGGCAGGTTTCGCAGGGACTGGGCACGCAACCGCGCTGGCGGGCCGATGGCCGGGAACTTTATTATTACGACCTTTCTCAGATCAATGCCGCCGACGTGAACGGCGCCGGGACCACATTCCAGGTCGGCGGCACCAAGCCGCTGTTTCACGTGGAATTGACCGGGCTGTCGCTGGAATATTCGGCCAGCAACGATGGCCAGCGCTTTCTCGCAATCGCCCCGGCCGAAAGCTCCTCGCAATCGCTGACCCTGGTGCAGAACTGGACGAGTGAGTTGGGGGCAAGGTAGGGCAGCGAGAGAGCGGTGGACATCTAGTCGGCGAGGCGGTTGAGCAGCTCTCGATTCTTAGCCAACGACTTCTTGAAAGCATCCATCACTTCATTGCGCACGAGTTCTTGCGAAGGAACCACGTTCCGCGGATAAAACGTCAGCGCCTCTTCCAAGACGTGCCGCTGCGACTGGCCGTTGCGCCTGGCTACAGCGACGGACTCTTTATAGAGTTTGGCGTTGATCTCGGGAGTAAATTTCTTGGTTGCGTCGGACATTCGACACCCCAGACTAACCCGCCGATCACGATAAATCTAAGGTATATCCCGATTTATGTATAAAACCGGTAAACGGTTGGCGAAGGTAAGGAGCCAGTTCCGCCCGCGACATCGCGAACATTTTGCCGGATGTGACTTTCTTCTCTACCTCGACCTCAGCGACGCGGCGTAACATTGTCCGGTTTGATCAAGGAGTCGACGACATGCGCCCGCACTCGGTTCTCGCCATCGTCCTTGCACTTCTCTTCTCGAATTCCGCCGCTGCTCGCGATATAAGGTTCGCGGCTGCTCTGACCTTTCCCAGCGGGGCCAGTTCTCCCACGCGGGTTTGGGTTGCGGACCTGAACGGCGACGGGATTCCCGACCTCGTGATCAGTGACGCTTTCAGTTCCATCGCAGTACTCATCGGAAATGGCGACGGGACGTTCCAGGCTGCTGTCGTCTATACAGAAGATTTCTATGTGACGGGCGGTGTGGCGATCGCTGACTTTAATGGTGATAAGAAACTGGATCTGGCGGTCGTAGGGGGCGACGACGCGGGCAACGGCCTGGCATTATTCACAGGAAACGGAGACGGCACCTTCAATCCTCCGGTGTACTCGAAGACCCAACTGGCCGGAGCCGCGATCGTCCCTGTCGTCGGCGATTTCAACGGCGACGGCAAAGCCGACATTTTCACCGGTGGCAATGGAAGCAGTGAGGTGCTTCTGGGAGATAACAAGGGGAACTTCACCAGCGTGCAACTCATCGCCGCCAGCGGCGACGGCGTGGCTATCGGAGACTTCAATCACGACGGCATTCCTGATGTGGCGGCAACCAACTTCATCAGCGACCAGGTCACAATCCTGCTCGGCAATGGAGATGGCACTTTCCAACCGCCCGCATTCATCAGCGTGCCCTACCAGCCGGTTGGAGTGGCGTGCGCTGACTTTAACAATGACGGCAATACCGACCTCGCGGTCACGCTGGAAGGTGACGCCTCGATCCAGATTCTGCTGGGCAAAGGCGACGGTACCTTCGCTACTGGAGGCGCGTTTTATGCGGGCGCCGACCCCCCGAGTGTCGTGGCGGCAGACTTCAATCTCGACAAGAATATCGATCTTGCCGTGTCCGACTTCGAAGGCGGAGGCATCACCGTCTTGCCCGGCAACGGCACCGGTATATTTACTCTTGCAGCTGGCTTCTCCTCCGGCAACGAACCAACCACACTGGTCACTGCAGATTTCAACCAGGACGGATCGCCTGACCTGGCGGTCACAGATTACGAGGTCAACAATGTCGCCATCCTGCTGAACGAGGCTGGAACCTTTATTCACCTGGGCAGTTCCCCCAACCCATCGCAGGCGGGTCAGCCAGTCACCTTCAAGGCAGAAGTGCAAGGCAGCGTGGTCACCTCCGCGAAGAGTACCGGAACCGTGACTTTCATGGTTGACAATTCCAGCCTCGGCACCGTGCAGCTCAAGCAGGGACTGGCATCTCTCACCATCTCAACGCTTTCCAAGGGAAAGCACCGGATCACGGCTTTGTATTCCGGAGACCGTGGATTCAATCCCAATAAATCTTCGGTGTTGGTGCAGACCGTCGAGTGAGGCTACGGAGGTTCGCGGGGCACGAACACAAACGGCCGACCGGGAACGACGGTCCACCCCGTTTGACGCTTCTCTCTCTCCCTCATTAAACTTGCATTGTGAGCCCCACCGATACCGCTGCAAAGGACACTGCCGCGAAAGACGGCGTGAAGCGCGAGATTTCCGTCGAGATTCCCGCCGCTGACGTTGCCCGAGAAACCGAATCGCAGATTCGCCGCTATCAAAAGAGCGCGCGGCTGCCCGGCTTTCGCGCCGGGCACGTGCCCCCTTCCATCATCCGCCAGCGTTTTGGCGAAGGCATCAAGAGCGACGTGGCCGAGAGCCTGATTCCCAAATATTTCCGCAAAGAGGCGGAGAAGCAGGGACTGATTCCCGTCTCCCAGCCGCGCGTCACCGACCTGCACATGCATGACGGCGAACCGCTGCGCTTTAAGGCCAGCTTCGAAGTTCTGCCCGAAATTCAGGTGGAAGGCTACAAAGACCTGCGCGCCGACAAGCCCGAAATCACCGTCAGCGACGAGGAAGTGGAGCAGGCCTTGAACAGCCTGCGCGAGCAGCGCGCCGCCTACACCAGCGTGGAAGGCCGCGCGCTTGAGCCGGGCGACTTCGCCCAGGCTTCCATGAACGGCCGCCCCAAGGATCCCGGCGACACCGTCAACCCCGTGCACATGGACGACGTGCTCATCGAAATCGGCGGCTCCAACACCGTTCCCGAGTTCAACCAGAATCTTGCCGGCGCTTCCGCCGGCGAAGAGCGCACCTTCGATGTCGTTTATCCCCAGGACGCGCCCGACAAACGGCTGGCGGGCAAAACTTTTGTGTATACGGTGAAGATCAACGGCATCAAACAAAAAAGTTTGCCCGATCTGAATGACGATTTCGCCAAAGAGTTGGGCGAACAGTTCACCAGCCTGGAAGAAGTGCGCAAGCAGATTCGAGAAAACATTGAAGCGGAAAAGCGGCACACCGCGGAGCGCGAAGCCAAAGACAAAATCGTGGCCGACCTGGTCAAGCGCAACGAATTCGAAGTTCCCGAATCGCTGATCGACCGGCAAATCGATGTTCGCCTGGAACGCGGGCTGCGCGCCCTGGCCGCGCAGGGCATGAAGATGGAAGACATGAAGAAGATGGACCTGCCGCGGCTGCGCGCCGGACAGCGCGACCAGGCGGTGCAGGATGTGAAGTCTTCTTTATTGCTGGAGCGCATTGCCGATTTGGAACAGATCGCCGTCAGCGACGAGGAATTAAAACTGGAAGTCGAATCGCTGGCCAAACAGACCAATCAAACGTATGAAGCGGTGGAAACTCGTTTGACACAGGATGGGGGCCTCGATAGAATCCGGATGAGAATCCGCAGCGAAAAGACCCTCGATTTTCTTTATCGTCAGTCCGCGTAGCTTTCTTAGTGGAAGCGCGCGAACCACTTTCGACCCTCCCCGAAATTGGCAGCGAAAATTCGGGGCGGAGTGTGGCAGGTGAACGTGAAGCAAAACGATCCGCAGATGATGCTAGTACCGATGGTAATCGAGCAGACCGGGCGTGGCGAACGCGCCTACGACATCTATTCCCGCCTGCTGCGCGACAACATTATCTTTATCGGCACCCCGATTGACGACAACATCGCCAACCTCGTCATCGCCCAGATGCTTTTTCTGGCCCAGGAAGATCCCGAAAAAGACATCCAGCTTTACATTAACTCTCCCGGCGGATCCATCACAGCCGGCATGGCCATTTACGACACCATGCAGTATGTGAAGAACGATGTGATGACGCTGTGCGTGGGCCAGGCCGCTTCCATGGCGGCGCTGCTGCTGGCGGCGGGCGAATCGAAAAAGCGCCTCGCGCTGCCCAACTCGCGCATCCTCATCCATCAGCCCTCCATGGGCGGACTTTCCGGCCAGGCTACCGACATCGATATCCACGCCCGGGAAATCCTCCGCATGCGCGAAATCACCAACCAGTTACTATCGAAACATAGCGGCCAGAAGCTGGATAAGGTAGAAAAGGACGTAGAGCGCGATTTCATCATGAACGCGCAGCAGGCGAAGGAGTACGGAATCATCGACGATATCATCTACAAGACCGGAAAAGCGGTATCATCCGGTACGTGATTCGTGGATGAGCAAGGCGCTTGAGAATGTTCGTTGCGCCGCCGGCGCTTGCTCAAGACAAGCGAATAAGGAGTAAAGGCGAGTGAAAACAAAGTCAGGCTCGGAAGAGATTCTGCGCTGTTCCTTTTGCCACAAATCGCAGGACGCCGTAGCCAAATTGATCTCGTCGCCCAGCGACTACCCCCGGGCCTACATCTGCGACGAGTGCGTTGCCGTTTGCAATTCCATTCTGGAAGACGACCGCTCCACCACCCCGCAGACGGCCGCCCCCAATCAACTGCCCAAGCCCCAGGAAGTAAAAGCCTTCCTCGACGAATATGTCATTGGGCAGGAGCAGACCAAGAAGAAGCTGGCAGTGGCCGTCTACAACCACTACAAGCGCATCTTCATGAACCGGCAGAAGGGCACCGACGGCATCGAGTTAAGCAAGTCGAACATCATGCTGATCGGCCCGACGGGCACGGGAAAAACCCTGCTCGCGCAAACCCTGGCCCGCATGCTCGACGTTCCCTTCGCCATTGTCGACGCCACTACCTTGACCGAAGCCGGCTACGTGGGCGAAGACGTCGAGAACATTATTCTTAAGCTCTTGCAGGCCGCCGAAGGTGACGTGAGCCGCGCCCAGACGGGCATCATTTATATCGACGAAATCGACAAGATCGGCCGCAAGGACGAAAATCCCTCCATCACCCGCGACGTTTCCGGCGAGGGCGTGCAACAGGCGTTACTAAAGATTCTGGAAGGCACCATTGCCAATGTGCCTCCGCAGGGCGGGCGCAAGCACCCCCACCAGGAATTTACTCCCGTAGACACCACCAACATTCTGTTCATCTGCGGCGGAGCTTTTGTCGGCCTGGAAAAGATCATCGGGCGGCGCATCGGAAAGAAATCTCTGGGCTTCCGCAGCGGCGACGATTCCGATAAAGAAGACGTGGTTACCGCCCGCAAGCGGAATTTCGAACTGCTCAGCGAAATTCAGCCGGAAGATCTCATCAAGTTCGGCCTGATTCCGGAATTTGTCGGGCGCTTGCCCGTCGTCGGCATGCTGGAAGACCTCGACGAATTCGCGCTTATTGAAATTCTCACGCGTCCCAAGAACGCCATCGTCAAGCAATACCAGCGGCTGTTCGAGTTCGAAAACGTCCGGCTGAAATTCAGCGACGAAGCCCTTCGCGCGGTCGCCCGCCAGGCCATGGCGCGCAAAGTCGGCGCGCGCGGATTGCGGATGATATTAGAAGAGTTGATGCTCGACTTGATGTTCCATCTGCCCAGCCAGAAGAAATTAAAGGAGTTCGAGGTTACACGGGAGATGGTGGAAAAACGCAGTGCCTCGGTCACATTAGAAAAGGCCGGATAGCCGGTCACGTAGTAAACTAATCTGCGGTAGGTTGGACTGCGCGCCGCCCAAGCGCGATTCATTTTGCTGCGACCCAGGGAGATCGAGTGACCACATCCAAGGAAAAATTCGAAACCAAAAAGCTGCCCATGATGCCGATCCGCGATGTCGTCATCTTCCCTTTCATGATGACGCCGTTCGTGGTCGGCCGCGAGTCGAGTGTAAGGGCGCTCGAAGAAGCGCTGGCGGCTGACAAGAAAATCTTCCTGGCCACCCAGCACGACGCTTCCATCGACGAACCCAAAGCCAACGAAATCTACCAGGTCGGCACCATCGTCAACATCGTGCAGAGCCTGAAACTGCCCGACGGCAATATTAAAGTTCTGGTTGAGGGAATTGAGCGCGGGCGACTGTTGCAGGCGTCGGATTCAGACGGTTACATGCTGGCCTCCGTCCGTGTAGCGCGCTATCCCGTGGAGATGAACGCGCAGGTTGAAGCCTCCATGCAGCGCGTCACCACTTTGTTCGAGCAGTACGTGAAGCTCTGCCAGGCGCTGAATTACGAAACCATGATTTCGGCCGTGCGCATGGAAGATCCGGCCAAGCTGACCGACATCATCGCCGCCAATCTTCAACTGTCGATTGAAGAAAAGCAGGAACTGCTGGAGATTTTCGATCCTTCCGAACGCCTGAACCGCATCGCCGACGTGCTCGACGTGGAAATCGAAAAACTGAACGTCGACCGCACCATCCAGTCGCGGGTGAAGCGGCAGATGGAGAAGGCGCAAAAAGAGTATTACCTCAACGAAAGGATCAAGGCCATCCAGAAGGAACTGGGCCGCGGCGAAAAAAGCGAGTTCGACGAACTGAAGAAGAAAGTCGAAGCCGCGGGCATGCCGAAAGATGTAAAAGACAAGGCCCTTCAGGAACTGAAGAAGCTGGAAGCCATGCCGCCCATGTCGGCCGAGTCCACCGTCTCCCGCAATTATCTCGACTGGCTGCTGGCCGTGCCGTGGAAGAAGCGCTCCAAGGAAATCCGCAATATCTCCCGCGCAGAAAAAGTTCTGAACGAAGATCATTACGGCCTGGAAAAAATCAAAGAGCGTATCCTCGAATTCCTCGCCGTCCGCCAGCTGGTAAAAAATCCCAAAGGATCGATTCTGTGTTTCGTTGGCCCCCCGGGCGTGGGCAAGACTTCACTGGGAATGTCGATCGCCAAAGCTACCGGGCGCAAGTTTGTGCGCATGTCTCTTGGCGGCGTGCGTGACGAAGCGGAAATCCGCGGCCATCGCCGCACCTATATCGGCGCCCTGCCCGGCCAGATTATTCAGATGATGAAAAAGGCCGGCACCAAGAATCCGGTCTTCATGCTCGACGAGGTCGACAAAATGTCGATGGACTTCCGCGGCGACCCCTCGGCTGCGCTGCTGGAAGTGCTCGATCCCGAGCAGAATTTCATGTTCGTCGACCACTATCTCGACGTGGAATACGATCTCTCGCAGGTCTTTTTCGTGGCCACCGCCAACGTGATGCACACCATTCCTCCCGCTCTTCAGGACCGCATGGAAGTGTTGCGCCTGCATGGCTATACCGAGCAGGAGAAGGTGGAGATCGCGAAACAATTTCTGGTGAAGAAGCAGATGGCGCAGGCGGGCCTGTCGGAAAAGAACATCAAGTTTACCGACGATGCGATCACTTCCCTCATTCGTTCCTACACTCGCGAAGCCGGGGTGCGCAATCTGGAGCGCGAAATCGGCAATGTTTGCCGCAAGGTCGCCCGCAAGGTCGTAAAAGAGGGCGAAGGCTACAGCATCACGATTACGGCCGAGAACGTAAACGACTTCCTCGGCGTCATCAAGTTCCGCGACTCGCTGGCCCACGAAAAAAGCGAAGTTGGCCTGGTCACCGGCCTCGCCTGGACAGAAGTGGGCGGCTCGATCCTCAGCACCGAAGCCACCGTGGTCGATGGCAAAGGCAAGCTCACGCTTACCGGCAAACTGGGCGACGTGATGCAGGAATCGGCGCAGGCAGCCATGTCCTACGTTCGCTCGCGCGCGCATCGCCTTGGCCTCAACCGCGACTTCTACCGCAATCTCGATCTGCACGTGCACGTTCCCGAGGGCGCCATTCCGAAAGACGGCCCTTCGGCGGGAATCACCATCGCCACGGCCATTTCCAGCGCGCTGAGCAAAATTCCCGTTCGCCGCGACCTGGCCATGACGGGCGAGATTACGCTGCGCGGCAAAGTGCTGCCGATCGGCGGCCTCAAAGAAAAACTGCTCGCCGCGCACCGCGCCGGTCTGTTTGAAGTGATTCTGCCCCGCGACAACGAGAAAGACCTGGCGGAGGTTCCCGAGAACCTGCGCAACTCGATGAAGCTGCATTTCGTCGATACCATGGACCAGGTGCTTCAGATCGCGCTGGAGTCTCCTTTGCCCGCCCTCGGCGAGGATGTGACGGCGCAGCAGATCGCACCGCCGCTGACTTCAAGCACAAGCGACAGCCCGGCGGCGCACCAGTAAATCGGTACGGGGACTCGGGCAACCAGGATCGGCGCCCTCCTGAGCGTAGGCGTTCTTCAGCCGAAGCGAAGGGATCTCGTCGCAAATGGACTGTGGGGACATCAGAACCGGCGCCATCTAGGCGCACGATCCAAACTGAGCTGCCACCCGCAATCTCCGCGCTTGACAGTGCGCTCTGCCTCTCCTAGATTGAGAACACCTTAGATTTACTTCCAGCCACCGGACCAGGCCCGTTTCCGGCCCAACTAAGCGTCAGAGGTTACAATGTCGACTTTCGATACAAGGAATACTGCGGTGGCCCTGTTCCCCGAATTTGCCGCGGAAGAATCCAGCGCGCGCACCCGCGGAATTCTTCCCTCGCAAACCATCCGGGAATTCCGGGACTCGGGCGTCATCACGGCCACGCCGTCCATCGAAGAACAGCACATCCAGCCCGCCAGCCTCGACCTTCGCCTTGGAGACGTCGCCCATCGCGTTCGCGCCAGCTTTCTTCCCGGGCCAAACAGCACGGTTGAAGCCAGGATCAAAGAGTTGCGCATGACGCGCGTTGACCTCACCAGCGCCGCGGTTTTCGAAAAAGATTGCGTCTACATTGTGCCCCTGCTGGAAGAAGTCAATCTGCCGGCGAATATTTCCGGCAAGGCCAATCCCAAGAGCACCACCGGGCGCCTGGATATCTTCGTCCGCCTCATCACCGATTACGGGGTTGAGTTCGACCGCGTACCGGCAGGCTACAAAGGCAAGCTCTACGCCGAAGTCGTCTCGCGAACCTTCACCGTCGCCATTCGCGCCGGCATGCGCCTCAATCAACTGCGTTTCGTGCAAGGCACCGCCGATTCTCAGGACAAAGACATTCGCAAGCTCGACCGCGAAGAGAATCTCGTCTATCTCGACGAAGACACACCCACCCGTGCCGTCACCGATCGCGGCCTGCGCATCACGGTCAATCTTGAAGGCTCGGAGCCCGACGAGATCATCGCCTACCGCGCGCGCGCCAACGCTCCGGTCATCGATCTCTCAAAAATCGATCATTACGCCCCCGAGGAATTCTGGGAGGCCCGCCGCCAAAGCGCAAACCGGTCTCTGATCCTGCACACCGGAGATTTCTACATTCTCGCCTCGCGCGAGCGGGTGCGCGTCCCCGGCGATTTCGCCGCCGAAATGGTGCCCTTCGATCCCTCCGACGGCGAATTCCGCATCCACTACGCGGGATTTTTCGATCCTGGCTTCGGCTACGGGTCCAACGACATCAAAGGCACGCGCGCCGTGCTCGAAGTCCGCGCCCACGAAGTTCCCTTTCTCATGGAACACGGCCAGCTTGTCGGGCGGCTGAACTACATGCCGCTTCTGGCCCGCCCCGACAAAATCTATGGAACCAACATCGGCTCGTCCTATCAGCAGCAGGCGTTGACGCTGAGCAAACAGTTCAAGCGGTAGACCCCAAATTGGTGTAAATTGGTGCGGTGGGAACAGCCAAACAAGTCCGCCGAAGTGTAACCCTTCCCGTACCAGTCGCGCGGCAGGTGGAATCCCTCGCAAACCGGCGCCGCCTTAGTGACAACCGCATGCTGGTCGAATTGATTCAGCTGGGAATTGAAGCCAGCAAGCAAAGAGAAAAAGCCTTCTTCGAGCTTGCGGAGCGGTTCCGCGCAGCCAACGACCCGGGCGAAACCAAGCGGCTTGGGGATGAGCTGGGCCGTTTTGTTTTTGGTGAATAGTGCGCGTTCACTCGTCCCCCAGCTCGACCTTAAATTACCTCCATCTTCACTCAACTCTACTTGCGAACTTCCCAGGCCCGTAGCACACTGAATTATGAGAGTCATGGCGCGATTCCTGGCGTCGGCGGCCAACGTCGCGCACTTCCCTGCCCCCAGCCTGCCGGAAATCGCCTTTCTCGGCCGCTCCAACGTCGGCAAGTCGAGCGTCATCAATTCCCTTGTAGGCGCCAAGCTGGCGCGCACCAGTTCTACTCCCGGCCGCACCCGCGCCATCAACTTTTTCGACGTGCGCTGGCCGGGAAAGCCGCGCGCCGAGCTGATTTTCGCCGATCTCCCCGGTTACGGCTATGCCAAGCTTTCCCGCGAAATTTCCGCCGAATGGCCCAGCTTTATCGAGCCTTATCTGAACGACCGCCCCACGCTCGCGCTATGCCTCGCGCTGATCGACGTCAATGTCCCGGAGCAGGCCAGCGACCGCCAACTCCTCGATTTCCTCGCCGCTTCCGGCCGCAATTTTCACGTCATCGCCACCAAAAGCGACCGGCTTTCTAAAAACCAGCTCCACAATGCGTTGAAAAATCTTGCCGGCGCGTACCCCGCCGGCACGGTCACGCCATTTTCCGCCAAAACCAGCGCGGGCCGCGAGGAATTGTGGAAAATAATCCGAACCGCAGCCGAGCAATTTTCTGCCCCCGCGTTCCGATCCTGAACCATTCCCGTTTCCGGATTTTCTGTGACCTGCGTTTTCCTCCTATCTCCCATCCACCTAAAAACTTTGCCCCGAAAGTCCGTAGAGTTGGCAGAGAAGTCTCGCTTCAAAAAAAACACCTGGTGACCTTTGTCTCGAATTTCTTATGCCGGATGAAACCAACGCAGGCGCGGCTTATCTCGCGGCGCTAAAAAGATCGACTGGATCCCCGGCCGCTCAGGCAACTGCGCCCGCACTCGCGCGTGACCCGGGCTATTCCGGTAGAGAAAAGCGGCGCAGCCCTCGTTACAAATGCCAGGGCAGTGCGCGCATTCAGGCGACAGGCGGCTCGATCACGACCTGGGCCACCTTCACCGACATCAGCATGAGCGGCTGCTACCTGGAAGCGACTGAAGTCTATCCCGTGCGCGCGCTGCTCACCCTCAAACTGGAGTGCAACGGTTTTCGGATCGAAGCGGCCGCGGAAGTCAAGGCCTCCTACCCGCAGCTTGGGATGGGCGTTTCCTTCACTCGCATGTCGGAGGATGACCGGGAGAGGCTGCGCGGCCTGCTGCGCTCGATCGCACCGTCCTCCGTGATTCTGAATGCCCGGGCCGCGCCAACTCCGCCTCCGTTACAACTGGACCGCGGCGTGCTCCTGTCGTCAGATCCGGTCGAAGCCTTGCAAGCCATATGGAATTTTTTCGAAGACCGGCACATGATGGGCCGCGACGAATTTCTCCGAATTCTGCGAAAAAGCACCCGGGAAGCCAGCCCCGGAGAAAAACCCGCCGGCGGCCTCTGAACCGATACGCCGCACACTTTTCTTTAAATTTTGGCGACGAAAGCCGCGATCGTTCCCCTCATTCGCTATCATGAATCTTTATGGCCATCTACCTGATTACAGGCATCGGCGGCTTTATCGGATCGTCACTGGCGCGGGAACTTCTGCGGCGCGGCGAGCAGGTCCGCGGCGTGGACAATTTCTCCACCGGTAAACGCGAGAACCTTGATGAGATTCGCGGCCAAATCGATTTCCTCGAAGCCGACATTCTCGACCTCGAGGCCATGCATCGGGCGTGCGCCGGCGTTGACTACGTCCTCCACCAGGCCGCCATTCCTTCCGTGCCCAAGTCCGTGCTCGATCCCGTCGGCAGCAACCGGGCCAATATCGACGGCACCGTGAACGTGCTGGTTGCGGCCCGCGACGCCAAGGTCAAGCGCGTGGTCTATGCCGCTTCGTCTTCCGCTTACGGCGACACGCCCACGCTCCCCAAGCACGAAAACATGACGCCTGACCCGATCTCTCCTTACGCCGTCGCCAAACTGGCGAGCGAGCGCTACATGATTTCTTTTTACCGCTGCTACGGACTCGAAACGGTATCGCTGCGCTACTTCAATATCTTCGGCCCGCGCCAGGATCCGTCTTCTCCCTACTCCGGCGTGCTGGCGAAATTCATTACCCTCATGCTGCAAGGCGAACAGCCCACGATCTATGGCGATGGCGAGCAGAGCCGCGATTTCACCTACATCGACAACGCCGTGCAGGCAAATCTGCTGGCCTGCAAATCTCCGGCGGCGCAGAGCGCAGGCCGCGTGTTCAACGTGGCCACGGGAAGGCGCGTAACTCTGAATCAAACCTACGAACTGCTCCAGTCGCTCACCGGATACCCGGGCGATCCGCTTTACGGCCCGGAGCGCGGCGGCGACATCAAGCATTCCCTCGCCGACATTTCCGCCGCAGAACAGCATTTAGGCTACAAACCGACGGTAACGTTCGAGGAAGGCTTGCAGCGCACCGTGCAATGGTACCGGTGAGCGGGCATCGATCTCCGGCTTTCGGACTTCCGGCTAAGCTTCCTCGAAAAACGAAAAACACTTGCCGGATTCACGTACCCGTGTTCGAGATCCCGCCACCGTTCTCCCAGAACCTGAAGCCCGAAAGCTGAATTCCGACGCCCCATTACGTTGGTGATCTACGCCGCGGTTACCCCTGTCGTTAGAGTGAACTCATGACACTTTCGTCGATGGTAGTTTCGCGTGACTGGCAGGAAGTAAGCGTTCTGGAATGTATTCTGGGCGGATTGCAGATGGAGGTCGCCGTTGAAGGCGAAACCGGCAGCGCCCTTTCCCGCCTCAATTCTTCCAAAATCGATGTCTTG
>DATLKM010000310.1:0-2468 GCA_035538435.1 Binatia bacterium
CAGCACGCCCACTCCGGCCATGCCGAACAGCAGCCCCGCCGCCAGCCGCAACGTGAGCTGCTGCGTGCGCAGGAAGGCAATTTCGCCCAGCGTCATGAACACCGGAATTGTCGCCAGCATCACCGCCGCAACTCCCGAGGGCACGCGCTTTTCCGCCCAGAACAGCAGGCCGTAATCCATCACAAAAATAAGCGCTGCCAGCGGCAGCACCGCCTTCCACTCGCGCCGCGAGGGCGCCGGCGTTCCGCTCAGCCGCATCCACACATATAGGATTGCCCCCGCCGCGAAAAAGCGCATCCCGGCAAACAGGAACGGAGGTACCTCGCGCACGCCCACGCGAATCGCCAGAAACGTCGATCCCCAAACGAAATAGATGATGGCAAACGCCAACACAGTCTGCCAGCGTTGTGGACGGGAAGCGGTCATGAGGCCTCGCCTGCAAAAGAAATCGCAGGAAGATAGTTAGATCGCGCGCCCCATGGAAAGACGCAGAATGAGCGATGGAAAGTCCGAATCGCGCCTAGCGGAAACTCCGATTACATCGCAGCTCGTCATTTCAAACGGGAGCTTGTCATTTCGAGCGGAGCGGAATAACTCGATTTCGAGCAATTCTGCGTAGTCGAAAAACCTGCTTTTGCGGCTGGGCCGCGACTCTGCAACTTTATTTTTTCACCAGGCTGGTGTGGCTGGCCACGCACTGCCAGCGGCCGTCGGTGTAAACCCAGGTGTCGGTAAAGCGGCCAAAATGTTCGTAGGGCTTGCCCTGATACGTTCCCTTGGTCCGGTAGTTGCCCACCACCACCGCGGAGTCGGCGTACATGCTGACCTTCAGGTCGCGAATGGAAATGCTTTCCAGGTTCAACTGCGGATCGCGAATGTCCGCCAGGAACTTGGCCTTGTCGCTGATCTCGCCGTCATATTCGGTGTTGACGAAATTGGCCCCGATCATGCCATCCAGGGCGCGCGCGTCGCGGTTCATCTGCGCTTCGTTCCACAAGTGTTCCATCACCACCAGTTTGGTTTCCTGCGAGTCGTCTTTGGATCTGTTGCCGGCCACTTGCCCGAGCGCGGCTTGCCCGGGCGCGGCTTCCCCGAGCACAGTCAGGGCCAGCAGAAAAAAGCAGCAGGTTTTTTGCAGCATGGTCGTGCCCGCCCGCGACATCCCCACGTGAAGCGGACGCTGCGAAAACATAACAGCCCCTCCGCCGCCGAAACCACCGAAATAACGCCAGTCGCATTACAAAGGTCACGCAGGTACGCAACGGCAAAAATGTTGCGCCGCGGGTTACCAACCCATCTGGCGCATCCGCTCAAGGATGAGCGCGCTGTAGCGATTCATGCGCTCGGGCCGTCGCTTCAACGGAGCCGGCAGGATCGCAGCCAGTCGGGCTCCCTGTTGCCGGTCGATATACCGCGGCGCGGTTCCGTCATAGTAATGACAGGCCGCCTCTGCGCCATAAATGCCAGGGCCCCACTCGACCACGTTGAGGTAGATCTCCAGAATGCGCCGCTTGCCAAGGACGATTTCGGCCACCGGCACCAGCGTGAACTCCGCTCCTTTGCGCAGGATTGAGCGCCCCGTTCCGAAAAACAGGTTCTTTACCAGTTGCTGCGTAATGGTGGAAGCTCCGCGAGTGCGCTCGCCTTCCAGATCGTCTTCGGCCGCGATTTGGATTTCGTGCCAATCGAATCCATGATGCTGGTAGAACCGCGAGTCTTCCGCGGCGATGACGGCGTGCTGGAGATCGGGCGAGATTTGGCTGAGCGGAATGAATTGGTAACGTTCGTGATACGGCGTGCGGTGAATCCAGGCCTGCATGTGGCGTTGAAAGTGCACCGCGGTTGTCGGTGGGTCAATCCACCTGGCGGCCACAAGCGTCACCGCAGCAAGCAGCCAAACCAGCAACCCGCCGATGGCCAGCCATCGGAAAAAGGACCGGAGAAAACCCTTGGGAAGTGGCGTCCTGGGGTGTGCATCTGGCTTTTCAGTCACATTTCAGAATAATAGCCCGGGCTCGCCGCCGATGATATTGGATTCATCAGATGAAATGCGGGGACATGAAATGCGGGGACAGACAAAACGTTCCTGGATCAATCTCGGCACCGACATTAATTAAAGAGTTCCCCGTCCGTCCCCGCATTTTGAATTTTCGAATTTTTCAGCGGTAGGCTTCGCGGCGGTGGAGGACCGCGTGGATGCGGAGAGTGTCGGGATGCTCTTCGGTGAAACGCGCGCGGTAGTCGCCAACGCGCAGGCGCAGTTCGCCGGACTCTCCTTGCAGTTTCTTCACATCACCTTCGCCGGTGTCAGCAAAACGATGCAGCGCAGTGAGAATGCGCATCGCGGCCTCGCGGTCGACACGGCGAACGTCAGCTTGGGCGGGAACGGTAAAGACAATTGTTTTCACGCGTCTATCGCGACCGCTTCAGATCGTCCACAGAGATGCCGAGATCGGCGCTGAGGTCTT
>DATLKM010000311.1:0-8960 GCA_035538435.1 Binatia bacterium
CCTTATCCAGCGATGAACTCGATGTTCTCCGTAAGCAAGGAGCGGCGGTTGTGGCTGCTCACCCGCTCATGACCTTCGTTCGCGGTTCACGCCCGGCTCTGGCGGGAGTCCCGTTCGGCGTCGAGGGCGACGCCAAAGCTATACGAACTGTTCGCGCTATTGTGAGAAGCTTGGGTGGCGAACCATTTGCGATTCCCAAATCGAAGAAGGCCGCCTACCACGCGTGGGGCATGTTCACATCACCGCTTCTGACGGCCCTGCTTGTCGCGGCTGAGGAAGTGGCCCGGCGCGCGGGTATCGGGCGAAAGGATGCACGCAGACGAATGCTCCCGATTCTCAAGCAGACGCTGGCCAACTATGAACGCCTCGGCGCAGCCGGGTCATTCAGCGGCCCGATCCCGCGCGGCGATGTGGCCACGATCGCCAAACATATGAGGATCCTGGCAGGGAAGCGGGAACTGCGGGAAGTTTACTTGGCGCTGGCGCGCGCTGCACTCGATCTTCTGCCGGCGACAAAAAGAGCTGAGATGAAAAAGCTGTTGTCGCGATGAGATCTACCGCAGCGGCTCACCTGCTGCTGAAAAGATGCCCCAGCTTTTCCTTCTTCGTCTTCAAGTATTCTTCCGCGTAGGGGCTGGGAGCGACTTCGCACGGCACGCGTTCCACGACTTCGATCCCGGCCTGCTGCAATGCCTCAACTTTTTCTGGATTATTCGATAGCAGCCGCACCTTGCTAACACCCAGCGCCTTCAGCATTTCGCCGGGCAGAGCGAAATCGCGGTGGTCTGCTTTGAAGCCAAGCTGTTCGTTTGCTTCCACCGTGTCGAGTCCGGAGTCCTGAAGCTGATACGCTTGTAACTTGGCCATCAGGCCGATGCCGCGGCCTTCCTGCTGCTCATAAATGAGAATGCCCGCCCCAAGGTCGCGAATCATCCCCAGAGCCATTTCAAGCTGTTGCCGGCAGTCGCAGCGAAGGGAGTGAAACACGTCGCCAGTCAGGCATTGCGAGTGAACCCGCACCAGGGGCGGCGCCGACTGAATGTCGCCCATTACCAGCGCGACCGCTTCTTCCGTGCGGCCGTCTCCATCCGAAGGCTCGGCGCGAAAACCGTAAATGTGAAATCTGCCCCAGCGGGTAGGGAAGTCGGCCAGCGCCACTTGCTTCACGTGCGAGGAGGTCACACTTCATTATAGCGGCCCGGCCACCGGCATCGGCCATGACGGGCGGATGCATGCCGCGCGCCACGGACCCTGGCCTGTTAATATCGGCACTCGATGAGAATTGCTTTGCCCTTGGCGGCGTCCCTGCTGATCTGTTCCGCCATCGCTTGTGCGCAATCGGAGACACAAGCAGAGCCAAGCGAAGCCTCCCTGGTCCTGGAATTAGGTGGCACAGCTTCGCGCAGCATTACCGAAAACAACTCCAGCTTTGGCCCATCGTTCGCGGCGGAAATCGAGCCCCTCGAAAATAAGCTGGAGATCGAGGCCGGAGCTAGCTCCCTTTTCCGTCGCCATTCCACGGAGTGGGACGTAGATGTCCTTTTCAAAAAGCCCTGGACCCTGTCAGAAAAAGTTGAATTCATGATCGGTGCGGGTCCGGCGTGGATTCACAGTCGGGCTTACGGCACTGAGACAACGGATTCCGCCGGCCTTGAAATCGAACCCGAGTTCATGATTTGGCGTTCGGAGAGCCACAGATTCGGCTGGTATGTCGAACCCACCTATGAATACAACTTTGGAGCCGGTCACGAGCAATCGCTGGCGGTCACCGTCGGCTTGCTGATCGGATTCCACAGATCTAAATGAAGACCTACCGGTCCGCAACCTGTCCAAAAAGGGCCGCCGGTTCCCAGCGGCCCAGCTTGCTCTAAATGACATTTTTCACGGACTTGGTTTCAAGGTTGACGGTGTTGTTGCCGGCTTCGCCGACAATATACATCAGCTCCACCGATTGCGAATCGAGGGTCACGCTGGTGGTCGAGACCAGCGTGGTCGACCCTTGCGTGACCGTCACATCGTAGGTCGCTGCCGGCAAAGTCTCCCCCAGCAATTGGCCGGGATTGACGGTGTAGGTATACGACTTTTGCGTCGAGGTGTTTTTGAGCGTCAGGGTTACGGCCGTCGCATCCGCAGCATGTGCGAACTGAATGCGCGCGTTGCCCGCCGATACACTGGCAAAGCTATTGTTGAAGCCCACCGTCTCCGCGGATCCCGTGCTGCCGAACGTCAGGACCAGCGACTCGTTTTCCCCGGCATTCAGCGTGACGGTTGTGTCAACAACCGGTTCGTTCGTGCAAGGCGCCACCGAATCGGCAATGCTGATCTTCACGTCATAGCTGCCCGGAGCGAAGGTCAAGGGACCGGTAATCACACCGAAACCCAGCCCTCGCTGATAACAGACTTCGCCGTTCAGAAGAATGTCGACCGGAAACTGAGGATCGGTGGAACTGGAGTAATCGTGCCCCGGAATCCCCTGGAGCAGATACAGGTACGCGTTATCGGATGCGAACATGGCCGGGCTCATTGCCGCGCAAAGAAGGGCCACTCCCAGTAGGGTGCGAATTTGTTTTTTCATGGTGCTCTCCATAAGTATGCGGAGGCGGCTATCGGCCAAATAGCCGGCGTTGGGGGTGACGAGCGCCGCTCGATAACTTCCAGCTAAGTCTTTCGAGAGTCTTTTGCTCTCGGTTGGTTTGAACCCGCCAAGATTTGTGAAGTTCTGAGAAGGAAAAATAAAAAGTCCGCAAACGGCAACGCCACCCACTCCGGGGAGTGAATGGCGCGCAGTTCAATCGATGATTCGAAGAAACAAAAAACGAACGAATGCTATGTCGCGTTCGTTGCCCCTTTCCGCAAGCGCAACCACCCCATCAGCATGACCACACCCATGGCCAGGCTGGCCAGGCTAGCAGGCTCCGCCAAAGTCGGGTTGTATCCCATGAATTCCTGCGCCGCCATCCCTTTACTGCCGGGAAGGGGAGTATAGAGCACAAAATGGTTGTAGAACGCGCTGCTGTAAGTGCCCGTTGAAGCCAGCGCTGCCGTCTCCAGCGATTGCACGTAGGCGCTCCAGCCGCTGTTGCCCTTGGCGTTGTTGGAAAACAGGCCCCAGATGGCGAGGTTGCCATCGGCGGCGTCGACCTGGTTGGTCAGGATTTCGTTGAAGATGATGGCTGCGGCTTCGTAATCGGTGAGATTATTGAAGAGCCCGCCGGCGGCAAGCAGCAGGTGCTCGTTCGCTTCCCAGCTTTCGCCAATTGTGATCTCACGATCATAGGTATCGCAGATCAGCGAGCTCAGGCCGCTGCTGCCGTTGATCGAAAAGTTGTAAGGGTAAACGTAGACTCCGCCAATGCTCCCGCCGCCCACGCTTTCAAAGTGCATCTGGACGGTGCCGGCAAAAGCGGATGAGGCAAAAACTCCAGTCAGAACAAAGGAAAACAGGAACCCCCGAATGTGGCGCATCTGGGCTCTCCTTTTTTATTTTCTTGATTACTTGGCCCCGGTAAAACCCCCATGGAAAAAAAGCGGTGAACCCCATGGAAAACGCACACGATCTTGCCGGCTCCCTTCAGAGCAACCAGCCAGAACGCAAAATGAAGCGTGCTAATTACAACAAATTTCCGTTACTTCCCAGCGACGGCATTGTTAAATTCCCGCTACACGCCTTTTTTTGCTGTGGAAAACTGGGGCAGGCAAAATGCTGGAGACGCTGATTTGGATCTTCAAGTTTGTGTGGAAAAGCGTAACCGAAGGCCGAGCAGGACAATCGAATAAAATATCCTTGTAGCGGAAGGGGAATCAATGGCCACCCAAGCTGAAGTAATAGTGAAACAGTCATCTGTCAAGAATCTGGCATGGAAGAACTTAGCAGCCCATTATAAGCAGATTCACGATGTACATCTGCGTGACCTTTTCTCCCAGGACCCCAGCCGCGGCACCCGCCTCACGGTCGAGGGTGCCGGCCTGTATCTCGATTACTCGAAGAACCGCGTCACCGGCGAAACCCTCAACCTTCTCCTTCAGCTTGCCGAGGAGTCCGGCCTCCGGGAACGGATTGAAGGCATGTTTCGGGGTGACAAAATCAATGTCACCGAGAACCGCGCCGTTCTTCATGTGGCTCTCCGCGCTCCTCGCGAAGCCGTAATCGAAGTTGACGGCAAGAACGTGGTTCCTGAAGTCCACCAAGTGCTCGACCGCATGGCCGACTTTTCCAATCGCATCCGCAGCGGAGAGTGGAAAGGCCATACCGGCAAGCCGATTCGCAATGTCATCAATATCGGCATCGGCGGCTCCGATCTCGGCCCGGTCATGGCCTACGAGGCCCTCAAGTTCTATTCCGACCGCACCCGGACTTTCCGTTTTATTTCCAATATCGACGGCACCGACTTTGCCGAAGCAACCCGCGATCTCGACCCCGCCGAGACTCTCTTCATCGTCTCCTCGAAAACTTTCACGACGCTCGAAACCATGACCAACGCGCAGACCGCTCGCGCCTGGGCGCTTGCCGGTCTGGGAGGCGATGAGAAATCCATCGCCAAACATTTCGTCGCCGTTTCCACGAACGCCGCGGCGGTGGAAAAATTCGGTATCGATACAGCCAACATGTTCGGCTTCTGGGACTGGGTCGGCGGCCGCTATTCCATGGATTCCGCCATCGGTCTCTCCACCATGATCGCTGTCGGCCCCGAGAACTTCCAAGCCATGCTGCGCGGCTTCCACGAAATGGACGAACATTTCCGCACCACGCCATTCGAACGCAATCTGCCCGTGCTCATGGGACTGCTCGCCCTCTGGTACAACGATTTCTTCGGCGCACAAACCGTTGCTGTCTTGCCCTATGAACAATATCTGAAGCGATTTCCCGCTTATCTTCAACAATTGACCATGGAAAGCAACGGCAAAAGCGTCACCGTCAAAGGCAAAAAAGTGAAGCACGATACCGGCCCGATTTACTGGGGCGAGCCGGGGACCAACGGCCAGCATTCCTTCTATCAGTTGATTCATCAGGGAACGCGGCTCATTCCTTGCGACTTCATCGCCTTTTCGAAGCCGCTCAACCAAGTCGGCCGCCATCACGACATGCTGATCGCCAACGTTCTGGCCCAAACCGAAGCGCTGGCCTTCGGCAAGACTCCGGAACAAGTCAAGCAGGAAGGTACGCCGAAGTGGCTGGTGCCGCATCGCGTCTTTGAAGGCAATCGCCCCTCGAATACAATTTTCGCCGACCGGCTCACCCCTGAAGCGCTGGGGAAATTGGTCGCTCTTTATGAACATGCTGTTTTCACGCAAGGGACGATCTGGGACATCGACTCGTTCGATCAGTGGGGCGTGGAACTCGGAAAAGTGCTCGCGCAACGCATCATTCCCGAACTGGAGAGCAAAGAGCAGCCGCCGCTTTCTCACGACAGCTCCACCAATAATCTGATTCGGCGCTACCGCCAGCTCAAGGAGTCGCAATGACAGCGGTTGGAACTCCCGCAAACAAAAGTACGCTGCGCGGCGTCCTGGCGGAACTGGAGAAAAAACACGCAGCCATCGGCCATTTCAATGTCTCTGACCAGACCCTGTTGAAGGCGGTGGTGGCATCCGCGGCCGAGGTCAAACTTCCGGTGCTTGTCGGGGCTTCCGAGGGAGAGCGGGAATTCTTTGGCGTGCGCCAGCTCGGCGCTCTTGTGAAAAGCATCCGCCAGGAGTATGACGTGCCGATCTTCCTCAATGCCGATCATACCCACTCTCTTGGTAAAGTAATCGAGGCCGCGAAGGCGGGATTCGATGCGGTAACCATCGATTTTTCCGGGTTGCCGTTTGATCAGAATGTCGCACAGACAAAGGAAGCGGTTCAGGCGATCAAGGCGCTCAACCCTGGAATCCTGGCGGAGGGCGAAATCGGCGACATAGGAACCGGCTCCGAAATCAAAGAAGCCCCTCAGGGCGGCAAGCTCTCAACCCCTGAGGAAGCGCGACAGTTCGTCGAAGCGACCGGAATCGATAATCTCGCTCCGGCGGTCGGCAACATGCACGGCATGCTGAAAAGCATGGTGCAGGGAACAACCAAGAAGCGCCTGGACATCGAGAGAATTGCCGAGATCAAGCAAGCTGCCGGGACCTTTCTAACCCTGCACGGAGGCTCGGGCACCGAGGATGAAGATTTTCGCAAAGCTATCGCTGCGGGGATCAACATCGTCCACATCAACACGGAATTGCGGGTTGCATGGCGCCAATCGTTGGCACAAAGCCTGGCGCGGGACCTGGATGAAGTCGTGCCTTACAGGATTCTGCGGCCGGTCGTCGATTCAGTGAAGCAAGTCGTGGCTTCGCGCCTAAGATTGTTCCGTGGTGAGCCGGTCAATGCCATCGCAAGCGTTGCGTGACATGTTCGCACTCACGCAACCAACCAATCCTACAAAACACCGGAAAGGACGAAAGAGGAGCACTTTATGCAACTGGGGATGATCGGTCTGGGAAGAATGGGCGCCAACATGGTTCGCCGCTTGATCAAGAAGGGGCACGATTGCGTGGTCTTCGACAGGTCACCGAAAGTCGTAGCCGATCTGGTGAAAGATAAAGCCACGGGATCGACCTCGCTGGCTGACTTCGTTAAACAACTGCAGAAGCCGCGCGCTATCTGGCTGATGATCCCTGCCGGCATTGTCGATCCCACGATCAAGGATTTGCTTCCGCATCTTGAGCCGGGAGACATCCTCATCGACGGCGGCAATTCGTACTACATCGACGATATCCGCCGCGCCAAGGAACTCGCCCCCAAAATCCACTACGTCGATGTCGGTACGAGCGGAGGCGTCTGGGGCCTGGATCGCGGATATTGCATGATGATCGGAGGCGAAAAGGAAGTCGTGCAACGCCTCGACCCAATTTTTTCCGCCCTGGCCCCGGGCGTGGGCGACATTCCGCGCACGCCCGGCCGGGAAAAAATCGGCGGCACCTCCGAACAAGGCTACCTGCACTGCGGGCCGAACGGCGCCGGGCATTTCGTCAAGATGGTCCACAACGGCATCGAGTACGGAATCATGGCCGCCTATGCCGAAGGCCTCGGCATCCTGCGCTCGGCCAATATCGGCAAGCAGGACCATGCGACAGCCGACGCCGAAACCACCCCGCTGCGCGATCCCGAACACTATCAATACGACATCAACCTGCGCGATGTTGCCGAAGTCTGGCGGCGCGGCAGCGTCATCGCTTCATGGCTGCTCGATTTAACTGCCAGCGCGCTTACCGAAGATCCGCAGCTTTCCAAGTTCGCCGGCCGCGTCTCCGATTCGGGTGAAGGCCGCTGGACCATCAAGGCCGCCATCGACGAGGCGGTCCCCGCGCATGTTCTTACCACCGCGCTTTACGAGCGCTTCAGTTCGCGCGGCGAGGCTGACTTCGCCAACAAGATTCTCTCCGCCATGCGCTTCCAGTTTGGCGGACATGTGGAGAAATCGGAAGACAAGCCTAGCGCGGCGTAGTGCGTCATAAGAACGTAAAAAGAAAAGGGCGACGGCACGCCGTCGCCCAATTTTCCCGGTTCCATCTTATCGGTGCTTAATAAACGTCCCCCGCTGCAGCTCTGAAAAGGCCTCCTGCAACTGCTCCTGCGTGTTCATCACGATCGGCCCATACCACGCCACCGGCTCTTCGATCGGCTTGCCTGAAACCAGCAGGAAGCGAATTCCTTCGTCTCCCGCCTGCACGCTGATTTCGTCTCCACGATCGAACAGGACCAGATTGTGGTTGTGAACATCGTAGTTCGGCGCCGCGTTCGGGTCTGCCGCCTGCTCGGTCAGCACTGCCCGCGGATCGGAGGCGTCGCGAAACGTGCCCGATCCCGCGAATACGTAGGCAAATGCGTTGCGGTCCGTTTCCACCTTGAGCCGCTTTTTCTGGTTCGGCCCAACCGAAATATCCAGGTAATTCGGATCGGCCGCCACGCCTTCGACCGGCCCTCTCTTACCCCAGAACTCGCCGCAGATTACGCGCACTTTCGTCCCGTCATCGTCGGTGATCTCGGGAATCGCACTGGACGGAATGTCCTGATAGCGCGGATCGGTCATCTTCAGCGACGCGGGCAGGTTTGCCCACAACTGAAATCCGTGCATGCGGCCGCGGTTGTCGCCCTTTGGCATTTCCTGATGCAGAATTCCGCTACCCGCGGTCATCCACTGTACGTCGCCGGCGGTCATCTTGCCTTTGTTTCCCAGGCTGTCGCCGTGCTCGACCGAACCAGCCAGAACATAAGTAATAGTTTCAATCCCGCGATGCGGATGCCAGGGAAATCCCGCCGTGTAATCTTCCGGATGTTCGTTGCGGAAATCATCCAGCAACAGAAATGGATCAAACTCCTTGGTCTTGCCGAAGCCGAAGGCGCGTTTGAGTTTGACTCCCGCGCCTTCCAAAGTCGGCTTCGATTCAATAATTTGCCTTACTGGTCTAAGTGACATAAAACTCCCTCTCGATTGCGCTGATCATCGTGTGAAACGCTGCAATCTTCATCGCCGTCATCCCTGCCCCCGCTCTTTCATGCGCGGGGAAGGGCAGCCCAGCCATCACAGCTTCGCTAGCAAGAACCGCCGTTCACAACGTTTGTGCGCGGTCGCTTAAGCTTTCACGTACTGGGTTTCCAGGGTGATGGTGACTTCCTCGCCCACCAGAATTCCGCCGGTTTCCAGCGTGGCATTCCAGATCAGACCGAAATCCTTGCGGTTGATCCTGGTCGTCGCCGAAAGCCCGATGCGTGTGTTGCCCCATGGATCTTTTGTCGGCGCCGCCGGCCCATCCACCTTGAAAGTGACGTTCCGCGTTACCCCGTGGATGGTCAAAGGCCCTTCCACTGACAGTGCGTCGTCGCCGGTGCGCCGAATACGCTCCGATTTGAAGGTAAGCGTGGGAAACTTCTCGACATCGAGAAAGTCCGCGCTCTTGAGGTGCCCGTCGCGCTGTGCGTCGCCGGTTTCAAT
>DATLKM010000312.1:0-14458 GCA_035538435.1 Binatia bacterium
AAACCTGAATGTTGCTGATGGATCCCGCCAGCAACAGCCGAGCCAGCGCATGAACTTTAAGGTGCTCGGCGAGAGTTGGGCCGGAACGCGCCAGTCCCTGATGAAACAGAAGCGTGTTCTGGTGAACGAAGCCGAGGGGAACGAATTCGGTAAAGCCTCCGGTCTCGTCTTGAATGTCGCGCAGCAGCAACATTTGCCGCACCCAATGCCTGGGAGTCTCGGTGTGCCCGTACATCATTGTTGAGGTTGTTCGGATTGCGCAGCGGTGTGCGGTGCGAACCACTTCCATCCATTGCGCGGTGGAAAGCTTGTTGCGCGAGAGCACCTGACGGATTTCGTCATCAAGAATTTCGGCGGCGGTGCCGGGCAGGGTACCCAGCCCGTTGTCGCGCAGCATGGAAAGATAATCGGCCAGCTTCATGCCGGTCAGTTCGACGCCGTAAACGATCTCCATGGGCGAGAAGGCGTGAACGTGCATGGAGGGCACCGCTTTTTTTACGGCGCGGAGAATGTCGCGATAGTAAAACGGCGGCAGCCCGTGAGGCAGGCCTCCCTGAATGCAGACCTCAGTAGCTCCAAGTTGTGCCGCCTCCATTGCTTTTTGAGCGACCTGTTCCGGATCGAGAAAATAGGTGTCCGCTTCGCGCGGCCCGCGGCTGAAGGCGCAGAACTTGCATCCCACAAAGCAAATATTTGTGAAGTTGATATTGCGATTGACGACGTAGGTGACGATGTTTCCGCAAATCTCGGAACGCAGAAGATTGGCCGCAGCCAACAGCCCCAGCAGATCATTGTCCTGTGTTTGCGCGAGTTCGAACATTCGTTGCCGAGAAATCGAACCGCCATTCTGAGTTTCGAGAATTCTTTCGAGCGACGCGCGAACTTCGTGCGACACGAGAGGCGCGAGATCGAACCAGTCCAGAGAAGGGAAGCGGTCGAGTTCGGCCGGGGAAAGTTCAGGCATGACCATCGTCTTTCAATCGATGCCGCCGTTCGAAGAAGTGTTGCGGCTCGCCTGGCTTCAGTGTAGCGGAAATCCTGCGAGGTGGGTTAACGGAAGAGATCGGAAGCGGCTGGGCGCAGGAGCTTCCGCGTGCCGCCGCGGCCAGGCTCGTAGGAAAACCCGCGAATGATGCAGGCGGGAGTGCGCTCCAATTTCCCGCAGACAAGTCCGGCGGCGCAAGCCAGTTCGTCGGCGACGGCCTCCAGGCTCGCGTGGAGAGTGTATCCATGCGGATCGCGGCGGCCCCGGTCATCGCGCAGCGGTTTCATGCCGGCGATGCCGATGCAGAATTCCGCGAGACCCTCGCGCCAGGGGCGGCCAAAACTGTCAGTAATGAGAACGGGAATGTGCAGGCCGGTTTGTTTTTTAATTTGGCGCAGAAGTTTTCGCGCCGAGGCGTCAGGGTCGGCGGGAAGAATCAGCGCGCGGCGTCCTCCGTCGACGTTTGAGACATCTACGCCGCTGTTGGCGCAAATGAAGCCATGCCTGGTTTCGGTGATCAGCACTCCACGCTTTCGGCGGATGATGGCCCGGCTTTCGCGAATCGCCAGCTCGATGACGCGAGCGTCTAAATTATGTTTCTCGGCCCAGGCGAGTGAGCCTTTAGAAGGCTTGATGGCCGCAAGGTCGACCAACTGGCCTTCAGCTTTAGAAACGATCTTGTGCTTGACGACGAGGACGTCGCCGGATTGCAGCTTGAGTTTGCTTATGCGCAGCGCGAGCAAGATTTTTCTTGCCAGTGAATCTCCCGCGGCGATTTCGCTGTCAAGTCGGACGGGAAAAACCTCAATCCCGCGGGGTTTGCTTGCCGCTCGCGGGCTCACGAGCGTCCCTGGGCTGAATGCACTGGGCGAAAATCCGTCTTCCACCCGCGAATCAACTTTTGCGTGCGCGTTTCGCCGGGTTGTTCGGCGATCTTCTGCAAGTCTTCAGGATTATCCACGTCAAGAGCAATTCCGGGAAACTGCAACACGACACAGGGTTTGCCCGTTGCTTTCGCCGCAGAGAGATGCGGTTTAAAACTGTCATTGCCGAAGCGCAGCGGAAACAGATCTGCGGGACGTCGCAAGGCTGCGTTCGTTCCCCGGCCGTCGGCGGCGGGAACGAGCACGCTGCCCTCAACGGGGGCGACCTGGATGATCTGCCGCAATTCAGCGCTCCTGATCAGGGGAATGTCGGCTGGAACAACCAGTGTGAAGCCGGCGCCGCGTTCGGCGCAAAATCGCGTGGCCATTTCGATTGCGCCGGTTTCGCCGGGATTTTCGGGATCGGGAATAGTTTGGAAATCGTATTGGCGAGCCAGGTTGAGGGCAAAAGGATCACTCGTGACGAGCGAGCATGAGGGGCGTTGCGGCCAGGCCGCGATCTCAGCCACCACGTCGTGCAGCATGTTTTGCGCGAGCTCCGTGCGCGCGGGCTGATCGAGAATAGAAGCGAGGCGCTGCTTGGCGCCAGCGAGATTTTTTACGGGAATGAGAATCACGGCTGATCGGATGCGGCTGGCACTGCGTCCGGTTCGGAGATATTCTCGCCAGGCCTCGGGCAGGCGCATGATACGGCGGTCTTGGCCAGCGCGATTTTGTCTTCCAGAGTGCGCATGATGGTTTGTGCACACTGCACGCGCAGCCCGTTTTTACGGAGCGCTTCCGCGGCGCGCGCATCCCGCGAATCGCAGACCAGCAGGTCGAGAAAATCCGAGTAGGCCTGCGCCACTCCCGCGATCGAACAGGGCAGGCCCTGCGCCGCCATCAGAATTCCGGCAGGACCCGCGACCGGCGCGTTGCCCACGATAGGGCTGACCGCAGCCACTTTGCCCCGCGCGCTGCGCAAAGCTTCGCGAATGCCGGGCACGGCGAGAATCGGGCCAATGCTGGTGATGGGATTGCTCGGGGCGATCAGAACGGCATCTGCGTTCGTAATGGCATCCACCACGCCGGGGGCAGGTTCGGCATCGGAAGCGCCGGCAAAGCGGACCGATTTCACCGGATCCTGAAACCAGCGCTGGACGAAATATTCTTCAAAGCTCAATTCGCCGGAGGGAGTATCGACGCGCGTTTCCACGCGCGAATCGGTCATGGGCACAATGCGCGCCTTTACCCCGAGCTTTTCGCTGATGACGGCGGTGGCATCGGAAAGCGTTTTGCCCTCGGCCAGGAGGCGCGAGCGGAGCAGGTGCACCGCCAGGTCACGGTCGCCGGTGTGAAACCACGTGGGTTCGCCCAGTTGTCCCATGGCTTGCAGGCACAAGAACGTATCGTTCTTCACGCCCCAGCCACGTTCGCGGCTCAGCAGTCCCGAAATGGCGTAGGTGATCGAGTCGATGTCGGGTGAAACGTAAAGTCCCCACCACAGCAAATCGTCGCCGGTATTCACGATGATCGTGAGTTCTTCCGGAGGAACGGCGTAGCGCAGCCCGTCGACAAACTTCGCGCCTCCGGTGCCGCCTGTGAGCACACAAATCATGCGGCCTGCCTTCTGGCCAGGCCGTCATCGCCGCAGGAGGCGCTGAGTTTTTTCGAGAGCAATCCGTGGCTCGCCATCCCATGCGGAACAAACTCGGGATAGACCGGCAAGCGTTGTTGCAGATTGTAGCCTTTCGCTTCCGTGCGCAGGCGCAGTTGCTCCAAGTGCGGCCAGGGCTTTTCGGGATTGATGTAGTCCGGTGTCAGCGGCGAAACCCCTCCCCAATCGTTGATGCCGGCGTCCAGCAACTCTTCATAATACGGCGCATTCAGATTGGGTGGCGCCTGAATGTTTACTCTTGGCATTAACAAACGCGCTACCGCTGTAGCCCGAAGCATCGCACCCTGATCCGGCTCCGGCGACAGGGCCATCGGAATATTGGGCTTGGCGCGGAAGTTTTGCACGATCACTTCCTGAATATGGCCATAGCGCTCGTGCAGCTGGCGGATGGCAAGCAGCGTATCCACGCGGTCCTGCAGCGTTTCACCGATGCCGATCAGCAACCCGGTGGTAAATGGTACGCCCTGTTTTCCCGCTTCTTCAATGGTGCGCAATCGGCGCGCAGGAATTTTATCGGGAGCATTATTATGCGCGGCCCCCTGTGCCAATAATTGGTCGTTCACGGTTTCGAGCATCAAGCCCATGCTGGGAGAAATCGCCGAAAGGCGCGAGATCCATTCCCCGCTGAGCAGGCCAGGATTGGGATGGGGCAAAAGGCTGGTTTCGCGCAGCACCAGTTCGCACATCGCTTCCAGATAATGCAATGTCGATTTATAGCCCAGATGGCGCAAAGTCTGGCGCATTTCGGGAAAGAGCAATTCAGGTTTGTCGCCCAGGCTAAACAGCGCCTCAGTGCAGCCAAGTTTCTCTCCCTCGCGAACGACTGCGAGAACTTCATCGGGCGTCATGGTATGGGCGCCGGGGTCGCCTGGGTCGCGGCGGAAGGTGCAATAGCCGCAGTAATCGCGGCAAAGGTTGGTCAGAGGAAGAAAAACTTTGCGGGAATAAGTAATGATGCGCGGCTTGAAGTTCTCTTTCGCGGCCCGGGCGGCAGACAACAAGAAAGGCAGATCCGCGTCAGGGCAATCGATCAGCCGCAAGGCCAGCTCGCGAGAGATGGGAGCACCGGGCTCGAGCCGTGCCAGATCGTCGGCGAGCGAAGCGTTATCCGCACCAGAGCGCAGCGGGATGGCAATCAGGCTCACGCGTATTTCAGAGTAGAAGCCTCTGCATCGAATCATACATCAGGCCTTGCGACGGGCGCAGCGTGCGCCCTGCATGATAATGTAGGCAGTCGCCGCAGTTCTTTCAGCAAGGGTATGGCCCTCGATTCCGCCGAATTCCGCAAAGCCATGGGATGCTTCGCCACGGGAGTGACCATCATCACTCTCGACCTTGACGGCGAAGTCCTCGGCATGACGGCCAATGCATTTTCCTCGGTTTCCCTCGATCCTCCACTGCTGCTGGTTTGCGTGGACCACGCCGCCCGCACCCATGCCCATCTTCACGCCAAGAAAAGATTTGGCGTCAACATTCTGGCCGAGGACCAGCGTGTCATTTCCGACTATTACGCACGGCCCCTGCATGCGCACGAACATGCGCAGGAAGAGGCCGGAGCGCGCTTCGACCGCACGGAGAAGGGAACACCGATCCTGCACGGAGCGCTGGCTTATCTGGAGTGCCGGTTGCAATCGACGCAGGAAGCCGGAGACCATACGATCTTTATCGCGGAAGTGGAGGATGTGGTAACGCGCGAGGGCGATCCGTTGCTTTATTTTCGCAGCCAGTACCGCAAGATCGATGGACTTTTGGCCGCCGACCGGGAGGGTGACGCTTAATGAGAAAGGCCCGGCGCCTTAGGGGTCGCCGGGCCCGAGGGACTCGCAGACGTTGCCCACATCCTTGCGGGAAGGGTCTGTGGAAGGCAAGGGAAGATGTCACCATGTTCATGTGACGGTTGTCACAGACAATCCCGGCCAGAATGTGCTAGCCGTCACTTTTCGCAGCCATCTACATCCAATAAAGCAGGTTGATAAACAGCAACAGGAGCAACTCACTTTATGACGGAAAAATTGGAAAAAATGGAGAAGTCGGAAGCGGAGTGGCGGGAACAGTTGACTCCCGAGCAGTATCATGTGACGCGTGAAGCCGGCACAGAGCGCGCCTTCACCGGCAAGTATTGGAAGACCAAGGATGCGGGCACGTATCACTGCGTGTGCTGCGGAGAGCCTTTGTTCGATTCTTCGACCAAGTTCGATTCCGGCACCGGCTGGCCCAGTTTCTATCAGCCGGCGGATGCGACCAAGGTGGAAGAACACCGCGATTCCACCTACGGCATGGTGCGCACAGAGGCGCGATGTGCCCGTTGCGGAGCGCATTTGGGGCACGTTTTCGAGGACGGGCCGAACCCCACCGGTCTGCGTTATTGCATGAACTCCGCCGCGCTTGATCTGAAGCCAAAAGAAAAATAACAGCTCTCAAGATGCGCCCGTTTTGAAAGCTTGCGGGCGCTGAGGCAGCGAGATCGTGACTTCCCCCATAATCGCGCGGCGGGCGGCAAGGTTCTTGAGCTTGATGATCAGCGCCGCGGTCACTTCCTGGCCCTTGGAGGCGATCAGCGTGCCGTCCGCCGTGCGCATCTCGCTCTGTATGATCATTTCCGGCGTCAGCATCTCGATACGGCACTTCTGAATTTTTCCTTCTTCCGCGTTGGGATCCAGCATAACCAGGGCGTCGAAAAAACTCTTGTTGAAGTCTTTGTTCTGTAGTGCGAGCGTGTGGACCGCCTCCGTCCGCGATTTGCCGCGGTGAATCAGTTTTTCGTAGGCGAGGACGAGACGCAGAATCTGAGCGCCCATGCGCACGTCTTCCATGTCCGGATCGACTTCGGGAGGCGTCGCTTCGTTCTGGTGCTCGATCATCCACGCGATCGGTTCCAGCCGGGGAATTTTGGAAAGCAGGCCTGAGGCAACGCCGGGATGAGCGTCGTACAGGGCCTGTTCATTGGCGGATAGTTCTTCTCCTTTGTAAACCGATTCGATGGTTTCGGGCGGGAGAGTGACGCAGCCCAATTGCGACATCATGGCGGCGACTTCGTACTGCCACGGATTATTGAGTTTCATCACGGTGGTTACGTGGCGAATGTAGCGGCAGGCGCGCTCGGCGCGGCTGAATGCGGCGGGATTCACCAAGCTGAGAACTTCTGTCAGCACCTGTATGCAGCCGCTCAAAGTCTGTTCCAACAGATTGCTCTCGGCAGTGACCAGACGGTACTGGATCAGCGCGGCTGTGAGGGTCTTGCCCATCAATTCCTTGCCGCAAGGTTTGGTGAGGAAGCGGAAAATCGCCCCTTCATTGATGGCCTCAATGGCGGACTCGGTATCGGCATTGCCGGTAAGCATGACCCGGACGGTATTGGGCGATGCCACCCTTACTTTGCTCAGAAGCTGGATGCCATCCATGCCCGGCATTTTCATGTCCGCAACGATGACTGCGTAAGCGCCGTTGTCGGACACGAGCTTTAACGCCTGTTCGCCGCCGATGGCGGTCTCAAGGTGGAATTCGCGGCCCAGGCTGCGGCGATAGCCGTTGAGTACGTTGCTGTCGTCGTCTACCAGAAGAACCTTTTCATCCATGACATTTTGTCTCCTCAAGCCGGAATTTCTCTGCACTGTTTTTCCCAGACCGGCAAGCGATCGAGCAGGCCGAGTTGGCCCAGCAGATCGCGGTCAAGGAAATCGTCTTCGCAAAAAAAGTAGGGGCCATACCACTGGCGATGCCAGTTGTCGGCAACGTGCACGGCAACCAACGGGCAAAAGCCCTCGGGTTTTAGTTGCGCAAGCTCGCGGCAGCCGGCGGTCGCTTCGATGATAGGGTCGGGCAGTCCCCAAAGCCCGAGCAGGTAGGCCCCGACCGACCCCACCGAGCTGCCAAAAGCCTCCCGCTCCCGGTCGGCAGCCGGCAGGGAGCGGTCCATAGCGCAAACAATTTTCTCGAAGCGATCGCCGTAGCTGGCAGCCAGAATGATCCAGCCGATTTCATGCAGCAAACCCGCCGTATAGCAGGACTCGGCCACTGAGTTGGGAACGTGCTCGCAGCGGGCGATGGCTTCGGCATAGCGCGCGGTCGCGTGGGCGTGGCTCCAGACCGGTGCAAGCTTGCCGGTCAAGGAGGGGAGCAAATCGGAAAACAACACACCGCAAGACATGAGTGAGCAGAGGTTCTCGACGCCGATGATGGAGACGGCCTGTTTGGGAGACGACAACCGTGACGCCGCGCCCAGGAAAGCTGAATTTAACAATTGCAGCAACTTGGCGGTTATGCCGGGGTCGCGGCTGACGATTTCGGCGATTTCGGCCAGATCCGGCTGTTCGGCTTTCAACTGGTGCTGCAAGGCGCCCGACATTGAGGGCAGGCTGGGAACGGTTTCGATCTGCGACACCGTCCGCTTAAGCTCGGAGCTGTCGAGAACGTTGCGCAGGGCGAGAGCCGACTTGAGCTTGTGCTTGAGTTCCTCGATGTCGCAGGGCTTCGAAAGATATTGATGGGTGGGCCGGACGGCGCGGAGGACGGCTTCCTTGTCCGATTGACCGGAGAGCACCATGCGAACGGTTTGCGAGAAGCGGCGGCGCACCAGATCGAGCAATTCGGCGCCGTCCATGCCGGGCATGCGCATGTCGCTGATGACGACATCGAAAGGAGCGTTGTCCATGGCCTCGAGCGCTTCGGGGCCACCCAGAACAAATTGCATGTCCCACTCATGACGCATGTTGCGGAGGCTCCGCTCCAGGCCCTTGAGCAGCATCGGTTCGTCGTCAACAAATAAAATTCGATTGCTCATGGCCCAGGTAGGGACGGTTTGCGGAGCTCCACAGGAACCATCGGCGAAGGGCCGGATTTGCTTTATTTCGCGGAATTTGCCAAGCCGGCTGCCGGTTGGGTTTCCGGCAACGACTTGTGCCCGCCGATGGGACTTTTTCCTGGTGCTTCATCGGGAGAAACGGGGAGATGAATGAAGAATGTTGTGCCTTGACCCATTTCGGTTTCGAACCAGATTTTCCCAGCATGTTTTTTCACAATCAAAGTGTGCGCCAGCGAAAGCCCCTGGCCGGTGCCTTTTCCGACTTCTTTGGTGGTGAAAAAAGGATCAAAAATTCGCGTGCGGATGGCCTCCGGCACGCCGGTGCCGGTATCGGAAACCGATATTTCGACGAAGTCGCCGCACGAGCGGGTGCGGACGGTAATAAGACCTTTGCCGCCGTCTTTCAACTTTTCTTTGATGGCATGGGCAGCATTAACCAGGAGGTTAAGAACAACCTGGTTGATATCTCCCGGGTAACATAAGACCCTGGGTAGAGTCTGGTCGAGTTCGGTGGCCAGATCGGCAACGTATTTCCATTCATTACGGGCCACAGTGATGGTGGATTCGATGGCTTTATTCAAATCGGCATTGGTCTTCTCTGCCGAGTCGGGGTGGGAGAATTCCTTCATGGCGCGGACGATTTTGGCCACCCGGTGCGCGCCCTCCAGGCTTTGCTCAATGGCCCGGGGAACCTCCTCGACGATGAAATCCAGGTCCAGGTTGCGTTCGGTTTTAGCGAAGGCCTCGACGGTCTCGGGCGGAAGCGCGGCCACGGACTTCTGAATGGCGCCGCGGTACAGTTCCAAAATCTCCTGGGTGGCTTTCCAGGAATCGCGCAGGAAGGTCAGATTGTCGGTCACGAATTGCGTTGGCGTGTTGATTTCATGGGCAATGCCGGCAGAAAGATGGCCAATGGCTTCCAGTTTGTGGGCCTGGCGGAGCTGGGTTTCGAGCTCACGCCGGCTGCTGATGTCGCGTACAAAGGCGAAGCTGTAATCCTGCCCATCGAACTCCAGGTAGGTCGCGGTGATCTCGACGGGGAAAACACGGCCATTCTTGGCTCGGTGCTGACTTTCAACGGTGATCGATCTGCGTTCCTTCATGTGCTGCCAAAAGGGCGACCAGACCTCCGCGGGAAACTGGGGATCGATATCGGGGATGGTCAACATGCGCAACTCTTCCGGCGAATAGCCCAGAGACCGGCAGGCGGCTTCGTTGGCGTAAACGATGCGCGCCTGGGAATCGACCCAGAACATGCCCGCTGCCGCGTTTTCCAACGACGCCTTGGTCAGTTGGAGTTCCCGCTCCGCGCGTTTTTTCTCGGTCACATCCTGGGAAAGGCCGATGAACTCGATCAGCTCGCCATTGGCATCAACAATGGGATGACCGAGGGCGTGGATGTTGCGGACTGAACCATCGGGCAGAACGATGCGAAGTTCGGTTTGATAGTCCTTCTTCTCCTCCATGGAGCGGCTGACCACGCTGCGAAACCCGGGGAGATCGTCGGCATGAATGCGTTCGGTCGAGGCACGGAAAGGCACGATGCCGTCGCCCGGTTCCATTCCGAAAATGCGGTAGTGTTCCTCCGACCAGAACACGCATTCGCGCTGGTCCATCTTCCAGGCCCAGCTTCCGATGTGGCTGAGGCGCTGCGATTCGGCCAAATAAGCTTCACTGCGGCGTAATTTTTCCTCGTTGCGTTTGCGCTCGGTAATATCGCGGAAGTTCCAGATGCGCCCGTAGTATTTTCTGTCTCTGTCCACAACCGGAGCGGAGTAGCGGTCGACCACGCGGCCATCATTGAGTTCAATTTCGTCACGGCTGATTTCGGTGGGATGGGAGTAGAGATGGCTGATTTGCGCCAAGAATGTTTCCCGGTCTTTGATCAAGCTGGCCACGTGCTCCAGCAGGGGACGGTCTTCGTTGGCGGCGATTGCCGCGGGGCCCACGCGAAACATTTCCAGGAAGCGCTGGTTGTGCAGCAGCTTCGTGCCTTTGTCGCTGACCACCAAAATGCCATCGATGGTGCAGTTGGCCTGGGCCTCAAGAAACGCAGTTTTCGATTGCAGTTCGGCCTCGGCGCGCTTGCGGGGAGTAATGTCCCCGAAAACGCCGTCGGCAAAAAGCACTCCATCTTCTTCGTGAATGCCGGTGGCGCGGTCGTGAATCCAAATCCAGACGCCGTCTTTGCGGCGTATGCGGTATTCCTCGTCGAAAGGTTTGCCTTTTGCGAACAGCGCCCGGTAACTCTGGTTGACCCGCCCGAAATCCTCAGGGTGAATCAAGCCCGAGCGCAGGCTGGGCCCGGCGGCGTAAATTTCCCGATTGGTATAGCCGAGCACGACTTCGACTTTGGGGCTGATGTAGATGGTGCGCCGGTTCTGGTCTGAGGTCCAGGCGACTTCCGCCATGCTGGTCAGAATGCGCCGGAACCGTTCCTCGCGATGGTGCAGGGCATCCTGGGCTTCGTGGAAGGCGGTGATATCTTCGGCCACGCCGGCGAACATGGACACACGCCCACTGGAGTCCCGGATTGGCTTGGCATGGTCTTTGATCCAGCGGGTGGAACCGTCGGTATGGCGAATCTGGTATTCGCTGCGCGTCTCCTCGCCCGCCAACAGGCGGTCATAATCGGCGCAGACTTTCTCGCGGTGCGCGGCAGCAGCGATGTCGCGCCAGGGAGACGGCCTCTCGCATACATCGGCACATCTGCGGCCCGTGATGGTTTCGAAAGCGGGGCTGGCGTAAACCAGGCGGGAGCGAATTACATCGACCAGATAAAAAGCTTCGTCAATGTTGTTGCTGAATCTGCTGAAAGCGTTCATCACTTGTGCGCAGGGCGGCCAGCGCGTCCTCGCGTTCGCTGATGTCATGCACCGTTACCACGCAGGCGGTGCGGATGGCGGAACCGGGGTCGGGATAGGCGCGGTATTCGACCGGAATACTCGTACCGTCTTTGCGCCAGATCACTTCTCGCGTTGAGTGCACAGGCGCTTTAGAGAGAAGGGCGTTGCGGAGCGGGCATTCCGTCCGGGGATAGGGGCTGCCATCCGGCCGGCTATGGTGGATAAGGCCATGGACCGGCTGACCGATTATCTCGCTGGCCCGATACCCGGTCATGCGCAACAGACTCTGATTGCAGAAAGTGGCGCGGCCGTGTCCGTCGACGCCGACAATCCCCTCGGCCAGCGAGTTCAGGACCAACTGCATCTCACTACGCAACTCTTGCGGGGAGCCTTTGAGCGGTTGTAGCAGCGGCATTGGGACCTTGGTGTTGTGGCGCGAAAAATTCCTGGCTTGCGAGTACGAACGATCTCGCATCCGCAATGCGGCGACTTTGGGCCACGATGGAGCCGACGCCGTAGTCGCCTACCGCCGGCGTTTACCCCGCCTGGGCGGCCCGGGGCAGTTGCTGCAAGATTTCGCGCACCGCGCGCAGCAGTTTTTCCGGGCCTTTGTCCAGATCGAGGGCAGATTTTTCTAAAAAACCTTGAGCGCCGTCTCCCCGCAGACGCGAGGCGTTCTTCTCCGATAATCCGGTAAGAACCACGACCGGAATGGCGCTGGTTGCGGGATCTTTTTTAAGCGCCGCGAGCACGTCGGGGCCGCTTATTTTAGGCAGCAGCATGTCGAGCAGAATGAGATCGGGCAGTCTCTCCCGGGCGAGGGTGAGAGCCTCTTCGCCGTCGGCCGCGCTGCTCATGAGATAACCCGCGCGGGCAAGCGCCCGCTCGGTTGCCAGGCGGATAAATTTGCTGTCTTCCACCAGCAGGATTTTGGTCATTGCATTGTTGACCGCGTGCTCTGGGGCGGCTCAAGGCGCGCTCGCCCGCGCAAGTTACCGCAACTACGAAACCTATCGGCACGACGGGAAAAGTGCTTAATGGAAAACGGTAAAAAAAGCCCGCCCTTCGGATGAGCGAGGGCAGAATTGACAACCTGAACGAGTGGCGCGGGATCTCATTGATAGTGAAGGAATTAGCGGTGGGAACTCCGCAGACGCCGGTGGAGTCTAAGGAACTACAGAGAAATGTTTTGTTTGCCGGGTTTGGCGGGATTTTTTTCCGGGAAGCGGGCCGCCGAATCTTATAATGGGTCTGCAAGGGAATTGAGGTAGCCAGCGATGGCGGGAGTGGGCAGCTTGGCGGATCTGGCAAGTGTAATCGGAGCACGCGCGCAGGAGGCGGCCATCGTCGCCGAACTGAAGGCCGGCTCGGAAGAGGCTTACGCCTGGCTGATTGGAGAATTTCAGCGGCCGGTGTACGGCCTGGTCTATCGCATGGTCAGCGATCCGGCCGATGCGGCAGACACGACCCAGGATGTTTTCCTGAAGGTTTTTCGCGGCATGAAGCATTTCCACGGGGAGTCGAGCCTGAAGACGTGGATTTACCGCATCGCCCTGCACGAGGCGGCGAACCGCAAGCGATGGTGGTTTCGCCATAAGGCGCAGGAGACTTCGATCGAGCCGGCAGAGTCGGAAGCCGCCGCCGATTTCGCCATGCAGACTGCTCTGACCGATCACGCCGACTCGCCGTTCGACAATGTCGCTCATCGGGAAGTGCAGCAGCGAGTCGATGCCGAGTTGCGCCAGCTTCCCGAACCTTATCGCACAACTTTGATTTTGCGCGACCTGGAAGACATGTCATATGAGGAAATCGCGGAGGTGCTGCAGATTTCCCTGGGCACGGTGAAGTCACGGCTGACTCGTGGACGCCAGGCGCTGAAGGCGAGGCTGGCTCCCTACGTTCGGGAAGTGGCCGAGGAATTAGGGTTGATTCAGCCGGCTGAGGAATACGGGCTGGCGCAGGTTTCTGAAGGGGGCAGAAGGGTCGAGGTGACGCCATGAGGTATATGGCCGACGAATCGGGCTGGGCCCGGCGCGCTTTGCGGTGCGCCGAGGCCAGGAATTTGATGTCTCCGTATCTGGACGGGGCAGTTACCGGAGCGGAAATGCAGGCGCTCCAGGCGCATATGAATGCCTGTGACCGCTGCGCCCAGGAGTACAGGTCGCTGCGGCAGACGCAGCGCCTGGTGGTGAACATGGGGCGGGTGAATCCGCCGGCCGATCTGGGATTGAAGTTGCGCCTGGCCATTTCGCGCGAAGGCGAGCAGGCGCGCCGCGCCCGCTTTGAAGGCCTGCGGCTGCGCGTTGAAAATGCTGTTCACGCTTTCATGGTTCCGGCGACGGCCGGCCTGGTTTGCGCGCTTCTGATCTTTGGCATCATTACCGCGATTCTGGCTACCCCGGGCCCTTTGCAGGCCAATACCCAGGATGTTCCCCTCATGCTGAACACAGGCCCGGAACTGGAGCAGAGCGTGTTCGGCAGCACTCTCAGTTCCATGAACACCGATTCGCTGGTGATCGAGGCTTACGTCGACAAAAACGGGCGGGTTGAGGACTACAAGATTCTTTCCGATCCCGGCGATTCGGAACAGCTTCTGCCGGAAGTGAAGCGCATGCTGATCTTCACAACCTTCCGCCCGGCCATGAACATGGGACACCCGATCTCTTCAAGGGCGGTGTTGTCGTTTGCGAAAGTCAGCGTGCGCGGGTAGTTCCGTTGCTCGCCTGGCCTACCGTAGCTTCGCTGTCCAAGGGTCTACGACAGCGGCTGAAATATCCGCGAAATCCCGAATATTACGGGTAGCCAAAGTGGCGTGACGGGAAAGCACGATTCCCGCGATCATGGTGTCGCGGTCTTCCCGCGGACGGCCAAGGGTTTTTCGCGTTGCGCGCAGCGTACTCGCGTGTTGAGCGGCGTCCGGGTCGAACGGAGCGATCCGGTGATCGATCCGATCCAGGAGGTTCTCAAAACCCTCGGTGTAAGCATCTCTCCGCTTCCCGGCAGGCATGGTGTGCAATCCGAAGCGCACTTCGAAAACTGTAATTGAGGTGGTCCAGATGGAATGCCGGGGCTGGCTGTCGAGCCACGCGATCACTCTCCCGTCTGGCGCTGGATTCATCACCTCGGAGACGACGTTGCTGTCGAGAATGATCATTTTTCGAAGTTGGGCGGCTTGATTTTAATGGAGAGCTTCTCAAACTGAAGGTCTGGCCCAGTCTTTGGAAATAGGGCTGCGATCTCCGTCCCCAAACCATACTCGGGCTTTTCTTCCCGGTTGGCCGCGTC
>DATLKM010000313.1:0-3614 GCA_035538435.1 Binatia bacterium
CCAGTGGCACGAGCACGTGAACTTCTGCACCGCGCCGGCTGGACGCAAGATGGAATATTTCGGCCCGCATCCTCTGTTTGGTCTGCGCGGATCGATCGCTACCCAGCAAGCCTGCGACGCCGAAGGCGGGACCTTCCATCCTGTGATCTTCAACTGGATGGTCCACGTTTATCCGTTCGAAAAAGACCAGGCCAGCGTTTGGTCGGTGGGACGTCAACACGGGGACGCGGATTAGGGCGCACAGGTGTTCCGCACGTTCCCCATCAAGCTAAAATCGACCAGGTTAACCCTATCTCCGCGCGGCTTGACGCACTGGGAGTTGACCACTGGTAACCGGTTACCTCCCGTATGATCATTGACTTACGCTTCGGGGCAGGTTACCTTCGCGATATCTCCCCTCAATCAGAGGAATTCCTTTGGCTCGGAAGATACTGCTAGCCGACGACAGCGTGACCGCCCAAAACATGGGGCGCAAGATCCTTGCCGACGCCGGCTATGAGGTCACAGCCGTCAATAACGGCTCTGCGGCGCTGAAAAAAATCATCGAACTCAAACCCGACCTGGTCGTGCTTGACGTTTACATGCCCGGCTACAGCGGGTTGGAAGTTTGCCAGCGGGTGAAGGAATCGCACGATACGGCGCGTATTCCGGTTCTGTTGACCGTGGGCAAACTCGAACCCTTCAAGCCGGAAGAAGCGCAGCGCGTACGCGCCGAAGGCTACATTGTAAAGCCATTTGAGGCGAGTGAACTGCTAAGCGCGCTTTCCAAGCTGGAAGATAAAGTGGTCCCGCGCTCCGAGCCGTCGAAACCCGGCCGCTTTGCCCGGGCTCTGGCCTCGGTCGAAGAATCCGAACGCGCCCGTGAACAGGGCAACGGCGATGGCGGCTGGAAAAGCCGCATCAATTTCCCGCATAAGAAATCTGAGCCCGAGCCGGAAACCGACGAGAGTTCTACCTATAACGCGCTCAATCGTGATCTGCGCACGGTTGTTGAAAAACCGGCGGATAAAGCTCAATCCGAGGCCAAGTCAGAGCGGACGGTCGATGTCGCCGCGGTAGCGCCTGAAGGTCTGCCGAAAGACGTTACGCCCGAAGAGATCGCGGCCATCGCCGCCGCAGCAACACAAATCCAGATGGCGGGCGAAGCGGCGAAAGCTTCCACTTCAGCCGAAGAGCCGCAGTCATCTGCTGCCGGCGGGCCGCAAAAATCGGTTTCAGTCGAGCCGTCGGCATCATCTCCGCAGGCATCGCAAGAGGCTGGAACCGCTTCCGTCCAACAGAAGGCTGAAGCGCCAAAAGAAGAACCGCAGGACCTTCCCGCAACCATCGCGGTAGGAAGCGACGCTGTGGCGACGCCCGCGTCGCGTTGGACGGCCGTCGCCGTCGCGTTGGAGAGCGAGGAAGCCGGGTTGTCGCTTGAGCACGAAATGCGCAAGGCCTATGCGGCCTTCAGTGCCGCGGAGGCGAGCGCTCCGGTCGAAACTGTTGCCGAATTCGCTGCGCATTCAGATCCCGCAACGAGCGTAATCGCGAGTTCGCCTAGCGCGAGCGAGGCCGTTTCCGTGCAGGAGCCACTTGCAGCGGTTGCTGAAACGATGCCTGAGACGGAGTCCTCTCGGTCGCAGACTCCAGCCGTTGAGGCAGTCCCCGAGCTTTCTCGTCCCGTTGCCGTCGAGCCCGTAGCGTCCGTCGCATCTGCCGAAATAGCGCGAACTGGGCCGGTCGCCCATGAGCCAGCGACTCTCCCAGACACCGGCCATGCACCCGAGTCGTGGCGTGATTTCAGCCACGCGCGAGCAAGCGATTTGGTGACGCCGAGCCACGCTCAGTCACCCGAGGTTCCAGCATCCCAAAATCAGCCGCCCGAGACGGCGTCGTCCGATTCAGCACTTCCCGCGCCGGAATTGGTTCCGGCCGAATCTGCGACTCGCGGAGAATCATCTGTTCATCCCGCGACGTCAGGGGAACAAGTAGAGCCGGCGGCCGAGTCGAGCCCGCACTCTGATTCCGTGAAAAGCGCCGCAGCCGCGTGGGCCAGTTGGCGACAGATTCGCGATACCGGCAAGAGCGACGCAGCAACCAACGAATCGCCGGTCCCTGTCGAGTCAAACCCGACATACACGAATGAACCAGCGGCATTCGCCGCTGCGGCCGGCGCTGAGCAAATCGCAGATCAAAGTACGGCGGCAGAATCAGCTCAGCCCGAATCTCCCAATGCCCAGAACGGAACCCAGGACGTCGCCAGCATCGTCGACAGCGTGCTTGCCGATCTACGCCCCAAGCTGATGGAAGAGATTTCTCGAAAAATGGGGAAGAAATAAGCTTTCGCCAGTCGGCATTTTTCAGCCACATTACACCGTACTCACGCCAAAAGTCTTGCAACGTCCGCCCGCCCACGGTCACTATTCAATTAACACAAGTGCGGCTGGATTCCGTCGCAAGCCGGAATGCCAGGCTCCAATGAGGGGACGACCATGTTTGCCCGTAAGGTGGCGGCTCGCCTGAAACCCAATACTCTTCCGCAATTTGTCGCAGTGATGGAAACGAAAATTCTTCCCTGGCTGCGGCGCCAGGAAGGGTTTCTCGATCTCATCGTCTTATCCATGCACGGCAGCGATGAAGTTGCGATCATCAGCTTCTGGGACCACAAATCTCACGCCGAGGCATGGGCGGCGGCCAATTTTGCCGATGCCGTGGAGGCGCTGGATAAGCTTCTCGATGGAGCGCCTTACGTAAAGACGTTCGACGTGGTCAGTTCTACGCTGCACGAACTTGAGGGGATAGTGAAAACCGAAGCACAGACATTAACCCGGCCGGAAACGATCCAATAAAACATCCCTGCCGAGGGGAAATTCTCTTACGGACACGTGAGCTGCGCCGTGGCCGCAATCGTACATCCTCCACCACAGGCATTCGGACTGGGGCAGCTGTAGACCCCTGGGCCGGTATTCGGATTCCAGGCGTTGATCGAGTAGGTGCCGCCGGCTCCAGGGCCGCATTGCGCAAGCCCCGCGCTGCTCACAGAAACCATGTTCGTGGGCACCTCATTTTGACACGCGACCCAGTTGGCCGCTTGAGGAGTGACTGTGCGCGTGGGGTTTACGTAATAGCCGGTGGTCGTGAACTGAACTTCCCCGCCGGAATAGTCTTTCGCGTCGGCAGCCGCCGGACTAATCGACATCGATTGCAGATAGCTCTGCTTGTGGCCGCTTCCGCAAGAGGTTGCAGACAGACCCTCCAAAATCAGGGCGGCAAGAGAAAGGCCCCAGCTGTTTTTTCCCACACCCCACTCCCTCACAGGAAACCGGAACCTGAGAACTCACTCATCATAATGCTGATGGGACGTTAGGAGGAGCGTAATGGCAGGTGACGTGTTAAACCGCGGCATTACGCGATATACCTCCCCGCGACACTATTCCGGCTGATTATAATCGCCTTTATCCATGAAATCCTTTTTCCGTTTCGCGCTGCTTGCGCTGGTGCTGGTT
This sequence comes from Binatia bacterium, assembly GCA_035538435.1. Taxonomy (GTDB): domain Bacteria; phylum Acidobacteriota; class Terriglobia; order Terriglobales; family Acidobacteriaceae; genus Sulfotelmatobacter. The sequence goes on from DATLKM010000313.1 coordinate 3,489, forward strand.
GCCGTGGCATTGGTGTCAGCCGTTGTCGCGATGCGGTTCGCCATTCATGGACAGGAAGTGCAAGTTCCCGCAGTCGTGGGGATGACTCCATCCGAGGCCGAGCGGGTTGCCGCAGCATTGGGTTTG
>DATLKM010000314.1:0-2052 GCA_035538435.1 Binatia bacterium
GTTGGGCTGCCGATCGAACCGCTACTCCCGGGGCAAAACACTTGAAAGGACACTTGGCGCTGAATTGACTTGTTATCCTGGGGGAAATCCTGCGTGCCACGCGCGTAGTTGACGGGTGCGACATAGATGGCAAATGCGACCGGCTGCCCGGTATTTAAAGGGTCTGACGCAACGAGGTATTGCGTACCCGAGAGACTGGTGGAACTGCCCCCGATGGGCATGAGGCCGCCGTCCTGCGCGCTGGAGCTGCTCGGGCTGCCTGCGTCGTTGATCACGCTGATCTGTATGTTATCGCCTACGTGGTTGGCCGGAATAGTTACGAGAGCCTCGGTAACACCGTCGGCCGAAACTCCGGTAACCGTGAAGTTCGACGAACCTGCGAGACGCCGTTGGTCGGTCGTTATCGCATTTCCGTCCAAGAGGTTGGGTATGGAATTCACTGGATCGACAAGCGTTGGGCTACAGCCCGGTCCGGCAGGTGCAGGGCTCACGGGCGGGACGATGATTTGCAGGCTGCCGCTATAAACGATACCTGCGTCGCCGCCGTCACACGGCGATAAAGAAGTAGTGACGATGTGAACGCCCGGAGTCCATGCGGTGTAGGCGACAAGGTTGGGCGGGCTCGTGGTGCAGGAAAAGGACAGCACGCTGTTTGGCCCGATGTTCCCCAAATCGCCCGAGAGACTGCCCGAAACGCTGTAGCCGAGCGCGGCGAAGTCAAAGGTTTGGACGGCATTGATGGTGCAGCAGCCGCCGGCAGTATTCGTCACCATCACCCGCTGGGTGACGGGGTCGACTGCCAGCGCGGGGCCGTTGGCGAGGACGGGCCAAACCTGCTCCTGCTGCGCCGCTGCCAGAGACAGGAAAGCGAAAAATATCGCGACGAAAGACCAGCGTGGTGGCTTCATGGGCGGCGCTCCGCTTTACGAAATTTCAGGGTTAGCCACGCAAAGAGGAGAACGGCCCAGCCATTTGGCTGAAAGGATGCCAGCTCCGCCATGCGTCAAGCTCTGCGGCCCGCTCTGAAATCCGCAGAGAGCAGACGTAAACACGTGGCCCAAGCTGAAGACATCCACGCAAGCTAAAGTGTTGCAGTGAAGTTATGGGCACCGGCTGCCATATGTCAAGTGGCATTCGTAAATAATTCTGTGGAAGGTTAGTAATCGGCGGAGACATACCTATTGGAACTGAAAACGGAGCGACGATAGGCCGCTTCAACAACCTTGGTTCGGTTCATCCGATCTTCAACACCACCTTCCCGTAATTCTTCCCCGCTTCCAAAAGGCGATAAGCCTCAATCGCGTCTTCAAAGGCATACTCACACCCCACCACCGGAGACAATTTCCGCTCTGCAATCCACTGGGAAAGCTGCTGCCACGCCATGTCCATGATTTCTTTTTTCTGCGACAGATAGGTCAGCCACAATCCCTGAATCGATCTTGATTTTGCGTATAAGGCCCTCAGGTCAAGTTGCGGCGGCTTGCCCGTGGCCGACCCGTACTGAATCACGCGGCCGAAATCGCGCAGGCAGTGCAGGCTTTTCGTCGTATGCTCGCCGCCAAGCATTTCAAACACGGCGTCCACGCCCTCGCCGTTGGTCAGGCTCTTGATTGCCTCTTGGTAGTCCGTCTGCCGGTAGTTGATGCCGTGTTGCAGGCCAAGTTCTTTCACGCGGGCAAGCTTTTCCTGGGAAGAGGAAGTGCCATACATCTCCACGCCAAGAAGTTTTCCGATTTGCACCGCCGCGGTGCCCACGCCGCCGGCGACAGCATGGATCAACACGCGAGGCTGGCGGCTCATGCGCGGTTGGACAGGCGAGGGCACCTGTCCCCGCGTGGTTATTCCCGCTTCCCAGTAGGCGAGGAAAGCGGTGAAGTAATTCACGGGGAAAGCGGCGGCTTGCTGACAGCTCCAGTGATCGGGCACGGGCCAGAGCAGATTCGAGTTGGCGGCGGCGATTTCGCCGAACGCTCCCCACTGCATGTATCCCATGACGCGCCGCTTGGCCTGCTCTTCGATTCCGGAGAATTCACGTCCCGCAATGAACGGCGG
>DATLKM010000315.1:0-20031 GCA_035538435.1 Binatia bacterium
GCATGGGTTCGCCGACGACGTCGCCGACGGCAGAGATGGAAGGATCGGCGGTTTGAAGCTGCTTGTTTACTTCGATGAAGCCGCGCGGGCCGACTTGCACCTGCGTTTTTTCGAGGCCGGGAATTTCGGAGTTGGCCTTGCGTCCGACCGAGACTAAAACGCGATCGAAGAGTTTCTCCTTCTGATCTTCTTGCAGGGCAGCACCTTCGAAGGTGGCGCGAAGCTGATTTCCTTCTTCTTTCAGCGATTTCACGGTCGTGTTCAGCAGAATCGCTTCGAACATTTTTTCCAGGCGTTTGTGCAAGGGGAGAACCAGATCGCGGTCCGCGCCGGGCAAAAGGCCGGACAACATCTCAACGACCGTGACGCGGGTGCCGAGAGCGGCGTAGACCGAGCCGAGTTCGAGTCCGATGTAGCCTCCGCCAACCACGAGCAGGCTGGCGGGAACATCTTCAAGATTGAGCGCGCCGGTTGAGTCCATCAGTCGCGGGGAATCGATTTTGAGCGCGGGGATAATGGCCGGCCGCGAACCGGTGGCGACGATGATGCGGTCGAACGCGAGCGAGGCATCGCTGCCATCTGGTTTCGTCACGCGCAGCGTGGTTGAATTCTCGAAGGCGGCGCGGCCTTGTATGTACTGCACTTTGCGCTGCTTCGAAAGAATGCCGAGGCCCCCGGTCAGGCGCTTGACTATGCCTTCTTTCCACGAGCGCAGACGGGCGACGTCGATGTTTGGGCGCTGGAACTCGATGCCCCAGTTGTTCGCCTGTTCCGACTCTTCAATCAGTTTGGCGACGTGCAACAGCGACTTCGAAGGAATGCATCCGCGATAAAGGCAGACGCCCCCCGGGTTGAGTTCGGGGTCGATGAGGGTGACGTTCATGCCGAGATCGGCGGCCAGGAATGCGGCGGCGTAACCGCCGGGGCCGGCGCCGATGACAGCGATTTTCACATTGGCAGTGTCTGACATGTAAGTTCGAAAACCTTTTAACACCAGGGGCACCTGAGAGCACAGGGTAATTCAAACTCTCGCTTTAGCCTGTGTGACGCTGTGTCCCACCGTGGTTCATTCTTTAGCCCTGGACCGAGAGCAAAAATGGCTGCTCGAACGCTTCGGCCACCCAGCGCAGGAAGCGCGCGGCGTCCGCGCCGTCAATCAGGCGGTGATCGTACGAGAGTGACAAAGGCAGAATGACGCGCGGCTCGAATTTGCCGCCTTCCTTCGAACCAATCCATTCCGGCTCTATGCGCGAACGCGAGAGGCCGAGAATTGCGACCTCGGGATGATTGACGATCGGGGTGAATGCGGTTCCCCCGATTCCGCCGAGATTGGTAATGGTGAACGTGCCGCCTTCCATGTCGGACGGCGTGAGTTTCTTGTCGCGCGCTTTCTGCGAAATCTGAGAGAGTTCGACGGCCAGCTCAACAATATTCTTCTTGTCTACGTCGCGAATGACCGGCACGAGCAGACCACGATCGGTATCGGCCGCCACCCCAATGTTGATGTACTGCTTGTAAATGATTTCTTCCTTCTCCATGTCGATGGTGGCATTGAACTGGGGGAAGACTTTGAGTGCAGAGGCGCAGACTTTCAGAGCGATGGCGGTGACGGTCATCTTGCCGCCCGCAGCTTCGGCCTTGGGAGCGAAGCGTGCCCGCAGCGACTCAAGTTCAGTGATGTCGGCGCGATCGTGCTGCGTGACATGAGGAATCGTGTTCCAGGATTCGGCGAGGTGCTCGGCGGTCTTGCGGCGCACGCTGCGCATGGAAACGCGCTCGATCTTTCCCCATTTCGCAAAATCGGGAAGCTGCGGGGCAATGAAGTGCCCGGCTCGGGCGGGGGCTGGGGCGGCAGAGGCTGCGGCCAGTGAGGCTTTGGCGTGGGCCTTTACATCTTCTTCGCTGACCCGGCCACTGGGCCCGGTGCCTTTGACTTCGTAAATATCGACGCCGATTTCGCGGGCAAGCCGCCGCGTGGAAGGAGCTGCGGGAACGGGATCGCGATGCTCGGTCCCGGCCACTTTGCCCAGCTGCACCGGCATGGAAAACTGCGGCGGGCGGGGCTGCGGCTGATCGGGGGGCAGAGCCTGCTCTTCGGTTTTTCCCTCTGCACGAATGGCTGCCTGGAAGGCAAGCCGTGCGCCGTGCTGCCCGGAAACGTGCTCCACCGGCTTGCTGGGCTGGCGGGGTGTTTCGGCTTTGGCCGCGGCTGCGCCTCGCAGGGTGAAGACGAGCTGGCCAACTTTGATTTTGTCGCCTTCTTTGACTTTGATTTCGTTGATGACGCCGCTGACGGTGGATGGAACCTCGACTACCGCCTTGTCGGTTTCCAGTTCCATCACGGGCTGGCCTTCGGAAACCTTGGCCCCGGGAGTGATCATCAAGCGCACCAGATCGCCTTGCGAAATGTTTTCGCCGAGTTCCTGCAGGCGAAATTCTGACGGCGCCGGAGAATCGGTCGAGCGGGTGCGTTCGGAACCGGAGCGGGTGGTCGCGGGCTGAGTTCGCTCGGGTTCCGGTGCCTGCTGAGCCGGCTGCCGTTCCAGAGCGGGTTGCGCCTTGGCAGCGGCGGATGGCTGACCGGACGGTTGAGCTTCCGACTTCGACGGAGCGGGCGAAGCCGGCGAAGCGCCGTTAACATCGGCGGTGAACACGACCTGCCCGACTTTGATCTTCTGGCCTTCCTTGACCAGAATGTCTTTCACAACGCCGGTCACGGACGAGGGAACTTCGACGACGGCTTTGTCGGTCTCCAGCTCCATGACCGGCTGACCTTCGGAAATTCTGGCGCCGGGCGCGACCATCAGGCGCACCAGATCGCCCTGCTCGATGTTTTCTCCTAATGCGGGAAGCTTGAATTCAATCACGCGGCAACGTCCTTATTGAAAGGCAGCGCCTGAAGGCGCGCTAGTAATGTTTCCCCAAAATGGCGTACCTGAAGGCACACCCCGTTACGAATAACCATCAGCTCATGGCCGGGTTTGGCTTTTCCGGGTTAATCCCAAGTTCGCGCATGGCTTGCTTCACGGGATCGAGGCTGATTTTCTTGTCCAGCGCCAGCGCATTCAGCGCGGCCAAAACAATATGCTTGGCGTCGACTTCGAAGAAGTCGCGCAACGCGGCCCGATTTTCACTGCGCCCAAAACCATCGGTGCCCAATGCGACCAGGCGACCGGGGACCCACTTGGCCAGAGACTCCGGCAATACCTTCATGTAATCGGATGCGGCGATGAACGGCCCCGACGCGTCCCTGAAGGCTTGCGTGATGAAGGGCATTTTCGGCGGCTCGCTGGGATGGAGCATGTTCCAGCGCTCACAGTCGTTGCCGTCGCGATACAGTTCCTTGTAGCTGGTCACGCTCCACACGTCGGCGGCGACGCCGTATTTTTCCTTCAGGATGGTTTGCGCTTTCAGAACTTCGTACATGATGGTGCCGCTGCCAAGGAGTTGAACGCGCAGATGGGCGTCGGGAACGTCGGAAGTATTGAAGCGATAGAGGCCGCGCAGAATGCCTTCGCGCACATCGCCGCCCTGCGGCATTTCGGGCATGGGCAGTGGCTCGTTGGTCACGGTCAGGTAATAGAAGATCGATTCCTGATCGACGTACATGCGCTTGATGCCTTCCTGAAGGATGATCGCGATCTCATAGGCGAACGCGGGATCGTAAGCGAGCAGATTCGGGACCGGAAGAGCGAGGACGTGGCTGTGACCGTCCTGATGCTGCAATCCTTCGCCGGCGAGAGTGGTGCGCCCGGCGGTGCCACCGATGAGAAATCCGCGGCAGCGCATATCGGCCGCGGCCCAGATCAGATCGCCGATGCGCTGGAAACCGAACATCGAGTAATAAATAAAGAACGGAATCGTGTTGATGCCGTGATTGGCATACGCTGTGCCGGCGGCGATGAAGGAACACATGGAGCCGGCCTCGGTAATTCCCTCCTCCAGAATCTGGCCATTCTTGGCTTCTTTGTAATAGAGCAACGTATCCATGTCGACCGGCTCATACAGTTGGCCAACGCTGGAATAGATTCCCACCTGGCGGAACAGCGCTTCCATGCCGAAGGTGCGGGCTTCGTCGGGAATGATGGGGACGATGAGCTTGCCCAAGTCCGGGTCGCGCAGAAGTTTGCCGAGAAGACGGACGAACACCATGGTGGTGGAAACTTCCCTGCCCTCAGTGCCCTTATAAAACTCCTCGAAATGCGATTCCGACACCGGCTGCAGAGGTTCGGCCACGACTTTGCGCTGCGGCATGTATCCGCCGAGCTGCTTGCGGCGGGCCTGCATGTACTTGATTTCCGGACTGTCGTCGGAAGGACGATAAAAGGGCGCCGCATGCAGCTCGTCATCAGGAATTGGAATTCCGAAACGAGAGCGGAACATTTCGAGCTCATCTTCATTCAGCTTTTTTTGCTGATGGGTGATGTTCTTGCCTTCGCCAGCTTCGCCCAGGCCGTAGCCTTTGATGGTTTTGGCGAGAACGATGGTAGGCGACCCCGTGTGATCGACGGCGGCGCGATAGGCGGCATGAACTTTGATGGGATCGTGTCCGCCGAGCCGCATGCGCGCCAGTTGCTCGTCGGAAAGGTGCTCGACCATTTTCAGCAGCCGCGGATCGGTGCCGAACAAGTTCTGGCGGAAATACGCCCCACTCTCGACAAAATATTTCTGATATTGGCCGTCGCTGATTTCGCCGAGGCGCTTGACCAGCAGACCGTCGCGGTCGTTGCGGATCAGGCTGTCCCAGTCGGAGCCCCAGATGACTTTGATGACGTTCCATCCGGCGCCGCGGAAAATGGCTTCCAGTTCCTGAATAATTTTTCCATTGCCGCGGACCGGGCCATCGAGGCGCTGAAGATTGCAGTTAACGACGAAAATGAGATTGTCGAGATTTTCGCGCGAGGCCAGGGTGATGGAGCCGAGCGCTTCCGGCTCGTCCATTTCGCCATCGCCCATGAAGGCCCAGACTTTCCCGCCGCTCGATTGTTTGAGGCCGCGATTTTCCAGATAGCGAATGAAGCGCGCGTGATAGATCGCCTGAATGGGGCCGAGGCCCATGGAGACCGTAGGAAACTCCCAAAAATCGGGCATCAGCCAGGGATGGGGATAAGAGCTCAATCCTCCCCCCGGTTTCAATTCGCGGCGGAAATTTTCCAGCTTCTCGCGCGGGATGCGGCCTTCAAGGTACGCGCGGGCATAGATGCCGGGGGCGGCGTGCCCCTGGAAATAGACGAAGTCGCGGTCGCCGCTGTCATTTTTGGTCTGGAAAAAATGGTTGAAGGCGACTTCGTAAAGGGTAGCGGCGGAGGCGAAGGTGGAGATGTGGCCGCCAATGCCCTCCTGAATTTTATTGGCGCGGACCACCATGGCCAGCGCGTTCCAGCGAACCAGGCTCTTGATGCGGCGTTCCATCTCCTGGCTGCCGGGGAACGGCGCCTGCTGAAGAAAAGGAATCGTGTTCTGGTAAGGAGTGGTGGCCGAAAAGGGAAGATTGACTCCGGCAGCACGGCGGGCATGCAGGGCAAGTTGCTGAAGCAAGCGTCCGGCGCGGACCGGGCCACCGCCTTTGGCAAGGATGTAATCAAGCGAGTCGACCCACTCGCGGGTTTCCAATACTTCAAGGCCGTCGGTTTCGATCTGAGCCACTTCTAATGCTTCTCCATTTGTAGACTGGGATGACTCACCATCATAGTGCATCGGCAGGAATTGTTGTTGGGCTGAGCGACCAGTGGTATGACCGGGGGGCGCTGGATTTCAGTGCGGGCTGATCTCCAACGTCTTAATTCTGAGTGTTGGCGGAATCAGCGCTGCGCAGGCTCTGATCGACCTGCGAATGTCTTCTCTACCGTCGGCATATAGCTCCCTGCGCTTGGCTGCGGAGGAAGAATCGTCCTATTATTCCAGAGATAATTTGGAAACTGGTGGAGGGGCCTCTCATCGTATCCCTCTGTGTCCACTTTTTAAAAGCATTAAACACAGAGGGCACGGGGGTGCAGACCCATTTGAACTCCGGCTTGAGGAGCGTTCGAATTGCGGATCATTCTGCTGGTGTTGATCGTGGTTGTGGCAGTCCTGGTAATTCCGCGGATTCTCGCCCGCGCGCCGATGCCGATGGCGGGAACTGCTGCGCCGACCTTCTCTCTGCCCAGTCAAGACGGGGCGCTGGTCGATCTGGCCGATTATCGCGGGCAGTGGGTGGTCCTTTACTTTTATCCCAAGGACCAAACGCCGGGCTGCACGCGAGAGGCGCACAATTTTCAAGTCGACCAGCAGAAATATGCGGAGCGTCGCGCCGTGGTTTTGGGCGTAAGCGTTGACAGCGTGGACTCCCACAAGAAGTTCTGCGCGAAAGAAGGGTTGAATTTTAAGCTGCTGGCTGACCGCGGCGGGGCCGTGAGCAAGTCGTATGGTTCCCTGACGGACCTGGGAGTGGTAAAAATCGCGGCGCGGCATACCTTCTTGATCGATCCCGAGGGCAAAATTGCGCAGGTTTATGCGAACGTCGATCCGGCGCGGCACAGCCAAGAAGTGCTGGCCAAGCTGGGAGAATTGCAAAGGCATTGATTCGGCCGGCGGCGTCCTTTTTCACGCAGCGCGACGCGTCGTAAACTGATGGCATGGGTATTGCAGTCGGGCCGCCTCACGTAAGCGCTCCGGCCGGGCGAAAGGAATATCGCTTTCCACCCGGAATGCAGCGCAATCTGTTGTGGCTGGCGCTGCGCCGGTTCCGTCCCACCAATCCTATTCTTCTCTTTCAGCATCTCGCCGGGACCTATGGCGATATTGCGCACTACAAGATCGGGCGCAATCACATTGTTTTTCTGAACCATCCGGAATACATTCGCGAAATTCTGGTGGTACAGAACGACAACTTCGTTAAGGAACGCACGGTGCGGCGCAGCAAAATGCTGCTGGGCGAAGGCATGATCACGGCGGAAGGCGCATTGCACCGAGGGCAGCGGATGGCGGCGCAGCCGGCGTTCCACCGGCAGCGAATTTCCGAATACGCCGGAGCGATTGTGGAAGAAGCGGCGCGCGTGCGGGATTCGTGGCGGGCCGGCGAACGGCGCGACATTGCCTCCGACATGATGCATCTGACGCTGAATATTGTGGCCCGGACTTTGTTCGCCACCGATTTGCAGCAGGAGGTTTACGAACTTGCGGCGGCGATCAACCGCATCATGGGGCTGTACAACTTTCTTGTCCTTCTGCCCGCGGCGGAGTGGCTGGTGCATGTGCGTCCGCCGGGGCTGGCGGCGTTCGTGCGGGCACGCCAACGCATTGACGCTGTGGTTTACCGGATGATTGACGCGCACCGCCGGAGGGGCACCGACCGCGGCAGTCTGCTTGACCTTATGCTGGCGGCGACTCCCGGTGACGACGAAGGCTCCCGGCGGTCACTGCGCGACCAGGTGACCACGATTTTTCTTGCCGGTTATGAAACCGTGGCGAACGCCTTGGCGTGGACGTGGTATTTGCTGGCGGAGAACCCGGAATGCGAATTCCTGCTGCACCGCGAAGTCGATTCGGCGCTGGGCGGCAGATTGCCGGGCGCGGCCGATTATGCGGCGTTGCGATACAGCGAAAATGTCTTGGCGGAGTCGCTGCGGCTGTATCCTCCGGCGTGGGCCATGGGGCGCCACGCGCTCAATGACTTTACCCTCGGCGATTATTTTCTGCCGGCGCGAACCACGGTGCTGATCAGCCAGTTCGTTACCCATCGCGACGAAAGGTTTTTTCCCGACCCGCTGCGCTTCGATCCCGAGCGCTTTTCCCCGGAGAATAAATCGCGGCGCGTGAAATTCAGTTATTTTCCCTTCGGAGCGGGATCGAGACAGTGTATTGGGGAGTCGTTCGCATGGATGGAGGGCGTTCTCATTCTCGCGACCCTGGCGCAAAAATGGAAACTGCGGCTGGTGAAGGGGCATCCGGTTGAACCCCAGCCGCTGATTACGCTGAGACCCAAATATGGAATGAAGATGGAAGTGGAGGCCCGCTGATTGGCTTGAACGCTTGATCAGCGTTCGATCACTTTAGGGACGCGGAAGAATGTTCCGTCGGAATCGGGCGCGTTCTCAAGGGCGACGGATTGTGGAAGCGACGGGCGCAGGCCTTCAGGAATATCGTCACGCAAGCTCTCGTTTTCCTCTTTTTTTCCCTTCGCTTCGTTTATCTGCGTCACCTGGGCCATGGGCGGAACGTTGGAAGTGTCCAGCTCGTTGAGCATTTGGATGTATTCGAGGATCGAGTTGAGATCGCGCAGCATGAGGGCGCGTTCGTGCGGCGTGAGATCCAGGTTTGCCAGATCGGCGACGTAGCTGACGTCTTTTTCCGTGATTGCCATTGGTTCTTTGCGGTGGTCAGCTTTTGCGGATCACGAATTCGATTCTCTCCACCTGATTGCCGGTATAGCGATTGAGCGCGGCCAGATAGCGCGGCGCCAGATGCTGCAATTCGTTCCTCCAACCGGTGTCCGGAACTTCGACGCGAAGAATGCGCCCTGCCAGTTCGATGGCGTGGGCGCGTTCCGCCACAACCGAACCACAGACTAAAGGCCAGGCGAGCACGGCTGATTCAGCGGAATCTGCCAGCCGAATGGAGCCGGCAATCAATTTTTCCAGTCCTGCGGTTGCGCGCTCCAAGGAATGCCTCGCGAAAGGAAAGGCGATTTTATCATTCGCGCGGTTATGCGGGCGCGTTTATTGGATTTTGAGTAATCGAGGTTTCGATCCACGCGAGATCCCTCGCCCCGCTGGAAAGCGCGGGGCTTCGGGGTGACGCATCGAAATACGCGTCCGCCGTCGAGGCGGCTCTGCTAGGGAAATTCTGCTTTCACGAACTCGAGGGCGGCATCGTGCGAGGACAATCTTCCTTCGAGCTGGGCGTCTTCGACGGCATCCAGAATTTCGCGGAACCTTGGGCCGGGCATATAACCGGCTTCGATCAGGTCATCGCCGCTGATAAGAGGCCTGGGGCGAATGACTGCGGCGGGGGTTTCGCTGAGCTTGTGCCGGAGAAAATCATAGGTCGCGAGATTGTGATGGCTGGCCAGCGCATCGGCGCGATGCAGTGCCATGTGCTGTTCAAAGGCGGGGAGGCGCATGAAGCGCTTCAACGTCGATTCCTTCATCCGGCTGACGTGACCGAAGCGCATGTGGTTATCGACCAGAGAGAGAATCTGCGCAGTGTCATCATTGGAAAAGCGCAAGCGGCGGCAGATTTCTTCGGCGATTTTTACGCCGACGTCGACGTGATCGTCGAAGCGTATGCGATCGGCGGCGCGGCGGAAGGTGGCGGGTTTGCCCACGTCGTGCAGCAGCGCCCCCCAGGCAAGAGTCGGAGGGCAGGGCTGCGGCAGATTGTCGAGCAGCAGCAGCGTATGGGTAAAAACATCGCCTTCGGGGTGAAATTCGGGCGGTTGCTCGACTCCCTTCATGCGGGAAATTTCGGGCAGAACTTCCGGCAAGAGTGCGGTTGCATCGAGCAGGCGGAAGGCGCGAGATGCGTGGCCCTCGATCAACATCCGGGTCAGTTCGTCGCGGACGCGCTCGCGGGAAACCAGTGCAATTTCGGGCGCGTGGTTATGAATTGAAGCGAACGTTTGACTTTCAATTTCATATTGAAACCGGGCGGCGAAGCGCACGGCGCGCAACAGGCGCAGCTTGTCTTCTCCAAAGCGGCGGTCGGGATCGCCGATGGCGCGGACGATGCCGGCTTCGAGATCGTGGCGTCCGCCGACGAAGTCCAGCACTTCATTGGTGACGGGATCAAGCATCATGCCGTTGATGGTGAAATCGCGGCGAACCACGTCTTCGCGCGGGTCCTGGCTGAAGCGGACAGCGTCGGGATGGCGGCCATCGGAGTAGGCTAGGTCGCTACGGAAGGTGGCTACTTCCACCGTGTGTGTCTCGCTGGCGGCGGCGTCGATTGGCGAAGCGTCGATACCTTCAAAACCTTTAAACACAGGGGGCACTGGGGACACTGGGTACGGCACCAGGACTACGCCGAATTGCGCGCCTACGGCGAACGAGTTGGGAAAAATCTGCATGACTTCGTTGGGCGTGGCGCTGGTCGCTACGTCGTAGTCTTTTGGTTCGCGGTCCAGCAGAAGATCGCGCACGCACCCGCCGGCGAGATAGGCCTGGAAGCCGCGCTCGCGGAGGGTTTGGATGATCGAAATGGCGAAGGCTTTCCGCATTGTGGATTTCGTGCGTTCTAATAATATTAAGTGAGCGCGCTGATCCATGTCTGACACCTACATCCTCGGCATTGAAACATCCTGCGACGAAACCGCGGCGGCGGTGGTGCGTTCGGGCGAGCGGATGATTTCGAATGTAGTCGCGTCGCAGATCGCGACGCATCAGCCTTTCGGCGGCGTGGTACCGGAACTCGCGTCACGCGAGCATTTGAAGGCGATTGTACCGGTGGTGCGGCAGGCTCTGGCTGAGGCGAAACAGAGCTATGGCTCGGTCGATGCGATTGCGGTCACGCGCGGGCCGGGGTTGGCAGGGGCGTTGCTGGTCGGAATCAGCTATGCGAAGGCGCTGGCTTTCGCCCTGGAGAAGCCGCTGATTGCGGTGAACCATCTCGAAGGGCATATTCACGCCGTACTTCTTGAAGAAAGGCAGAAGGGAAACAACGAGCTCACGTTTCCGGTTCTGGCGCTTGTGGTTTCGGGCGGACATACGCATCTTTATCTGGCTTCGCAGAAAGGCAACGGCTGGACCTACGAGAACATCGGGCACACGCGGGATGATGCTGCGGGCGAAGCGTTCGATAAAGTGGCCAAGTTGCTGGGGCTGGGATACCCCGGCGGCCCGGTGATTGACCGGCTTTCTCGATATGGCGATGCGCAGGCGGTAAAGTTCCCTCCGGCGCAGATCAAGCATCCGGATCGGCGCGAACGCAAGCATCCGGCGCTTGACCGGCCGCGGTTCGATTTTTCCTACAGCGGGATTAAGACGGCGGTGTTGCGGTACGTGGAAGTGCACGCGATGCAGGCTTCGATCGAGCAGCGCCGCAGGGCGTTGAGCTCGATCGCCAAGCCCAGGCCGGAAGACTATCTTGCGCACTGCGACAAGAAAACGTTGGACCTGGTGGCTTCGTTTCAGCGGGCTATCGTGGAGGACCTGGTGGGTAAAACACTGGCGGCGGCGCGCGCGGCCCAGGCTGCGACGTTATTCGTTACCGGAGGAGTTGCGGCCAATAATGAGTTGCGGGCAACATTTGAGCGACGTGCCGCGGAAGATGGGCTGGCAGTTTACTTCCCTTCCCGGCCGCTTTCCACGGATAACGCGGCGATGATCGCTGCGGCGGCGTATCCCAAGTTTTTGGCGGGGGATTTCGCGAAGATGGATTTTTCGGCGGAAGCGAGCCTGGCGCTGCGGTAGGCCCCTATTATCCTTCCCCGTTCATCAGCGCATTCAGTGCTTTTTCCAACTGGCTCTCGATATCGATGTCTTTGTAGATGGCAAAATTGGCGCGCTTTTCCTTCTCGTCAAAGCCGCTGCCGCGCCCCGCCACAATAATGACGGGAATGTCGGCGGTATTCGGGTGTTTCTTGAGTTCGGTGATGAGTTCACCGCCCGACATTTTCGGCATCTGCATGTCGGTGACGATCACATCGGGACGGAAACGCGCGAGAATCTGCAACGCCTCGGTGCCGTTGGTGGCGGACTCGACGGTGAAGCCGCGCTCTTCCAGAGAGCGGCAGACGGTATAACGAATGAGCATGGAGTCATCGACTACCAGTGCTTTTGCGGACATGAGTTGGCTTTCGTGCGGATGCACGCCCCGGCCAGACAATAACAGCTGAAGGGGGCGGCAACAACAAAGAACGCGCCGGCATTGGTTACCAACGTCACCAATGCCCAGAACCTTACTCGAGCGATTCGCGTTCGACGCGCTCCTCGATCGTCATGTCTTTCAGTTCGCTGGACTCGAAGACCTCGCGGCATTCCAGGCACTCGACGAATTCGGCGTCTTCGTCGCGGCTGACGATTTGCACGCGTGGATGCTTGCAGGGAGGCTTGACGTTCTTGGCGGGCGGCAACGGCTTAGAGCTCATAAATCCGGAAGCGTCGCCCTCAAAAGTGGCCGGAGGGATCGATTCGCGGGAATTTCCGGTATTTTAGCTTCGCTTTGGCGCTTGTCAAGTCCTGGGGTGTGAATTTCTGCCGGACGGCCCCGGATGCTCGAGGGTAACGGGCTGTTCAATCCCGGCCAAAAGTCCATCCTTGCGCCAACCCGCTCAGCCGGCAATATTTGCTGTTGGGCGCGTCGATGTGGACGCTGGCTGGAAAGGCTTGCGTAACCACGGTAACGAGACGTAGAATGAAATACGACAGAAAAGGTCGGAGTTAAATCCGGCGCGTTTGGTCGCATATGGCGACCCGTTTCCCGATGCTGAAGCTCACCAAAAAAGCGGACTATGCGCTGATGGCGATGAAGCATCTGGCCGACCATGCCCATGAATCGGGCAGCGCGAGCGCCAAGGATGTTGCCTATTCGTTTGGGATACCTCCCGAAGCGCTGGCGAAGATTCTTCAGCGCCTGGTGAAGGCGGGGCTGCTGCAATCGCAGCACGGTATCAATGGCGGCTATCGACTGGCGCGCCCCGCGCACACGATTTCGGCGTTCGAAGTGATTCGAGCCATCGACGGCCCGCTGTTTATCACCTCGTGCGTCACGGTCCGAGGGGAGTGCGATCAGAGCGACCGGTGCAACATTCGCGAACCGTTGCGCAAGGTGAACGAGAGCATCGAAGCGGTGCTGAAGCGCATCAAGATTTCACACATGCGCGAAGAACCGGAGACGGAAGCGCCAACCGTGGCCAAACCCGCGGAGTTAGTCACAATTGTGTAGCGAAAGAAAAGTTTCGGGTATCTAAGCAGGTAGGAGAAGCGATTTATGAGCACGGATGTAAAAGTCCCCCAGCAACTGCCAGTGACGCACATCCCGGCACCCAAGGGAGTGAAGTTGCCGATCTATATGGATAATCACGCCACCACACCCATGGACCCGCGGGTGCTGGAGGAGATGCTTCCCTTTTTCATGGAGAAGTTCGGCAATGCCGCGAGCCGCAATCATTCGTTCGGATGGGCCGGAGAAGAGGGCGTGGAGACGGCGCGCGAGCGCATCGCAAAATTGATCGGCGCCACGACGAAAGAAATCATTTTTACTTCAGGCGCGACGGAAAGCGACAACCTCGCTATCAAGGGCGTCGCCGAGATGTACCGCGAGAAGGGCAACCACATCATCACCGCGGTCACCGAGCACAAAGCAGTCCTCGATACCTGCAAGCGCCTGGAGAAGTATGGCTACCGCGTGACCTATTTACCCGTCCAGAAAGACGGTTTGATCGACCTGGAAGACCTGAAGCGCGCCATGGACGACAAGACGATCCTGGTCACCATCATGGCTGCGAATAACGAAATTGGAGTGCTTCAGCCGATTACCGAAATCGGCAAGCTCTGCCGCGAGAAGGGCGTGATCTTCCATACCGACGCGACCCAGGCCATCGGCAAGGTCCCGTTCGACGTGAACAAGAACAATATCGATCTGGCGTCGATCTCCGGTCATAAGATGTACGGGCCCAAGGGAGTGGGTGCGCTATATGTGCGGCGCAAGAATCCGCGGGTGCAGATTTCGGCCATCATTGACGGCGGCGGGCACGAGCGCGGCATGCGGTCGGGAACATTGAACGTTCCCGGGATTGTCGGCTTGGGCAAGGCATGCGCGATCGCACAGGAAGACATGGCCGAGGAGACGGCGAAACTTACGGCTCTGCGCGAACGCCTGCGCGAGCGCATCATGAACCGGCTCGACGAAACTTACATCAACGGTTCCATGGAGCATCGTCTTCCCGGAAACCTGAACATCAGCTTTGCCTACGTGGAAGGCGAATCGCTGCTGATGGGCATCAACGATATTGCGGTTTCCAGCGGATCGGCGTGCACCTCTGCCACGCTGGAGCCATCTTATGTATTGAAAGCCTTGGGCGCGGGCGACGATCTGGCGCACAGCTCGATCCGCTTCGGCATCGGCCGCTTCAACACGGAAGCGGAAGTCGACTATGTGGCCGATCGCGTGATTGAAACGGTGGAGCGGCTGCGCGAACTTTCTCCGCTCTATGAGATGGCGAAGGAAGGCATCAATCTGAAAGATGTGAAGTGGGCGGGAGAAGCGCACTAAGATTTCTGACGAACCCTCGTGATGAGGTTTCGTATCAGGGCACGGCTTTAGTCGTGCTGTAAGTGACTTGGTTGAGATGGGGCTTCAGCCCCTGCGGTAAAAGTGAGGCAATTCAGGAGAGCACATGTCATACAGCGACAAGGTAATCGATCATTACAACAATCCGCGTAACGTCGGCTCGATGGACAAGAACAGCTCCGATGTTGGCACCGGCCTGGTCGGCGCGCCCGAGTGCGGCGACGTGATGAAGCTGCAGATCAAGGTCAACCGCGAGACCAACGTCATTGAGGAAGCCAAGTTCAAGACGTTCGGCTGCGGCTCGGCGATTGCGTCGTCCTCGCTGGCCACGGAGTGGGTGAAGGGCAAGACTGTAGATGAAGCCCTGGCCATCAAGAACATGGACATCGTGAAGGAGCTTTCGCTGCCACCGGTGAAGATCCATTGTTCGGTGCTGGCGGAAGACGCGATTCGCGCGGCTATCGGCGACTGGAAGAAGAAGCAGGAAGCCGCGCAGCCCGTCGCCGTAGAAGCGAAGTAGCTGCGAGCGACGAGCTACGAGCGGCGGGCAAGGTCGGCCAGTTATTTCGTGGCTCGCTCGCGGGGCTCGCAGCTCGAAGTTTTCGATTATGACTACCGCAATCGAACAATCCGCGCCCGTTGCCAAAGGCATTGCCGTGACCGACAAGGCCGTGGCGAAGATCAAGTCTGCCATGTCGAAGGAAGGCATCTCGGCCGAACAGGGTGGTCTGCGCCTCGGCGTGCAGGGCGGCGGCTGTTCCGGGTTGAGTTACAACATCCGCTTCGATACGCAGCCACGCGAGCGCGACAGGATTTTTCAGTTCGGCGACGTGCGCGTGTTCGTCGATCCGAAGTCGTTCATCTACCTGCACGGCATGATCCTCGATTACCAGGAAACGCTGATGCAGCAGGGATTCGTGTTTGTCAACCCGCAGGCTACCAAGTCGTGCGGCTGCGGGACTTCGTTTTCGGCTTGAGCAGGAACAAAATTAACCGCCGAGAACGCCGAGTGCGCCGAGAACAAAGCCCATCGTTCTCCGCGGACTCTGCGCTCTCGGCGGTGAAGTTTCTGGGACGGTGTGATGGCGCAACCCCTCACAGTGATCGGAGTTAAGGCCGCGACGGAGCAGAGCCAGACGTGCTGGTCGTGCGGATCCATGCGCGCGGAGCACTTTTGCGAAGCCTGCGGCAAGGTGCAGCCTCCGGCGCCGGTGGATTATTTTTCGTATTTCGGGCTGGCGCGCAAGTTGGATGTGGATGTGGCCGCGCTGGAGAAAGATTTCTACGAACTGAGCCGCCGGCTGCATCCCGATATCAACGCCCGCGCCGGCGGGCAGGAGCAGGAATGGAGCCTGCAGCAAAGCTCGATGCTGAATGACGCGCACAGAACGTTGAAGGACCCGGTGCGGCGGACGCAGTATCTGCTGCGGCTGGAGGGCATTGAACTGGAAGAACAGTCGAGGAGCGCGACGGAGCGGGCGCGCGCCACGGGAGCGGTCAAAAAACAGATTGTCCCTCCTGGTCTTCTGGAAGAAGTCTTTGAACTGAACATGCAACTGGAAGAGTTGCGGGCGCAGAAGAAAATGGGCGAAGACGACCCCGCGTTAATTGAGGAAATCGGCCGCCAAAAGCTGGAACTGGAAGAAAAGTACGAGGCGCTGCTGGATGAATTGAAGGAAGATTGGAAGAAATGGGATGCGCTGATCGAGCGGACGCAAGCGGGAGCGCCAGTTTCGCAGGAAGAGCGCAAGCACGCGCTCGACAAGATGGTGGATGTGCTGAACCGCAGAAACTACATCCGCAATCTGGTAAGGGATGTGAGCGAGACCCTGGAGAATTGAGCTATCGGGTCATTGAGTGACGGCGGTCGCCAGTATTTTTCGACCGCCAAATCACCCGGTGGCGAAATCACACAATGAATTCTGATCGCATTGTCGGCATCGATCTGGGCACCACGAATTCTCTCGTGGCGTACATGCAGGGGGAGAAGCCTGTCGTCATTCCGGGGGAAGACGGCTCGAATCTTGTCCCTTCGGTCGTGGCCCTGGATGCGAATCATCAGCCGGTGATTGGCAATGCGGCCCGCAATGCCCTGATCTCGACTCCCGGGCGCGCCGTGTATTCGATCAAACGCCTGATGGGGCGCGGAGTGGAAGACATTCGGGAAGAGTTGAAGCTGTTTCCGTTCCGTCTGTCTGACGATCTTCAGCCCGGTGAAGTTTTGCGCATCAAGCTTGGCGACAAGACTTTCACGCCCCCGGAAATCTCCGCGCTGATTCTGCGCCAGCTCAAGCGCAACGCCGAGCGCTATTTCGGCGGGCCGGTCGCGAAGGCGGTCATCACGGTCCCGGCGTACTTTAACGATGCGCAGCGGCAGGCGACGAAAGATGCCGGCCGCATTGCCGGACTCGAAGTTCTGCGCCTGGTGAATGAACCGACGGCCGCATCGCTCGCCTACGGTCTCGACAAAAAGCAGAACGGAATCGTCGCGGTCTACGATCTCGGCGGCGGTACATTCGATATTTCGGTTCTCCGGCTGCACGACGGCATTTTTGAAGTCATCGCGACCAACGGCGACACACACCTTGGCGGCGATGACATCGACAACCTGCTGATCACTATCGCGCTTGACGATATTCAGGGCGATCTTGGGGTCGATGTCCGGCGCAACGCGGAGATCGTGCAGTTGATCCGCAAGGCGGTGATCGAAGCCAAGATTGCGCTGTCGTCGCAAGGTTCGGCGAAACTGGAGGTCGAGCTTCCCGGCGGCAAGCATTATCTGCGGGAGATTACCCGGGAACAATTCGAAGAGTTGATCCAGCCGGTCATTGGCCGCACTGTCGGCCCGAGCAAGCAGGCGTTGAAAGATGCCGGATTGAAGCCAGAACAGATCGACGAAGTTGTTCTCGTCGGCGGTTCTACTCGCATACCGAAGGTTCGGGCGCTGGTAAAAGAGCTGTTCAAGCGCGATCCTCATGTGGACTTGAATCCTGACGAAGTGGTGGCCCTCGGCGCGGCGGTGCAGGCCGACATTCTTGGTGGAGGGTCGCCGGCGACGGAAGGCACGCTGCTGCTCGATGTCACACCGCTTTCCCTTGGAATCGAAGTGGCTGGCGGCGTCACCGATAAAATTATTCTGCGCAATTCGACGATTCCAGCTTCGGCGACCCAGTTTTATACCACCCAGGTCGATGGGCAGGCGAACGTTGCCATCCACGTCCTGCAAGGCGAGCGCGAACTGGCCAAAGATTGCCGGTCGCTGGCCCGGTTTGATCTGAAGGGAATTCCGCCGATGGCGGCCGGAATGGCGCGCATTGAGGTCAAGTTTCTGATTGATGCGAACGGCATTCTGCATGTTTCCGCGCGCGAGCAGCGCAGCGGCAAAGAAGCCGAGATCCAGGTGCAACCAAGCTATGGCCTGACCGACGAACAGGTGGAGAGCATGATTCTCGACTCGTTCGACAGCGCGGAGGAGGATTTCCGCCAGCGGCAGGTGATTGAGGCCCGCAATGAAGCGGGAACGATTATGGCTGCGCTCGACAAGGCAAAGAAGAATGCGGCCTGGGGCCGGCTCACCACCGAGGAAAAGAAAAAAATCGCCAAGCTGGAGAAGGCCCTGCTGGCGGTGAAAGATGAAGACGATTATCAGGCCATTCGAAATGCAATCGAAGTGCTGAATCAGGCGACGACCCATCTCGCGGAATTGATGATGGACAGCGCGGTTTCGACGGCTTTGAAAGGCAAAACGATGGATGAGGCCGACATGGGCGAAGGACCTGTGGCGCCGCATCCGGTGGCGAAGGCGGAGTTTGAGTAATTCCCCTGCGAGTGTCTGTGTCTTCTGTTTTGAAGGCTTAAACACGGGGACAGAGGGGTGCACAGGGAAAGGCAGGAGGGGCATGTCAGCTAAGCTCAGTTACGTGATTGAGTTCGTTGCGGATATGGACCGTGCAGTGAAGTTTTACCGCGATACCGTCGGGCTGCCGCTGAAGTTTCAGTCGCCGGAATGGAGTGAATTCGCAACCGGCGAAACCACACTTGCCTTGCATCCGGCGCGGGAAAAGAACAAGGCAGGCACGTTTGAGATCGGCTTCAATGTTGCCGACCTCGCGAAGTTTTACCAGGACATGCGCGCCAAGAATGTGAAATTTACCATGCCGCCCAAGAAGCAGGATTTCGGAGGAACGCTTGCGCAGTTTGAAGATTCCGAGGGTGCGCATGTCAGCGTTGGTGGCGAAGGCGAGATTTGAATGATTCCTTAGTGTTCCCGTTAGCCCTCTGAGTTTGAAGCCTAAACGCAGAGAGCACAGAGAAGCACAGGGTAAGTCAGGAGTTGGAATGGCAGAAGAAGAAATCCACGAGACCGGCACGCTCACGGAAGAAGCGCCCGCCGGCGAAAATACGGTAGAAGTAACGTTTCTTCCTCAGGGCAAGACAGTGCAGTTTGAGCACGGCAAGTTGCCCTATGAAGATCACGGCAAGGAAGAGTCGCTTCTCGATGTCGCGCTGAACTACGGAATACCACTCGACCACGCCTGCGGCGGCAACTGCGCCTGCACCACCTGCCACGTATGGATCAAAGAAGGCGCTGAAAATCTTTCTCCCATGGAGGACGACGAGGCCGACCGTCTGGACATGGCCGCCGACTTACAGCTAAACTCGCGTCTCGGCTGCCAGGTGCAGATCGTGAAGCCGGGCAAGGTTGTGGTTGAGATTCCTGCGTGGAACAGAAATTACGTATCGGAAGAACACTAGCGGGGGCTTCGGCCTCCGGCTTTGGGCTTTACCTCAGCCGGGTTCTGTGATCCTCTGGCTTGTGTTTTTAAACACAGAGGGCACAGAGGGACACAGGGTAGGTCAGGGTGGCGCATTGACGACATACGGTGCACGAATTGACCGTCTGGCCCGCGCAGATTCAGATCGAGCGCATGTGGAAAATCAGGGATCGCAAGGAGCGACAACATGCCTAAACCTCTCACATGGGACGACGCCGAAGATCTCGGCATTCTTTTATCCGAAGCCCATCCTGAGATCGACCCGCTTGCCGTCCGCTTCACCGACCTGCATCGCTACGTGACTGAACTGCCCGATTTCAAGGGCGACCCCAAGGCTTCGAATGAGGGAAAGTTGGAAGCGATTCAAATGGCCTGGCACGAGGAGTTCCAAGACCGTACGCAGGCCTGATCGCACGCCTGATCGCAACCCAAGCCTGACTCACTTTTTACATTTCTATGACAACTCAGGCGGCGGCCAAGCCTACGTTGGATTAGCTGTTGTTGCAGCGAAACTCTCCCAAGTTTCTAAGCGGCCTCAGCATCTCTCTCCGTCCAACTGCAAAGGGCACGGCTCACT
Source organism: Binatia bacterium (assembly GCA_035538435.1). Lineage (GTDB taxonomy): Bacteria > Acidobacteriota > Terriglobia > Terriglobales > Acidobacteriaceae > Sulfotelmatobacter. The sequence continues at coordinate 19,564 of DATLKM010000315.1, forward strand.
GGCCGGGCCCTATTTTCTGTCTCCCTCTTTTTCTCCCCCAGCTGTACCCGAGGATTTTCGCTTGACAGTCTCACCGGACCGGGCCACGATCGTTGGACTTGAACGAGCGCTGAACGCAGCCCCCCGGTCGTTTCCAACGCCGCCGATAGTTGTTTTCGAATTTTTCCTGGGCCGAACCCTTGGGAGTTAACGATCATGAAATGCAAATTCTATTCACTCCTTGTGTCACTTGCCGCCGGCTTGCTTGTTGCGCAGGCAGGATGGGCGCAGACGGCGACTGCCGCGCCTGTGACGCCGACACTTACCACTGACCCGCTAAAGATTGCTCTTTTGCATTGGTATAAAGCTAACTTGGCGATCAGTTTCGCCGTGGGTAACCAGCCCTACGGTGTCGCCTTCGACGGGGCCGACATCTGGGGCGCGAACTATGGCGACGGCACAGTCAGCAAGATTCAAACCAACGAAGGA
>DATLKM010000316.1:0-31377 GCA_035538435.1 Binatia bacterium
CGAGACGCCTTTTTCCTTGTTGCGCGAGGTGAGGGTAATCTGCAGCTCTTTGGCCGCGACCACAGCATCGTCAAAGAACAGCTCGTAAAAATCGCCCAGGCGGAAAAACAGCAGGGCGGTCGGGTGCTGGTGTTTCACCGCGGCATACTGCCGCATCAGCGGGGTCGAGGGCTCTGTCATCAAGGGCGCGAGTCCGGTTGGGCCAGTCCAGTTAAATAAGCATGGGCTTGGCGCGGATTATAGCAAGAACTTTCGCGTGCGCCGCTGTGGATGTCTGTGCCCAAAGGTACGTAACCAAACGGAAAGTGTCCCCCGCAGCGCGACTCACCCGCGTATTTGCCGGCCGGCCTGGGGACAAGGAAAATGCGCGCTCCCGACTTGGCAGTTGACGCCCTCTCAGCCCTAGTGTTTACCTAATGCATGGAACTCCGCAAAGATCCCATCACCCGCTCCTGGGTCATGACCGGCGACGACCGGTCGGAGACCGTTCCCCGCCCGCCGAGCGGCTGCCGCTTCTGCCCCGACTCGCCCGACTCGACCCAGGTCATCGCCGCCGTGCCGGGCGCGAGCGGCTGGTCGGCGCGCTCCATGGTGCATCCGAACCCGCTGTACCACATTGAAGGCGAACCCGGCCGCCGGGGTGACGGCATCTACGACCGCATGAGCTCGGTCGGCGCCCATGAGGTGCTGGTAGAAAACCCCGGCCATGACCGCCAACTCTGGCAGGCGACCGACGACGAGGTGGGCCTGTTCCTGCGCCTGGCGGCCGAGCGCATCCTCGATTTAAAGCGCGATGCCCGCATCAAGTACGTCAGCCTGTACAAGGATTTCGGTCCCAACGCCGGCCAGGAGTTTCATCATCCCACCTCGCAGCTCACCGCAACCCTGTTCGTGCCCCGCCGCGTGCTTTACGAGCTGCGCGCCGGGCGCGAGTATTTTCTGTCGAAAGAGCGCTGCGTTTTCTGCGACATTCTGGCCCAGGAAGAGCGCCAGGCCTCGCGCGTCATTGAGGCCCACGGCGACTACGTGGCCATCGGCCCCTACGCTCCGCGCGTGCCCTACGAAACCTGGATCATCCCCCGCAACCACGAGGCATCGTTTGAGCGCACCGGCCTGTCGCGGCCGGGGCTGCGCGTCCACCTGGCCGCGCTGCTGCGGCGCACCCTGCAGCGGGTGCGCGCCCTGACCGAAGGCTTTCATCTGGTGCTGCACACCTCCCCCAACAGCCTGCATCCTTCAAAAGCGCTGGGCTACTGGAAGACCATCGACGAAGACTACCACTGGCACATCGAGATCATGCCGGTGCTGGCCTCAAAGGCCCGCTCGTACACATTCAAGGAGGTCTATTATTCGCCGGTCAGTTCAGAGACCGCGGTGCGGCAATTGCGGGACGCCAAAATTGACGGATGAGGGGCGATAAAGCCGCCGAAAACGGGCCGGGGAAAAAGAGGAACCAGGGCTAGCGCGCGTCCGCCGCGCGTGCCGCGCCGAGGGTGTGCTGCCGCAGCAATTTTTCTGCCGCCGCCGCATCCACTGGCGGGGAAAAATAATAGCCCTGCCCCAGATCACAGCCGATGGCGCGCAGCCGTTCGACCTGCCGCGCCGATTCCACGCCCACCGCGATCGTCTTCAGGCGCAGCCGCTGCCCGATCGTGATAATCAACTCCAGCATCTCCATGCGCCTGCGGTCGGCCAACATGGCGGCGACCAGAGGGCGGTCGATTTTCACCGCGTCGAGGGGAAGGCGCTGTAGAGCCGCCAGGGACGAATGGCCGGCGCCGAAATCGTCGAGCGTGACCCGGACATGCAGGCTTTTGAGCCGGGCCAGCACCGATTCGGCGAGCTGCGCTTCGGCGTCGGCCACGCTCTCACCCAACTCGAGATGCAGCCGTTCGGGCGCGAGCCCCGTCTCCCACAGAATTTTTTCCACCCCGTGAGCAAAGCGCTCCCCCGCCAGTTGCCGCGGCGAAACATTCACCGCCACGGCCAGCGCCTCGCTCCCCGGCATGGCCTCTGTCCAATGCTGCAACTGACGGCACGCGGTACGCAATATCCACTCCCCGGTCGCGGCCAGCAGGCCGGAATCTTCCGCCGCGGCCAGAAATTTGTCAGGGGAAATCAAACCTTGTCCCGGATGCTGCCAGCGCACCAGCGCCTCAAAACCCCTGATGTCACCGCTTTCGAGTTGCACGATGGGCTGGTAAAAAAGTCGAAACTCCTGTTTTTCCAGGGCCGCGCGCAGTTCGCTCTCGAGCTTCAGCCGGCCGACGGCGCGCGCGTGCATGGCTTCGTCATAGAGTTCACAGCGGCCGCCCCCGAGCGCCTGGGCGCGGCGCGCCGCCGCTTCGGCGTCCTGCAAGGCGTCTTCTCCCCGGATGTGCGCGGCCGTGCTCAGGGCGATGCCGATGCTTGCCGAAGTCTGCACCTCGCGCCCTTCCACCAGAAACAGCGCGGCCAACGCGGCCAGGATGCGCTGCCCCACCCGCATGGCGTCGCTGGGATCGCGGATGGCCTCAATCAGGATGGTGAACTCGTCCCCACCCAGGCGCGAGAGCACGGCATGATGTGCGCCGGGATCGCCGCCAGGGCGCGCCGCCGTGTCCTCTTCGCGCAGGCACGCCCCCAGCCGCCGGCCCACCTCGGCGATCACCTGGTCCCCGACGCTTGTGCCCATGGTGTCATTGAAGGCCTTGAACCGGTCGAGATCGACGAAGAGCACCGCGAACTGCGGCCCGTGGCCGCGGCGGGAGCGCTCGAAAACGTGTTCGAGGCGGTCGAGAAACAGCCGCCGGTTGGGCAGCCCGGTCAGGCTGTCGTGAAACGAGTTGTGCTCGGCCTGCTCCTCGGCGCGCTTGCGGTCGGTGATGTCGCGGTTGACGATGACCAGCTTCGAAACGTCTCCGTTCTGGTCGCGAATGGTGCCCGCCACCGACTCCAGCACCCGCCAGCTGCCGTCCTTGTGGCGGATGCGGTACTCGAGCTTTTTTCCCACGCCGGTCGAGCGCGCCTCGCGCGCGGCCTCGAGAATTTTGTAGCGGTCGTCGGGATGGATCTGCTCAAACGCCGAGGTTTCGCTCAGCTCGGCCGGGGAATAACCAAGAATGCGTTTGTAAGCCGGGCTGTTGTAGAGGCGGCGGCCTTTTACGTCGACCAGCGCGATCATGTCGGCCGCGTTTTCGGTGACGATCTGAAACAGCTCGTCGCGCTTTTTGCCGTCGCGACGCATGCGGTAGATGTGAAACTGCTGCGCGCCCAGCAAGGCGGGCATCGCTGTCCACACGATCCACTCCCAAGTCGGCGCCATGCATAAAAGACATCGGCAAATTCTCTCCGCAAACTTAGCTTCGCCCAACTTCGCGGGGAGCGGCGGCCGCAACCCCCGCTTTTCCCAGCGACGCATGTTTCCGTCCGCGAACGTGCATAATAGCGGCATGGCTGGGGATAAGGCCGTCCGGCGCCTGAAGACTTACACCGGCGGCCAAGGATATGTCTATCAGTATTATTTTGTGGGCCAGCGGCCGGCGCTGGCGAGCGACCCGGAAGCGCCCGCGATCGAATTTGTCTTCGACGTCACTTCCGACCGCAAGCTTACCTTCGCCGTCAGTGTGTTTTTGCGGCAAACGGCGTTGACTGCGTGGTCGTCCGCTCACCGCAGGCCGGCCACCGAGCCCGAGCAGTACGCGGCGGCCAAGCTGCGCCTATTTCAAGCTTTCGACGAACTCGAAGATGTAAAGGGCAACGGCCGGCGGCTGATCGTGGACGCTGCCGCGCTGGAGCAAAGTCTGGCCGCCCTCGGCATCGAATGATTTCCTTCCCGCGGCTTAGCGCTGAAGGCCGAGTATTGGCTGGCCCGCCTTGTGACGGCTGTCACAACCCCGCGTGACCTTTGCCGTTTCGCTCGGCCCGGAATAGGAAGAATATAATGCGTGGAGGGAAAAGGGTTCGTCGGGATTGATGTAAAGCCGGCGGTTGCTTGCAATAAGCCCAACAACCCTCGATACTTAGCTGGCTTATGTCTTTACTTTGGCTCCGTTTCGCGCTGGCCTGTTATTTTGTGGGGCTGGTCTACGCCTTTTTTGCGCTGCGTCGCACCAACGACCTGTTCAGCCGCATCGCGCTTCACGCCGCCAGCCTGGGCATGGTGTTTCATTTTGTCTCCCTGGTGGAATTGTTCCTTTCCGATCGCGCGGTCCGCGCATCTGTAAACAACGGGGAGTCGCTTCTCGGATTCCTGTCGATGACATTTTTTATGGTCATCTACGCCTTATATAAGTCGACCTCGCCGGGAGTGGTGGTTTTTCCCTTTGTCTTTTTTCTTACCTTCGTGGCTGCCGCGGGCGAGCAGCCGGTTTTGCTGACCAGCTTTGTGCAGGCCAAAGGCTGGTTGATCGCGCACATCATCCTGATCTTCACCGGCTATGCCGCGCTGGTGCTCAGCTTCGGGGCCAGCCTGCTCTACCTTTTGCAGGAACGCCGCCTGAAGGCCAAAAATCCCACGAGCCTGATTTCCTTTCTGCCCGCGCTGGAAACCATCGACCAGATCGGCTACCGGTCTTTGCTGCTCGGTTTTCCTTTCATGACGCTGGGCCTGATCACCGGATCGGTGGTGGCAATCTCGGCCTACGGCCATGTCGACTTCGGAGATCCCAAGATTCTGCTGTCGATCCTGATGTGGGTCGTATACATGGTGATGGTATTTACGCGCTGGAATTCTGGCTGGCGCGGCCGCCGCGCCGCCGTTCTCGCCACCTGTGTCGTGGTGGCGGCGATTGTGGCCTGGGCGGCGAATTATTTTTCGACGATTCACCGGTTTGCCGCTTCATGAGTGGCCAGGAATGAGATATCAGCTCATCGGCGTGAATCACAAGAGCGCACCGCTCGAAGTGCGGGAGCGGCTGGCCATCCCCGAATCGCGTCTTCCAGATTGTTGCCGTAATCTCGCGTCGCACCCGGGCATCGAAGAGGGCATGATCATCTCCACCTGCAACCGCGTGGAAGTGATCACGCATACCAGCAACGGCTCGGCCGATCTTCGCGGCTTTCTTCACGAGCACTTTCAGTTGCAGGCCGATGCGCTCGATCCGCATCTGTACGAGTTCCGCGAAAAAGACGCGGTCCGCCATGTCTTTCGGGTGGCGGCAAGCCTTGATTCGATGGTTGTGGGCGAGGCGCAAATTCTCGGCCAGGTGAAAGAAGCCTACGCGACCGCGCGCGCGGTCGGCTCGGTGCGCGGACAACTCGATCAACTCTTCACCCGCGCATTTGCCGTGGCCAAAAGGGTGAGGACTGAAACCGCGGTCGGCTCCTCTTCCGTTTCCATCGCCTCGGTCGCGGTGGAGTTGGCCAAGAAGATTTTTGGCACGCTGCAGGGCAAAAACGTCTTTATCGTGGGTGCGGGAAAAATGAGCGAACTGGCCGCGCGGCATCTGATGGCCCATGGTTGCGCTTCCATTTTCGTCGCCAACCGTACTTACGAGCGCGCCATCGGTCTGGCGCAGCGTTTCAATGGCCAGGCCATTAAATTCGAGGACCTCTACAATTCGTGCGACCGCGCCGATATCGTCATTACCTCGACCGGGGCGCCGCACGCCATTTTCCGCCGCGAGCACGGTGAGCAATTTCTCTCCCGCCGCAAGAACCGGCCCATGTTTTTTATCGATATTGCCGTCCCCCGCGATGTTTCGCCGGAAATGGCCAAGCTCGACGGCATCTTTGCCTACGACATCGACGATCTTCAGCAGGCCGTGGCCGGACACATTGCCGACCGCCGCAAAGAAGCCGAACTGGCGGAAGCGATCATCGCCAGCGAGGTGGAAAAGTTCGAGGCCCGGTCGCACACGCTCGATGTCGTGCCCACCATCGTTTCCTTGCAGGACCATCTCGAAACCATCCGCCAGGCCGAAATCGACAGGATCCGCGGGCGCATGGGGCATCTGACACCGGAGCAAGAGATTGCGGTGGAAGCCCTGACGCGCGGCATCATCAATAAAGTGATGCACACGCCGATCACGACCCTGAAAACAGCTGCCAAGGAATCGGAGGCGACCACGGTGATTGACGTGGTGCGAAGACTGTTCAACCTGCCAGCGAAGCCCAAAGAAGCCGCGCAGCAACCGGCCGGGAACAAGGGCGAAGCCGGGACACCGCAGTGATGCAGGCGGCTGTCGCGTCCTTTAGCAGAATGGCGTTCCTTTATTTGAAACGGGCTTAAGACAGGGAATACGAGCGAACACGGGTGTGGTCATTGGGAGCGACTCTCAGCCTTCAGACTCACGACTGTGGACTCATTTACAATCCCGCTATGTTCTTTCGCTCCGACAATCGCGCGCCCGATCAACTGCGTCCCGTTTCCATCGTTCCTGATTTCATTCATACCGCCGAAGGCTCCGTACTGATTGAAGTTGGCAATACGCGCGTCATTTGCACAGCTTCGATCGAAGAGACTGTGCCGGCTTTCCTGCGCAACTCGGGCAAGGGATGGATTTCCAGCGAATACGCCATGATTCCGCGGGCCACGCTCACCCGCACTCCCCGCGAAGTGGCCAAAGGGCGCGCCAGCGGGCGCACGCACGAAATTCAGCGCCTGATCGGGCGCTCGCTGCGCGCTGTGACCGATCTTGCGCGCCTGGGCGAACGCACCATCTGGATCGACTGCGACGTGATTCAAGCCGATGGCGGCACGCGCACGGCATCGATTACGGGGGCGTTCGTGGCCCTGGGGCTGGCTCTGGAAAAGCTGGTGCAGGCGGGCACATTGACTTCCGTTCCATTGCGCGATTTTGTTGGCGCCGTCAGTGTGGGAATTGTGGATGGAGAAGTCCTTCTCGATCTTTGCTACGAGGAAGACTCGCGCGCGGAAGTCGACATGAACTTTGTGATGACAGCCGGCCACAAAATGGTGGAAGTGCAGGCCACCGCCGAACGGCAGGCTTTCGACGAGGCGCAGTTTGCGAAGATGATGAGCTTCGCGCGGCAAGGGGCGCAATCGCTGATCGCCAAACAGCAGAGCGTACTGAGTGGGATTACGCTAAGGCAATGAGCGGACGAATGAAGAGAATCACCATGTGCAGTTAGCCGCCTCGTCGGCCTGCTTCGAACCCGCGGAGCCGGATCGCTACTCAGGTTCCCAACAGATTCTCCAGCAACGAATCCCTCTTCGCCGCGAAGGGGTTCACCACCGTGACTCCGTTCCACGTGAATCCTGCCTGCATATCTTCAGAAAGCAGAAGGCGGCAATCGGCACTCGCCGCCGCGGCAAGGATGACTGCTTCCCAGATGTTCAGCTTATGGTCGACCGACAGATCAGCGGCCGCCAGCAGCACAGAAGGCGAAGTTTCTATAAGGTCAAAATCATCCCGCCAACTCAACAGGGCCGCCCGAGCTTGCTTCGGTGGAATCTTCGCTTTCCCGACAAGCACTCGAAATAGTTCTCCCAGCGCCTGCACGGGAATCAGCGTATTCTCCGGGGAAAGGCGGGCCAGAAGACCGCAAGCGCGCCGTTTGCGTGAGTCGCCGTTCACCCCTTCGGCGTAGACGAGAACGCTGCTGTCGAGGGCCAGCCTCACAATCGTTCAATCTCGCTCGTAGAGTTCTTCACGGGTCCAGCGGCCAATATCGATTACGGGCCGATTGCGCAGGCGTTCGAGTAGGGCAGCATGGGCCGCGGCGCGGCGCGATGAGTCTGCGGGAGCAGGAGTAATCCGTGCAACCGGGCGACCGTGACTCGTCACCACATAGGTTTGGCCCTCTTTTACCGCTCGCAAAAGCTGCGAGAAATTGCGGTTCGCGTTGGCGGCCGAGATGGTCTTTTCCATAAAATCAGAATGTAGTGATATCACCTACTACATTGGGAATGGTCAAGTGGCTGAAATTTAGCTTATCGAAGTCCAGCGCTAGCGTGCCGCCCGGCGCCGTATCCATGGCGTAACGCTGACCATCGGCGCCACAAGCGACTAACAGCGACGCCTTCATTGCGGGCGAAGTGGTCGAAGGACCGGCTCTTTCTGAGCCACCGACGAAGCTAGGCGATCGACACGCTCTTAATATTCATGAACTCCCGAATGCCGTTGGCGGCGAGTTCGCGCCCATGCCCGGACTGCTTCACTCCGCCGAACGGGATCCGCGGGTCGGATGCGACCATCTTATTTATGAACACCATGCCGGACTCCAGTTCGTTGATGAAACGTTCGCGCTCTTTGTCGTCGTTGGTCCAGGCGCTGGCGCCGAGCCCGAAGCGGCTGTCATTGGCCAGGCGGATCGCCTCATCAATATTTTTCACGCGGAATAACGAAGCCACGGGGCCAAAAAATTCCTCGCGATAAGCCGGTGATTCTTTCGGGATGTTGGTCAGCACGGTCGGGGCATAATAATTGCCCGGCTGGTTCAGCGGATGGCCGCCGGTCAGAACCTTCGCGCCAGCCTTTACCGTTTTCTGCACGTCTTCATCGAGCGAAGTCACGGCATCGGCCGTGGCCAGCGGTCCTAGTTCCGTCTTCTCGTCAAAGGGATCGCCGATGCGCAGGCTTTCCATGCGCGCCACGAATTTCTTCTGGAATTCGTCGGCAATCGGTTCGGCCACAATAAAGCGCTTGGCGGCGATGCATGACTGGCCGTTATTCAGCACACGCGCCTCCACGGCGGTGGCCACAGCTGCATCAAGGTTGGCGCTGGGCATCACGATGAAGGGGTCGCTCCCGCCTAATTCCAGGACCACCTTCTTGATACGCTTCGCCGCCGCCATGCCCACTTGAATGCCGGCCTGCTCGCTGCCGGTCAAAGTCGCGGCGACCACGCGGGGATCGTTGAGAATGGCGTCGACCTGCTGGGACCCGATGAGCAAAGTCTGGAAGGCTCCCTGGGGAAACCCGGCCTCAAGAAAAATCTCTTCCAGAGCCAAGGCGCTTTGCGGCACATTGGAGGCGTGCTTGAGCAAGCCGACGTTGCCAGCCATGAGCGCTGGTGCCGCAAATCGAACCACCTGCCAGAAGGGAAAATTCCACGGCATGACGGCAAGAATCGGCCCGATGGGCAAATAGCGCACGAAGCTTTTCTTGGCTCCGGTCTCGATCACTTCATCCTGCAGAAAGCGCTCGGCATTCTCGGCGTAGTAGCGGCAGCCGGAGGCGCACTTCATGGCCTCGGCGACGGCAGCCTTGTAGGGCTTGCCCATTTCGAGCGTCATCAGATGGCCAAACTTTTCCTTATCGCGCTCCAGAATCTCAGCCGCTCTGTTCATGCGACGCGCGCGCTCCGCGAAAGGGGTCTTGCGCTCGGCATTGAAAGTTTCAACCGCCAGCTGCAGCTTCTGCTCGATCTGCTGGCTGGTAAGAGGCTGAAAGGTCTTGAGAGTTTCACCGGTTGCGGGATTGATAGTAGCAATTGCCATGTTCTTGGTAAGTCCCTTGAATAATTTAATAGAAGTACAAAAAAACCAAAGCGGTCATACCACTATACCACTCGATTTCCCCCAGCTGTCCGATCCAATTCGAGAAATTTGCGATCTGACCGAATCGCCAACCACGCTGATAGATGCAGCCCACCGGGCCCTTCGGGGCCGCCTCACCCAAGGAGGCCGACACCATTTTCATTCATCCATTAGAATCACTCCGTGCCGCCCGCGATTCAGTGCCGTAACCTTCGCAAGACCTATGACGGCAAGGTCGAGGCGGTTCGCGGCCTGAGTCTTGAAATCGCGGCTGGTGAGTGCTTCGGTCTGCTGGGGCCGAACGGGGCGGGGAAGACCACCACGATTGAAATCCTCGAAGGCTTGCTCGATCCTACATCGGGCGAGGTTTCCATTTTCGGCCGCACCTGGCGCGAGGATTCCCGCGAACTGCGCGAGTGGCTGGGGATTTCCCTTCAGGAAACGCGGCTTTCCGAAAAACTTTCCGTCCGCGAAACCGTCGAACTGTTTGCCAGCTTTTATCGCGAGCCGCGCCTGGCCAACGATGTGATTGCCGAACTTGAGCTTACCGAGAAAGCCGATGCCTGGGTGGGAAAGCTTTCGGGCGGCCAGCGGCAGCGGCTGGCGGTGGCGACGGCTCTGGTGTCGAATCCGAAGATTTTATTCCTCGACGAGCCGACCACTGGCCTCGATCCACAGAGCCGGCGGCAATTGTGGGACATTGTTCGTGAATTCCAGCGTGGGGGCGGCACGGTCCTGCTGACCACGCACTATATGGATGAGGCTGAGCGATTGTGCGACCGGCTGGCGATCGTCGATCATGGAGAGATCATCGCCGAAGGCACGCCCGCGGACTTGATCGAGAGACTGGGCGGGCACCATGTTGTGGAATTTGCCATCGCAGGCGGCGCCGATGGCAACGAGGGCTGGCGCAGTCTCCCCGGCGTGGAATCTGCGCGCGAAGAAGGTGGCCTGTGGTCGCTCAATGTGAAGGAACCGCATCTGACCATTCCGGCTTTGCTGGAAGCAATAAAAAGGCAAAGCAGCTCGCTGCAACACCTGAGCACCCGCCAGGCAAGTCTGGAAGATGTGTTCGTGAGTTTGACGGGCAGACATCTGCGTGACGAATGAGCGCTGCGAATTCGATTCTGCCCAAGCGGTGAGTTGTTACAGAAAGGCCATCACTATGTTGACGAACGAATTCCGCAAAGTGTTTTCGCTGGTTGCCGTACTCGCACTCATTTTTATCTTCGCGGCGGGGCATGCGAACGCCCAGGTAAGTGTTGTCGCTACGACTGGCGGGGACTTCTTCTACCCGCTTGACCAGTGGAAGAATGCGGTCATCGGCGGCGACGCGGCCACTGTTAGAAACTTCTACAGTGCCGATCCGGTCCCGGAAATCGACACCAAGAACGGCCGCGAGGGCGCCAGCGAAGATATTGCCTTCTGGCTGGGATTGAAACCGAAGAGCATCAAGCTGGAAATCGTGCGCCTGAGGTATCGCCCGAGTGGGATCAATGTCATTTTCAAATCCGAAATACAGACTGACAAGGGCCTCTATAACGTTACGGACGCCGTGAGTTGGCAGCAACAAGGCGATCGATGGCGCATTGTTGGAGCCGAAAGAACGGATGCGCCGCAGCTGCAGCAGCCAGCGGACATGAAGAAAGATCTTTACCCCGCCAACGCTGACGCACGGGCCGAAATCAAAGAGGCGGAAGCGAAAGCTGCCACACAGCACAAACGCGTGTTGCTGGTCTTTGGGGCGGACTGGTGCTTCGATTGCCATGTGCTGGATATAGCTTTTCGCCGTCCGGATTTCGCCAGTGCGATCTCGAGCTACGAAGTCGTTCACGTGGACATCGGTGACGATGGCAAAAAGAACAACGATCTGGCGAAAGAGCTTGACACGCCGCTCGATAAGGGCGTGCCGGTGCTGGCTGTACTCGACGCAAACGGCAAGGTCGTCTTCAGTCAGAAGAACGGCGAGTTCGAAGATGCTCGCTCGTTAGCGCCGGAGGCGCTGCTTGCCTTCCTTAACAAGTGGAAACCGGAGGCGCGATAGCTTTTAAACATGAGTGTTGCCGAGCCAATCGCCGCAGTTGAACCGAAGCCACCGCGAAGCCACGCCACGCGGCGCAACGGGCGCTGGTCGGGGTACGTGCACCTGCTGATGGCGCGCATGCTGGAACTGAAGCGTGAGCCGGAAGTTGTCTTCTGGGTCTTCGTTTTTCCGCTTTTACTGGCCAGCGGTTTGGGCATCGCCTTCCGCAACAAGCCGGGGGAGACCATTTCTGTAGCGATTGTCAACGCCGAAGGAGCGCAGCGCGCCGAGTCTTTACTGCGCAACTCGCCGAAGCATCAGCAATTCAAAGTGGATCTTCAGTCCAGTGATTCAGCGCGCCAGGGATTTCGCCTGGGCAAGTACGATCTGGTAATCGAATCGGATAGCTCCGGCGGCGTTCGCTATCTGTACGATCCCGCGCGTCCCGAAAGCGTGCTGGCTCGCGCCGAGGTGAATGACTCGCTTCAGGCAGCCGCCGGGCGCAAAGATGTAATCGCCACCAGCGAGTCACTTTCTTCCGAGCCGGGATCGCGCTACATCGACTTTCTTATCCCCGGCCTTCTGGGCATGAATCTGATGAATTCCGGTATGTGGGGTATCGGCTTCGCGCTAGTCGACATGCGCCAGCGCAAGCTGCTCAAACGTTTTGTCGGCACGCCCATGCGCCGAGGCGACTTTCTGCTTGCGCTGCTTTCCAGCCGCCTGGTGCTGATGATTATCGAAATCGCCTTGCTGTTGACCTTAGGCGTGATCGCGTTTCACATGCGCGTGCTGGGTTCGATTTTTGCCATCATTCTCGTGGGCACGACAGGCGCCATCTGCTTTGGCGGCATTGGTCTGCTTACCGCCAGCCGGGCTCAGAAAATTGAAAGCGTAAGCGGACTGATGAATCTGGTCATGATGCCCATGTGGATTTTCTCGGGTGTGTTCTTTTCTTATGAACGATTTCCGGCCGTTCTTCTGCCTGTTATCAAAGCTCTTCCTCTCACCGCTTTGAATGACGCACTGCGCGCCAGCATTTTGGAGGGCACACCTTTGTGGCACCAATGGACGCGCTTACTGGTGATGGGAATCTGGGGAGGACTTTCTTTTGTGCTGGCCTTGCGCTGGTTTCGCTGGACCTAAGGCGACGGGCGGGGCGCTGCGAAGAGGAAATGCGGATACTAAACCTTCGCTTGTCAGCGCCGCTTTCCGCCTGCCAGGCCCCGGCCGTAAGATTCTGGGAGAAGTTACGATCGAGGCCCAACTGCGGCACTTTGCGCGAAGCACTACTACTGCGTCAGGACGCCTTTTCAAGCTTGGCTGCGGCCTTACGGGCCTTCGCCCAGCGTTGTCGTTGCGCTTCAGCTATTCTTTCGCGGGCTTCCTTGCTCAGTACCGGTCGGTTCCGGAACTGTTTCCCGCCAGAATGACCCAACGCTTCGAGTGCTCTCCCTACTCTTCCCAGTTCAGATTGCAGCCGGGAGTACTCCTTTCGCAGGGAAAGAACAACCTGATTCATCATCGTATATACCCCCTGCGCTAAGGCTAACATGAGAGTCCCGCATGAGTTGAGCATTATTAGTACAGAATGAACATCGATGAGCGGAGAATCGCAGCGGGAATGGAAGAAGTTCTACAGCCGAAATCCTCTTGCCGGTCTGAATGTTCTCTCAGAGTAAGGACGATCCAGCCATTAAAACGTTTCTCTAATAGATTGCGTCTGCGGAGAGCGAGTTTGCGCACTAGCTTAATCGATCGAGTCGAGAAATCGCGGCGAGCGGCGGGCGTTCACGGTTTGCTCAAAGCCATAAGCCAGACGAATCAGCACCGGCTCGCTCCACGCGCGGCCGAAAAACGAGATTCCTACCGGCAGGCCGGAAACATATCCGGCGGTGACATTTATATTCGGGTAACCTGCGACCGCCGCCGCATTGGAGCTGCCGCCGGCCACGTGATCGCCGTTTACTAAATCGGTAATCCATGCGGGTCCTCCGGTCGGCGCGACAATGGCGTCGAGATGATGCTTATCCATCAGGGCGTCAATGCCTTCGGTGCGGGCCAGTCGGTGGTTCTTTTCCAACGCTTCCAGGTAAACCTTATCCGTTAACGGGCCCTTGGCTTCCGCCTTCACAAACAAGTCCTGGCCGAAATAAGGCATCTCACGTGAAGCATTGTGCTGGTTGAACTCGATGATCTCTTTGAGGCTGTGCACGGGAACGTCGGGCCCCAGCCGCGCCAGGTACGCATTCAAATCTGCCTTCAGCTCATAAAGCAGAACCAACAGTTCCGAATCGTCAAATTTCCCGAAGGTTTCTATGTCGGCGGGATCAACAAGTGTCGCGCCCTGCTTCTTCATGGCCTCAAGCGATTCCTCGAGCAACGCATCGACCGCGTCATTGAATCCGAAATATTTTCTGGCCACGCCGATGCGCGCCCCCTTGAGCCCGGCGGGATCGCAGAACTGGGCATAATCGCGATAAGACTTGCCGGTACTCGCGGCTGTCGCGGGATCGGAGCTGTCGATGCCGGTGAGCGCGCCTAACAAAATCGCGGCGTCACGCACCGTTCGGCACATCGGGCCGGCTCCATCCTGGCTGTGCGAGATGGGGACGATTCCGCTCCGGCTCACCAGTCCGACCGTAGGCTTGATCCCAGCCAATCCGTTTGAGGAGGACGGACAGACAATCGAACCATCCGTTTCCGTCCCAATTCCCACTGCGCACAAATTTCCGGAAATCGCTGCGCCGGTGCCGGAACTCGATCCGCAGGGATTGCGGTCAAGCGCATAAGGATTTCTGGTCAGACCGCCGCGCCCGCTCCAGCCGCTGGTGGAGTGACTGGAACGAATATTGGCCCACTCGCTGAGATTCGTTTTTCCCAGAATAACCGCGCCAGCTTCTCGCAGGCTCTTGGCCACGTATGAATCTTGCGGCGCGTGCGATCCCAGCAAGGCCAGCGAGCCAGCCGTGGTCATCATTTTGTCGCCGGTGTCAATGTTGTCTTTGATCAGCACCGGAATTCCATGCAGCGGCCCGCGCGGGCCTTTCGCTTTGCGCTCCTGATCGAGCGCGTCGGCGATCGACAGCGCGTCCGGATTCATCTCGATCACGCTGTTGATCGTGCGCTTATCGATGTCCTCAAGTCGGGCTGTGTATTTTTCTACCAACGAACGCGCCGTGAAGCGCCCCGACTTCATGCTGTCCCGGAGTTCGGCGATTGTGATCTCGTCGAGTTCGAACGGCTTGACGCCGGGAGCCACAGCGGCGGGAGTAATCTCACGTGCCGCGGCGAGCGCTGGATAGCAGGGAGCCAAACCGGCAGCAACTCCGCCGAGTGCGGCGGTTTTCAGAAATCTCCGGCGAGCGGAAGCGACCTTCGCAGTGGAACCTGACATGATAGTCCTGACCCAAGGTGGATTGGCAACCGAACATACTAATTGGTAGCGTCTCAGTTTGCATGTCTCAGCGCAGTCCGTGGGCCCGTGCTCGATTAAGCAGGAACGTACGTCAACCGGATGAAGTCATCGGCGATTAAATCGCTGGCCACCAGATGAAGCGGCGGCCTGGGACCGGCGAAGAATGGCGTACCACCACCCAGCACAACGGGGCGGAGGTAGAGTCGATACTCATCGATAAGACCGGCATCGGTCAGGCTTTGCGCCAGGACTGGCCCGCCAACGTGAATCTCTCCAGCCGATTCAGCCTTCAGCCTGCGTATCGCCTTTTCAAAGTCATCCGCGATAAGCGTGGCGTTGGGCCCGGCTGACGTGAGGGAACTCGATACGACCCACTTCGGCTGTCCCCGCCACGCCACCGCGAACTCGCGATCGTCCGCGTCCCAATCAGGAAGATCTTCTTCCCAATAACGCATGATCTCGTACGTGCGGCGACCGTAGATGAATCCCGTCAGGCCACGGACCATATTGAGGAAGTGACGGAAGGCAGCGGGTGCAGGCGGGCCCAGCTTCATGTGATCGACGTAGCCATCAAGGGATTGACTCAATCCGTAGACAAGTTTTGCCACGCCGCTAATCTCCTTCCAGGTGCCTCAGAATAGCATCAGCCGAGTGTCGCGCACGACGTAAGGTTGAGCACCATCTGAGCGCCACATTGCCGGTGTGGCCAATGGCCAGAGGCCCCTTACGCAATCCCGAGATTCAAAACTAAATCAAGGCGTAGCGAAAGTGAAGCTCCGGCCAGAGATTCCCGGTTTACCTGTTCTCTGGTGTTTTCTCTATGCCTTAGAGTTTGAGTCCGAACAGGGAAGGCGCAGGGCACGGCGGCGCGTATCGCGTGTTCTCAGGGGAGCGCTTGCGCCGCCGAGTGCAGTGATCTAGAATCCATTTGCTCGTGAGCGGGAGTAGTTCAGCGGTAGAACGCCAGCTTCCCAAGCTGGATGTCGCCGGTTCGATCCCGGTCTCCCGCTCCAGCTTTTCCTCAGTCACACCTAAGCGCCTTTGCCATCAACGGCTTACTTTTCTTTCGAGCGGTTTCTTAGAGAGCTATAATAGAGACATTATGAATACCAGCAATCCTGATCCAATTCCCATATCTGAAGTGTGTGAACAGGTAAAAAGCCTTGGTTTTGCCGTCTCCGAGAGTGTGCGGCTGTACGGGGAGGAGTTCCAGGTCGTTTCGGATCCTTTCCCGCAAGCCGACGGCATTGCCGTTCAGGTCAAGACGAAAAAGGATTCGAAGGTCCGCGTCCTACAGCTTCCCGCAACCATTGTGCAGGGGGTGAAACGGAGGAAGCGCGCCGCCTGAACAAAGCATTTGCGAGTTGTTATTGCCGGCGCAAAAAAAAATTGATGCGCCCAAGCAAAATTATTCATCGAAAGCTGCATCCAGTAACTTGACGGGACCGGAAAGCGGCCCTAGTATGCGAGAAGCATGACGAATTTCAGCAATCTTCGCCGGAACTGCATGTGCGCTTGTTGTTGTTGTTATGCGTGCGTATGTTCTGGCGCCAGGAGACTGCTGATTTAAAACCTTACTGATCGAGTTTCAGCACTTATCCACCGCCGCCAGAGAGCATCTGGCGGCGGTTTTATTTTTGCCGCCAAAGCGGCAGAAGCGACAAAGAGGTTCGGCTATGAACGCAGCGAAGGAAACCAAGGCACAGAAATCCGAGCGGCTGAAGCGAGCTATGAATCCGTGGGAGGGACTCGAACAAATTCGCGGTTTCGCACGCGAAGGCTTTGATTCCATTCCTCCCGAATGGATTGGCACGTACTTCCGTTGGTGGGGCGTTTACACCCAGGGGGACGGCGCGGGAGTGGTCGCCGGGAAAGACGGCCAGGGGCGGGCGTTGCCCTACTTCATGGTGCGGATTCGAGTTCCCAATGGCCTGCTTCGGTCCGATCAATTGCGCACCATCGCCGACCTCAGCACTCGCCACGCCCGCAACACCGCCGACCTTACAGTTCGCCAGAACATTCAACTGCACTGGGTCACCATCGAATCCCTACCTGAAATTCTTGACGAACTGTGGCGCGTTGGCTTGAACACCACCGGTTCCTGCGGCGATGTCACGCGCAACATTACTGGTTGCCCCGTGGCCGGCGTCGATGCCGATGAAATATGCGACGCCTCATCGCTTTCGCTCGAAGCGGACCGCATGTTGGCAGGAAACGCCGAGTTCTACAACCTGCCGCGAAAATTCAAAATCTCCATCACTGGATGCCGTGTCTGGTGCCCGTATCCGGAGATCAATGACGTTGGCCTTACGGCGACTGAAAGATTCGTTCGGGGGCAGCGGGAAGTCGGCTTCTCGCTCCGCGTGGGCGGCGGTCTTTCGACCGATCCATACCTCGGCGCACGGATCAATGCCTTTGTGGGCTGGACCCAGGTCTTACCCGTCATCAAGGGCGTAGCCGAATTGTTTCGCGATTCGGACGCCCTGCGCGAACACCGTGAGCGGGCGCGTTTGAAATTTCTTTTTCTGCGCCACGGCTGGACGGCCGCCGATTTTCAGCGGGAACTGGAAAAGCGCATTGGTTTCGCTCTTGATCCCGCCGAGCCGGAGCAGGGGCCCGATGACGTTTACCGCGATCACATCGGCATCCATCCGCAAAAGCAGCCCGGCTATTGCTATGTGGGCGCAACCGTTCTGCGAGGCCGCATCGCGCCGGAGCAGATGCGCGCGGCTGCCGAACTGGCTGACCGTTTTGCCGCGGGCGAGTTGCGCACCACCAACATGCAGAATTTGCTGATCGTGAACGTCCCGCGCCTGCGTGCGGACGAGCTTGCCAAAGAGCTCGATGCCATCGGCCTGCCCGTGAGCGCGTCACCTTTCCGTCGCGGCGCCATCGCGTGCAGCGGGACGGAATTCTGCAAGCTGGCGATCACCGAAACCAAAAGTTTTTCGCGCTGGCTGGTGGAAGAACTGGAAGACCGCATGCCTGGTTTTGACCAACACCTGAAATTGCACGTCACCGGCTGCCCCAACAGTTGCGGCCAGCACTGGATTGCCGACGTGGGCCTGGAAGGGAAAAAGCTGAAGATCGGCGGCCAGACGGTAGACGCCTACTATTTCTGCCTGGGCGGCGCGCTCGGATTGAATCAGTCCGTCGCGCGTCCCGTCGGCTACCGCTGCGCGGCGAATGAGGTCCCCGACGCGCTGGAGAGGTTGCTGCGGCGATATCTCGAAGGCCGGGAGGCGGGAGAAAATCTGCGCCGGTTTTTTGCCCGCCACAGCAGTGACGAATTGAGAACGTTTCTGGCGGGAGATTTTGTAGAAGCTGTAGCGCGCGATTTGCCCGAGGGCCGCGTGCCCGCGGGGATCGAAGGATAAAGACTATGAACTCGCTCTTTCCAATTTTCTTGAAACTCGCCGGCAGACGATGCCTGGTGGTTGGCGCAGGCAAAGTCGCAGAGCAAAAGACTGCCGGTCTTCTCGAAGCCGGCGCGCTCGTTCGAGTAGTTGCGGTGCGCGCTTCGGAACCGGTACGGGCCTGGGCGATCGAGAAAAAGATCGAACTCGAAGTGCGTGCATACGCTCCGAGCGACCTCGCAGGCAATTTTCTCGTGGTGGTGGCGGCCGGATCGCCCCTGCTGAACGAATTCATTTATCGTGAGGCGCAGCGGCAGGGAATTCTGTGCAATGTGGTCGACGTTCCTGAACTTTGCGACTTCTATTATCCCGCCGTGGTGCAGCGCGGAGATTTGCAGATCGCCATTTCCACCAATGGGCAGAGTCCGTCGCTGGCGCAAAAGCTTCGTCAGCAGCTCGAGGGGCAGTTCGGTCCCGGCTACGCGCGCTGGGTAGAAGAACTCGGCGAAACCCGCCGGCTGGTGCTGGCCAGCGATCTCGACCCGGCCACGAAAAGCGACTTGCTGCACTCTCTCGCCAGTGCGGAAGCGTTTGAGGCCGCGATCGAGAAGCAAGCGAAGATTGCGCAAGCCCGGCATAAAGCTTCCGACAAAGAATTCGAAAACGAAGGGAAGGTCACGGTATGAGCGGCAAAGTCTATCTCGTAGGCGCCGGCCCCGGCGATCCCGAACTGATCACGGTCAAGGCCCGGCGCCTGCTGCGCAGCGCCGACGCAGTTCTGCACGACGATCTGGTGGCGCCGGAGATTCTGGCTCTCGTTTCGTCACGCGCGCGCGTGCAAAACGTGGGCAAACGTTGCGGAAGAAAATCCGTCCGGCAGGAAGAAATCAATTTCCTGATGATTGCCCTGGCCTCCTCAGGCAAGCGGGTCGTGCGCTTGAAGGGCGGCGATCCTCTCATCTTCGGCCGAAGCGGAGAAGAAATTGATGCCTTGCGCCGGGCGAACATCGAATATGAAATCGTCCCCGGCGTGACATCCGCACTGGGCGCCGCTGCGGCTGCGGGAATACCACTCACTCAGCGAGGCTTGGCTTCGACGCTCATTCTTACTGCCGGCCATCTGGCCGAGGGAAGGAAGCGTACGGACTGGAGCAAATTCTCCTCTTCGGATTCCACCCTGGTCGTGTACATGCCCGGACACGGTTATGACGAATTGGCTGACAAGTTGACCGCTGCCGGTTTTGCCAGTGAGACGCCGGTCGCCGTGATTTCTCGCGCTACCACTCCGCAGCAGAAGATCCACCGCACCAATCTCGCCGGACTGCTCCAGTCGCCAATTCTTCCCGCTCCTTCCTTGATCGTGGTGGGCGAAGTGGTGAATCTCTCCGGCCGCCGTCTTGAGACGGAATTCAGCAACGGCCTCATTCCGCAAACGGCTTTCTCATTGAACCAAGACGCAAGGGAGTTCGACGAGGTGAGGCCGTGAGAGATCAGATTCCCGTTTTACGATCGGCCGCCGAAGGTTGGAAGCCTGAACAGGTGCTGGAGTGGGGGTTCGCGACATTCGGCGGCGCAGTGGCGATCTCATCCGCGTTCGGGGTCGAGGGCATGGCGGTCATCGACATGGCTTCCCGCGTCCGCAAGAGCTTTCGGCTTTTCACGCTCGACACGGAGTTCCTATTTCCCGAGACTTATAACCTTATGGATCGCGTGGAACAGAAATACGGCATCATGATCGAGCGCGTGTTTCCCGAAGAATCGCCGGAAGAACAGGAGCACATCTATGGCCCGCGGCTGTGGGAGCGCAATCCCGACTTTTGCTGCCACATGCGCAAGGTCGAGCCCTTGCGGCACAAGCTGGCCGAATTGAACGCGTGGATCACCGGAATTCGCCGCGATCAGACTGCGGCCCGCGCCCACGCCGGCAAGATCGAATGGGATGAAAAATTCGCCCTGGTGAAGATCAACCCGATCGTCGACTGGAATTCAAAGCAAGTGTGGCGTTATATCCACCAGCACGGCGTTCCCTACAACGAACTGCACGACGGTGGATATCCCAGCATCGGCTGCACGCACTGCACGCGCGCGGTCCTTCCTGGAGAAGATTCGCGTGCCGGGCGCTGGGCGGGATCAACCAAGACGGAGTGCGGGCTTCACATCATTCAGCCGCCGCCGCCCGCGCAGCCCGGAGCGTGATCAGGATACAGAGTCGGATTTCCTCAGATGCTCGGACAACTGCCGCACCACGCCGATAAAACTCTTGCTGGCGACAGAAAGTGTGCGGTCGCGGCGGTGCGCCAGGCCCAGCTCGCGCCACTGTTCCGCGCCTTCCATCTCGATGAGCTTCACGCGGCCGGCGGCAACTTCATCGCGCGCGAACGAGGCGCTGATCAGGGAAATCCCCAGATCGGCGGCCACGAAGCTCTTGATCATCGCCAGGCTCGGCAGCTCCATTCTCACTTTCAATTCGGAATTGTGTTCGCGGAACATTTTGTCCAGCAGGCGCCGGGTATGGCCGGTCTTCGGCAGCAGGAGCGGATACTTCACCACGTCCTGAATCTTGGCCGACTTTGCTTTCGACAGCGGGTTCTTGCTGCTTACCATCAGCAGCAGGCGATCGCGGAAAATGGGCAACACTTTCAAGCTCGGTGATTGCACAGGCAGGCTCACGATGCCGACATCAATCGAATTGTTCTCCAGTTTCTCCACAATCTTGTAGGTGAAATTGCGATAGATACTGATCTGTACATCGGGATAGCGGCGGCAATATTCGCCAAACACTTCGGGCAGAACGTAAAGACAGGTGGCCTCATTGGCGCCGACCAGCAGCGTGCCCCGCGGAGTGTGCCCGTGATCGGCCACCGCGACCAGCGATTCATCGCGCAGCTTTTTCATGCGGACGGCGTAATCGTGAAAAATCTGTCCTGCGGGCGTGAGCTTGACGGTCTTGCCGGAGCGGTCGAGCAACCGGTCGCCATACTCTTGTTCCAGCTGGCGAATCTGGGCGCTAACCGCGGACTGCGAGCGGAAGACTTTTTCTCCGGCACGCGAGAAGCTGCCCTGCCGGGCCACTTCAAGAAAGGTGATGAGCTGATCGAAGTCCATTGAGTTAGTTGGAGATTATAGCGGGTGTGGCGATCATGAGCGATAGTTTTGCAGAGCTTAACTTGCAGCCCTATCGCTTAGTGGGATGGGAATGAGTTCGCGTGCGTAGCGGCGCGCCGCAGCGGTGGCGCCGATGCGCTCAAGAATCGGCTTCCATGCCTCCTCGGCAGAGCACGGGGGATCGACCGGTTCAACCCGCAGCAGGGGCAACCTGTTGCGCGTTAGCAGATCGGCGGCGCGCGGGCTGCCCGTAAGCTGCAGATGCCGGCGCAGCACCCGGCGCAGCCATTCCGTTTCTAAATTGTCCACCCGCTTTACGCGCACGGATTCGTCGTTCAGCAGATACGCCACTTGCTCCGGCTTCCGGGCCACAAGGTAGGCGAGGCCGCCGGTCATTCCTGCGCCGAAGTTCGGGCCGGCAGTGCCAAGAATCAGCACGATTCCCGCCGTCATGTACTCACATCCGTGCCGCCCAACGCCTTCCACCACCGCCAGCGCGCCGCTATTGCGTACGGCGAAGCGTTCCCCCGCTCGTCCGGCAATGAAGAGCTCGCCCGCGGTTGCGCCGTACAGCAGGGTATTTCCGGCCAGCACGTCGCCCCGCTCGGAGGCCTCCGCCCCGGCGCCAATCGCGATGCTACCGCCGCACAGCCCTTTACCGACGTAATCGTTGGCTTCGCCATGCAAGCGGAAGTTCCCGCCCGATATTAAGAATGCCCCAAAGCTCTGTCCAGCGGTGCCGAGAAACTCGCAATCCACGCCGCTCACGTTTTCCCTGGCCAAAGCGAAGGCCGGATTCATGCGGCGCAGGACTTCGCCACTGAAATGGGCTCCGACGGCCCGGTCTTCATTGGTGATGGCAAAGCGATACGAACGCAAGTTGAGCGTTTCAAGATCATCGACAACGCGATTCAGTTCTACGCTCAGAGTTCCGCTCTCCTCGCGCGGGCAGGGGAATTGCGCAGGTGGATTCGCAATCGGCTGCAAGAGCGATTGAACACTGGCCGCCGCTTCCGGTGAGCGCGGTTGCAAACGCTCGGCCGCTCCCAAGATTTCGTCGATTGATTTAGCGCCCATATCCGCCAGCATGCGGCGCACATCTGCAGCCAGGGCGCGGAAAAAAGTTTCTACCATCTCAGGATTGCCGGCGAAGCGCGCCCTCAGCGCCTCGTTCTGGGTGGCAATGCCAACCGGGCAGGTGTTGAGATGACATTGCCGAGCCATCACGCATCCGATGGCCAGCAGTGCCGACGTTCCAAAGCCAAACTCTTCGGCGCCAAGCAAAGCGGCAATTACGATATCGCGCGCGAATTTCAATCCGCCATCCACGCGCAGCCGTACCCGCCCCCGCAGGCCTGCCCGCACCAGGGAAGAATGAGCATCATGCAGGCCCACTTCCCACGGCAACCCTGTGTTCTTGATTGACGTAAGGGGCGAAGCGCCGGTGCCGCCATCATGCCCGCTGATGGTGATGACATCGGCGCCCGCCTTGGCTACTCCCGTTGCAATCACGCCGACACCAGAGTTCGATACCAGTTTCACTCCGATTCGCGCAATCGGATTGACCGCGCGCAAGTCGTAAATCAACTGCGCTAAATCTTCAATGCTGTAGATGTCGTGATGCGGCGGCGGCGAAATCAACGACGTGCCCGGAGTCGCGTGGCGCAACTTCGCGATATAGGGCGTCACTTTAATCGATGGCAACTGCCCGCCTTCGCCCGGCTTTGAGCCTTGCGCCATCTTGATTTCGATTTCATCCGCGTTGACCAGATATTCCGCCGTCACTCCAAAACGCGCCGAAGCGATTTGCTTGACTCGGTTATTCGCGTCCGGCCGGTTGTAATAGATGTCCGGATCCTCGCCGCCTTCGCCAGTGTTGCTGCGCCCGCCCAGTCGATTCATGGCGACAGCGAGCGCCTGGTGCGCCTCCGGAGATATCGCGCCAAGAGACATGGCCTGTGTGCTGAAACGGCTGAGCAGCGAAGTTTCGCTCTCTACGTGTTCCAACGGCAGCGCCTTGCTGGTTTTCACCCGAAGCAAGTCCCGCACAGCCACATCTTTGCGCTCATTCGAGAGCACGGCCAGCGCTGCCTGATTTTCCGCCGTCGGCGCCTGGATGAATCGATGCATGCGCCGCACGAATTCCGGCGAGCTGGCGTGCTGCTCCCCCTCGCGTCGAAAGCGGTATAGGCCGGCATCGCGAAACTCAGCGGTTGAAGAACCGAATCCAGCCCTGTGACAGGTGATCGCATCCTGGAAAAGATCGTCAAGACCCACTCCAGCCAGGGCGTGCCCCGCGTCTTCGAAAAACTGGTCACAGACTTCCCGGTCCAGTCCGACGGTTTCAAAAAGCTGGCTGTTGCGATAACTGCTGATGGTGGAGACGCCCATGCGAGCCAGCACTTTGCGCAAGCCCTTGTCTATTGCGCAACGGTAGCGCGCCGGACCTTCGGCACTCGCGCGCGCTGCCAGACTCAAAGCCAGGTGAGGATGGACCGCCGTAGCGCCAGCGGCAACCAGCAATGCGATGTGATGCGTGTCGAACGCTTGCCCGGTTTCAACGATCAAGGGAAGATGCCACGCCCCGGCCGCCGTCATCGCTTTCCACGCCGCGGACGTAGCGAGTAACGCGGGCATGGCGGCGCAGCTTTCATTCACTGCGCGGTCGGTCAGAACAACTGCATCGGCCCACAGGGCGGCCGTCGCAGCCTCATTATGAAGTCGGTTTAAAACTTCGCGGGCCGCCGCGACCCCACCGGCTGCCTCGAATGTGATGTCAATCAAATGCACCGACCGCAACCGTTTCGTGATCGTATTGAGCTGCCCGCCGTCCAGGAGTGGCGAACACAGCTTCAGTTTCGAGCTGAGATAAACATCCATTGACATCACCGAGCTCTCCCGCAGGGGATCGATGGGAGGGTTCGTGACTTGAGCAAATTTCTGGCGGCAGTAATCCCACAGCGGTCGCGGCAGGCTTGACAGGAACGCCGGGGGCGCATCATCGCCCATGCTCCACAACGGCTCACGCCCATGTTCAACTAACGGTTTAAGTAACATCCGGAACTGGTCTTCAGTCCAGCCGTAAGCGGCCATGAGCCGGCTCGCGTCCAAGGCCGCCGGCGACACGATTTGTTCGCCTGAAATCACGTCCACACTTGGCTTCGGCATATCAGGCAGGAGCGCAGAAGTCTGATGCGGCCGGAATAAATTCCCGCTCGCAGGATCGGCAATCAGCATCTCGCCGGGGCCCAGGCGTTGCCGCTCCAGAATTTCTTTGTTGGAAAAATCCGCGATCCCAACTTCCGATCCGACCACCAGCAATCCATCCGCACTGAGCGTGTAGCGCAACGGACGGAGCCCGTTACGGTCAAGCTTCGCTCCAACTACTCGCCCGTCCGTGAAAATCATGGCGGCGGGGCCGTCCCAAGGTTCCTGAGAAGCTGCGTTCGTCTCGAGAAAAGTTCGCAGGCGCGGGTTGATGGTTTTATCGCTCTCCCACGCGGGCGGAACCATGCGCAACATCGCTTCGGCCACTGCGGTCCCGCTTCGCACAAACGCTTCCAGCGCATTATCGAAGCTGGCGGAATCGCTCATGCCGGGTTGCAATGAGTATCCCGAGGCAGGTTTTTTGGGCAGGTCAGCGGCGCGCGCGGGAAACCACCGGCGGTTTGAACTGATCGTGTTGATCTCTCCGTTGTGCGCAACAAAACGGAATGGCTGGGCCAGCGACCAACTCGGCTGCGTATTGGTGGAATACCGCTGATGAAAAATCACGAACGTACTGGAGAATTCCGGATCGCGCAAATCGGGATAGAACAAAGGCAATTGCTGCGGCGTGAGCAGCCCCTTGTAAACGATTGTGAGCGAAGAAAGTGAACAGTAATATGCGCCTTCCTGGGAACGCTCCAGTTCCTGCCGTAAACAGAAAAGCCGCCATTCAAGGTCGCCTCGGCCATCTTGAGGCGCGAAAAAATATTGCCGTACCAAGGGCAGGGAATCGCGAGACCGCGGCCCCAGGATCGCCGCTTGGGTTGGGACGTTTCGCCAACCCAGGAATGCAAGCTTAAATTTCGCCGCGGTCGAACGAACTGCATCGAGGGCGCGCTCCTCCTGGCCCGGCTGAAGAAACACCATGCCCACACCGAACTCTGCGGGCAGTTGAATCCGGCTGGGACGCAGGGCCTTGCGGAAGAATGCCTTTGGCAGCGACACCATCAGGCCGGCGCCATCGCCGCTGCGGCCATCGGCGTCTACTCCGCCGCGATGTGCCAGGCGGGTCAGGGCGCAGATGCCCCGCTCGACAATCGCGTGGGAGGCGGACTGCCCCAACTGGGTGATGAAACCCACACCGCAGGCGTCATGGTCTTTCGCGTGGGTGGGGCGACTCTCCGCCATAGTATTTGTCTAGACCGGAAGTCCGGCAGAGTACAATCAACAATTTTCATCCAGCGGATATGTTTTTCCGAGGATCGAGATCAGCCAGTATTCATGCGAGTTTCGTGGCGGTACGGCTTTTTGAGTGCATCGCGTCAATTTTTCGATTCCAGTTATCTGGAATTCCGTGCGGGCGAACTAACCACGGGGAAGTCGCGTGACTCGATCGAGGGCGGGCTTTGTAACGCGCCAGTCATAAACGGCCGTATCCTTGGATTAGACTATTGCCGTGAGCGCGCTTAAAAAGCTTCTGCGGATGGCCTGCTGCTTTCTACTCTGTTTTCTTGCCTTGACAGGCTGGGCACAAAGCGCGCGCAAGCTCTCTCAGGTCAAGACCCTTTACGTCGAATCTTTGGGCAATGGCGGCGAAGCCAAGACCGTCCGCGACGATCTCATACACCGCTTGCGGAAGGCTTCAACTGTTCGAATCGTCTCCGCTCCCGGCGAAGCCGACGCAATCCTGTCGGGTACGGCCCGCATCTGGAGCATTGGCTACATCTCGCTCAACCCGCGGTCCAGGAATGACCTGCAAGCAGTGCTTGAAGGATATTTGTCAGCTGAAATCGTAGGCCGCAACCACTCGACGCTATGGTCCTACCTGGTCACTCCCAGCCATTTTCCATGGGGAGGTGTGCCCGACGATCTGGCGCGCCAGCTTTCCGCCCGTCTTCTGGCCGCGATTCGAAACGGCGGCGAAGCCGAGCCATCGAGTTCTGATCTCCCGGAAGGCGCACCCGTGGCTTTGAAAGGAGCAGGCGCGAGTTTTCCCGCGCCGCTCTATCAAAAATGGTTTGAGGCGTTCCGTCAGGAGCATCCCGCGGTAAACGTGAGTTATCAATCTGTGGGCTCGACCGAAGGTTGGGCAGAACTGCGCGCAGGTCGAATCGATTTCGGCGCCTCGGATTTTACCGCGCAAGGGCAGCCATCGCCGAACAAGGCGTTCTTGCAATTGCCGATGGTGCTTGGCGCAGTCGTTCCTATTTACAACCTCAAAGGACTGCATCGCCGGCTCAATTTCCCCCCCGCGGTTCTGGCGGGAATCTATTTGGGCGAAATCAAGAATTGGCACGATGCGGAGATTCGCAAGGCCAATCCCGGCGCCAATCTGCCCGACGCCGAGATCGCCGTCATCCACCGCTCCGATGGCAGCGGAACCACGTTCGTCTGGTCCGACTACCTTTCGAAGGTTAGTCCGCAATGGAAATTGAGGGCTGGAAACGGAGAAACAGTTGCCTGGCCTGTCGGCACTGCGGCCGAGCGCAACGACGGGGTGGCTTCCGCCGTCGAGCGCACTCCCAACGCCATTGGCTACGTGGAATTTATTTATGCCATTCAACACCAGTTGAGCTATGGCGCCGTGCAAAATGCAGAGGGGGAATTCGTCAAGGCCGACATCGCCAGCGTCATGGCTGCCGCTCGCGCTTCCGCCGCGCCGGACGAAGATTTGCGGGCTTCCATCACCAATCCCCCTGGCCGCGATTCTTACCCGATTTCCACCTATACCTGGCTACTACTTCCGCAGCGCATCGACGACAAGAATAAGCAGGCGGCTCTGGTGGAACTCACGCGTTGGATGCTGACCACCGGCCAGCGCAGTTGCTCCAGCATGGGCTTCGCGCCACTGCCGGCAGACGTAGTGAAGCGGGCGTTGCAGATTGTGGAGTCGCAAAACTAACCCTGTTTAGGAGCGGGGACACAGGACGCGCGGAAGAGGGGGCCTATAGCGACATGACGAATGTGCCTTCGGGCTTCGGCCTCTGAATGGTTTCACGCGCGCTTACGCATCAGAGGTGCAGGCAGGTATTATTAAGTCCCGCATGGCCTTCGTGACTCTGCCCTATTCTCCCCACGCGCCCGGCGCTTCCCCCATATCTATTCACTATCGCGACATCGGCACTGGAACCGCTCTCGTTTTCCTGCACGGAGGCTGGGGTTACGGCGCTTACCCGATCGACCGGCAACTTGATGAACTTGCAAAGACCGCACGCTTTATCATCCCCGACCGCACCGGTCACGGGCGCTCCACGCGTTTCTCGGGACAGCTGCCGCTGGACTTCCATCGCCGCGCCGCGGAGGAGACTTTGCTCGTGCTCGACGCACTGAAAATTCGGCGTGCGATTTTCTGGGGGCACAGCGACGGCGCCGTCATTGCTATTCATATCGGTCTCGGAGCGCCGGAGCGATGCGCGAGGCTGGTGCTGGAAGCCCTCCACTACGATCCCAATAAACCCGCCTCCCGCGGCTTCTTTCAGCGATTTGCCCAGCATCCGGAGGAGGTCAGCGAAAAAATGCACGCGCTCTTGCTTGCCGACCACGGGGCGGAACATTGGAAAAAAGTGGTAGCGCGGAATTGTCGGGTATGGCTGAAGCTCGCCGCCGCAAGAAAAGGATCGAATGATGATTTGTACAAGGGCCGCTTGGCCGAGCTACGCGTACCGGTGACGTTGATGCACGGGCGAGGCGATCCACGCACCGAACCGGGCGAGATCGAGCAGGTCAGGGCTGCGCTGCTGAACTCCGATCTGCACTATCTCGAAGAGGGACGGCACAGCCCGCACAGCGAAAGGGCCTCATGGCAGGAGTGCAATGAAATTCTGCGGAAAGTGATAACGCGCGGGTAGTGTGCCTGAAGCTTCAGTGCGAGGCGCCTGCCTCGGCCTCGGCGTACATTTCATCGATCAGCCGGCGATAGCGATCTTCCACTACGCGCCGCTTCAACTTGAGCGTCGGCGTAAGCGCGCCATTGTCCGCCGAAAACTCGTCCGGAACAACAATCACCCGCTTCAGCTTTTCGAATCGCGCCAGGCTCTCGTTCACATCTTTGATCATGTCCTCATAAAGCGCCCGAACTTTCGAGTTCGCCACCAGATCCTCGCGCGACGAAAACGCAACTCCATTCGCCCTTGCCCAACCCTCAAGCAAGGCAAAATTCGGCGAAATGAGCGCGCAGGCAAACTTCCGCTTCTCACCCACCACTACCGCGGTTCCAACTAAGGGGCTGAGTTTGATGGAATTCTCAATCGGCTGAGGAGCAATAAATTTTCCGCCCGACGTCTTAATCAATTCTTTCTTCCGGTCGGTGACCGAAAGATACCCATCGGCGTCAATATTTCCGATATCGCCCGTCTTAAACCATCCCTCGACAAAAGCATTCTGCGTTTCTTCCGGACGCTTCCAATATCCCTTAAATATTGACGGCCCGCGAACCAGAATTTCTCCGTCTTCCGCAATCCGCACTTCCAGATTCGGCAATGTTTTCCCGACGGTGCCGATGCGGTGATTGACCGGAGTGTTGACCGCAATCACCGGCGAGGTTTCAGTCAATCCATAACCTTCATGAATACGAATGCCGACGGTGGCGAACCATTCGGCCAGTTCGCGCCCCAGCGGCGCACCGCCGGAAATAAAAATCTTGACCCGCCCGCCCAGGCCTTCGCGGATTTTGGAAAACACCAGTTTGTTTGCCCAGCGCCAGGAAACGGAAGCCGGAATTTCTCCCGCAAGTACCGTCGGCTTGTTCGCCCGACCGACCGAAAGCGCCCAGCGATAAATCGCCCGCTGAGGGAACCCCTGCGCCTTCATTTCTGTCTTGGCATAGATTTTTTCGTAGACTCTGGGCACAGCGACACATAAAGTCGGGCGAACTTCGAGCAGAGTCTGCGGAAGATCTTCCATGAAGGGACAGTACGCCAGCGTGACTCCGTGATAGAGCAAGGAAAAATCCACATGCCGTGCCGTCACGTGCGAAAGGGGGAGAAACGAAATGCTGGTTTCGCCTTCACCGATTCCGAAACCAGTCAGCGAACACGCAATGTTCGACGCCATGTTGCCATGGGTCAGCATGGCGCCCTTCGGTGTTCCGGTCGTGCCCGAGGTGTAAATGATGGTCGCCAGGTCTTCGGCCTGAATCGAGCGCGCGATCGATTCGATCTCCGCATCGATGCCGGACGAATCTCGCTTGATAAGTTCTCTCATTAGAAAACAGGTGGGGGAGAGCTGCGGAGGGATCTCCACCCGGTCCATAACAACAATTTTACGAATCTGCGTTTGGTTGAGGACTGACTGCATTTTGCGGAGCTGATGTTCGGTGGAAACGAAAATGACAGTCGCGCCGGAGTCAGATAGCGTGAAGGCGGTCTGCTCCGGCGTCAGCGTGGCATAGATCGGAACGGTAACCGCGCCGAGCAGCAGAATCGAGAAATCGGCAATTGTCCATTCCGGGCGATTTTCGCTGAGGATTGCTACCCGGTCGCCCCTCCCGACGCCCCATTTCTTCAATGCCCGCGCTGCGGCGGCAACGTGCTGGTGCAGTTCCAAAGAGGAAATTGGCATCCAGTTTCCCGCCTCGCGATAAAGCATGAGGCGGTCAACTTTGCGGCCGGTTGCGGCGAAGAAAATATCGTTCAGCGTGGCAAGAGCCATCGATTCAGAGCCTTGATCTTGAACATGACTTTACTGTTTTGTAAGCGGTTTCGGCAACGTGAAAACCTTCTGCGCCGAAATGAACCGGCAGCGCGTGGTCCGGGCGACTTGAATGTGACATTGTTTCCTGGCGGCTGAGCTATGATTTCCGCCGGAGGATGTTGATGCAAAAAAGGCTATCCAGAATCTTTCTAACTCTACTGCTGGCGGGAACTATGGCGGTCGCCATAAAGTCGCCCGCGCAGTCCATGCCGAAGGTGGGCGACACCGCTCCCGATTTCACTCTCAACTACTTTGACGGCAACGATCTCAAGCCGGTTTCTCTGAGCCAATACCGGGGTAAGAAAAACGTTGTAGTCGGGTTTTATGTCTTCGCATTCACGGGCGGTTGAACCAAGCAGATGCAGGCTCTCCAGGCCGATTTGAAACGCCTGGACGCGGCCGACACCCAGGTCCTGGGTGTAAGCATGGATAGCGCTTTTGCCAACAAAGCCTTCGCCGATCAAATTGGAGTAACGTTCCCTCTGCTCAGCGACTGGGGTGGGGAAGTCACGCGCAAGTATGGAATTTATGTCGATAAATACAAGGCCGCGCGGCGGGTGAATTTTCTCATCGGGAAAGACGGCAAGATCATGGAAGAGCAGGTCGACAAGGACGCGATCGATCCGACCAAGATCGTGGACACCTGCGAGCGGCCGAAGCTGAAGCAGTAAGGCCGTTTCACGCAACCGGCAGCTCGAACGAGAAGACTGAACCACGCCCGAGTTGACTGGTGACACTCACCATTCCGCCATGGGCCTCGACGATCGCTTTTGCGATCGCGAGGCCCATGCCTGTTCCCTGCACGCGATAGCGCTGGTCGCGTCCGCTATAGAACTTGTCAAAAATCAGCGACTGCTCGAATTCGTCAATGCCGGCGCCGCGGTCGGTCACGCTCGTAACTACTCGATTGTCTTGTTGCTCGGCGGTGATCGTAATCGGCGCCGTCGGAGGAGAATATTTGGCCGCATTCTCCAGCATTTGTTTCAGCACTTCGGCAATCCGGTCGGCATCCACGCGGACTTTCGGCAGCGAGGTCGCTATGCGTACTTCTACTGGATGCTGCGCCAGAACATTTCTCGATTCTGCGAGCGCCGAATCGATGATGCCGGCCATGTCGATTGCCTCCAGATGCAGCTCAACTTTGTGAGCGTCC
>DATLKM010000317.1:0-5366 GCA_035538435.1 Binatia bacterium
TTTTTTGCGCAGGCCAGCGCGAATTGCTGATTGCGTCCGCCCACGCCCCCATTCGTGACCTTCACCGTCACTTCTCCGCCGGAAATTAAACAGACGCGCTCGCCATTTTTTCGGAGTTCCTTCAGGCGCATAAGCAGGTGCTCCGCCGCGCGCTCATAGTCCCAGTCATCGCAGGAATTATCGACGTGTACGGTGAATCCCGCATCGCGGGCGGCTGCGCTGGCGCGCTCAACAGCAGTTTGGCTGGAGAGAATCGTCCACCAGCGTGAACGATAGAACGATTGATCGTCAGACTTTGGCGTTTCTTCGAGCGCGCGGCGTTCGAACAATTCCCGGGTGGAATGCGGCAGCTGCCGAACCAATTCGTACTCCCCGGCGATTCGATAACAGTCTTCAACGGTAGTCGAGTCAGGCATCGTCGGCCCGGAAGCGAGCGCGTCGGGCGTGCTGTCCTGAACGTCCGATACCAGCAGTGAAACCTGCTGCGCGGGGAACGCCGACTGCGCCAGCCTTCCGCCCTTCACCGCCGAAAGGTGCTTGCGAATAGTGTTAATTTCCGCGATGGGCGCCCCCGAATGCACCAGAGCGCGGTAAGTCGCGATCAGGTCGTCTAAAGAGATTTCATCGTCAATCGGTTTTTCGACGATCGACGAGCCGCCGCCGCTGATCATAAAGATCACAAGCGAAGCCGCGGTTTGCGCCTCCAGCAAAGTACGGATGGCTGCGGCTGCCCGGAGGGATTCGGCATTGGGCGTAGGATGCCCGCCGCGAAAATAACGAAAGCCGCGCAACTGGGTCGCCGGTTCGACCGAACTGGCCACGATGCCTTCCATCAGCGATACGCCGGTTTTTTGCAGCAGAGCTTCAGCCATAGTATGGCCGGCCTTGCCCATGGAAACGGCGACCACACGCGAGTAAGACTGCAAATCGTAAAGATCTTCGCGAAGGCGCAGCACGCCGCGCTCACAATCCACGTGGCGCTCGAAAGCGTTGGCAATGGATGACTCGCCCAGCGCACGCAGAAAAATGCCGCGCGCGGCATCGCGCATGGAGTGGAATTGAGCGGAGTCGCTGACGACGTTCACGGTGCCTGGTTGTTAGCCTTTAGCTCTTAGCTTCCTGCTTGGGCTGAGTGCCGGCGGCTGAGTGCTGACTGCCGAATTCTTCCCCTACCCAGATCTCAATCGCTTCCCGCATCTCGCGCAGCCTGCCTGCGAAAAAATGATCAGCGCCTTCAATGATAACCAGCTTTTTCGGCTCCGCCGCCGATGCCACAACACTTTCCAGAATCGCGCGCGGGCCGAACTGATCTCGCGCCCCGCTTACGAAAAGCTTGGGCTTGGCGCAGTGGCTCAAGAATTCGAAGCTGTAGCTGCGCGGCATTTCCGTGTCTGTTGCCACGGGCGCGACTGGTGTACCAAGGCCGATTAAGGCATGCACCCGCGTGTCGGGACACGATGCCCGCAGCCCAACAGCCGCTCCGAAAGAAAATCCGGCAAACACCAGCGGCAGGTGGAATTCGGAATCCAGCCAGTCGAGCGCGGCACGCACGTCATCGACTTCTCCCCGGCCCTGATCGTGCTCTCCCTTGCTCAGTCCGGTCCCGCGGAAATTAAAGCGCAGCACCGGGAAACCAAAACTGTTCAAAGCCTTCATGGCGTGGAACACAACCTTGTTGTGCAAGGTGCCGCCGAACAGCGGGTGCGGATGACAAACCAGCGCGGCATGAGTCGCGTTCGCCGCACCGGCATTCAGCAAAGCTTCGAGCCGCCCCGCCGGGCCCTCGATGAAAAGCGATTTGATGGAAGGAGCGTGCCCGGCCACGAAATCAGATTACATGAGTCTTGAGTCCGGAGCGAAGCAGTGCTGCGCGCTCATCTCAATCTCGCAGCTCGATGCCCTTCACTGTATGCTTTTGCCATGGACCTTTTCCGTTTCACGCGCCAACTCATCGACATCGAATCCATTTCCGGCAACGAGGCTGACGTCAGCGAGTTTCTGTTTCGCGAACTGTGCCGGCTTGGTTATCAGGCCCGGCAGATTCCGGTGCAGCAGAATCGCGCCAATATTTACGCCACTGCTCCCGAACGGCCCAATCCAGAAATCGTCTTCTCGACCCACATGGATACCGTTCCACCTTTTATCCTTTCTTCCGAGGACGCCACCCGCGTTCATGGCCGGGGGGCATGCGACGCCAAAGGAATCATTGCGGCGCAGATTGGCGCCGCGGAGCGGCTCAGAAAGCAAGGCATTCACGTTGGTTTGCTGTTCGTTGTGGGCGAAGAGCGCGACAGCCTGGGCGCGAAGATCGCCAACGATTATTCCGAGAAAGAGTTTTCTGAAAGCTCCAGGCCGAAATTCCTGGTCAACGGCGAGCCGACGGAAAACCGCATTGCGCTGGCGTCGAAGGGTACGCTGCGGGTTGAAGTGACAGCACACGGCCGGATGGCGCACTCGGCGTATCCGGAGCTGGGCGACTCGGCGATCGACAAATTGGTGGGTGCATTGTCGCGGCTGCTCGCCATGCCATTGCCCACCGATGCCGAAATCGGCCCGTGCACGTTGAATATTGGACTGATCAAGGGCGGCCGCGCGCCGAATGTAATCCCTGATTATGCTCATGCTGAGCTGGTGTATCGCCTCATCGGCGCGTCCGATCAGCTAAGAAAAGACATTGTGAAGGCCGCGGGCGACATGGTGGACGTGACGTTTCCGCTCGAGCTGCCATTCCTCCGCCTGCGCGCGGTCAATGGCTTGCCCACCATGATCGCCGCGTTCACCACCGACATTCCCCGGCTTACGCACTGGGGCGAACCGCTGCTCATCGGGCCGGGCTCGATTCACGTGGCCCACACTGAAGGCGAGTTCATCGAAAAAAAGCAGCTCGTGGAAGCCGTCGATCTGTATTGCCAGATCGCCAAGCAGTTGAGTTGAGCCGACAGGCATGGGTTGAGAAACGGCTTGCCGCGGCACCTGGCCGGAAGTCGTCACCTGCTGAGAGAGCCGCATCGGTTGAAGAGAAGTTGCCGTAAACAAAAGTAAAGTGACGCGCGCAAATGGAGCAAAGGAATCTTCACGCCATAGCTGGCGGCTTCAGCAGGGCGAGGTGATTTTCAAATAGTCACAGGTAGCAGGCAACGAAAAACACGCCGCATCCCTCTTACCATGTCCCGCAAATGCGGGAGTCGAAGGCAGGCCCGGATTATCTGAAAGGCTGAAATCGTCAGGTGGTGCCGACTCGCCGTGCGGGACATTACGCGGGGCAGCAAAGGAAGGAATTTGACCATGGATCGAAAGCGGCAGTTTCTGCTGTCTTGTTCCCTGGGTGCGGTGCTGGCATGTTCCGGTCTGGGACTTGCCTGCGCGCATCATTATCAGCGCGTCTACGACCCTTACTACAGCGATTATCACGTCTGGGACCATGATGAAGTGGTCTACTACCAGACCTGGGCGCGAGAAACCCATCGCGATGAGCATCGCGATTTTCGCCATCTGCCGCCGGAGGAGCAGAAACAATACTGGAGCTGGCGTCACAGTCATGGCGATCACGACCGTGACCATCACTAGACCGCAGCCGGCTTAGCTTAACGCAGGAAAACGTGCGCCGCATCTTCGGCCCGAATGGCCGATTTGCGGCGCGTTGCGTTTGTCACGTTGTAGGTTGTCAGCACATGCCCTTCGACAATAAGAATCTCTTTCTCGCTGATCCATCCCACCAGCGTCGCGTGCGGCAGGAACGCCATTCGCTTCGACGCGTCGTCCACGCTCTTAATCTCCACCGCCGGAAGGTCGAGCAACGCTTTGCGAATGCGCTGTGATTCTTCGGGATTGGCCTGCCCCTGCTCGGCCAGTTGAATCGGCTTGTTCGGCTCGCCGGTGGCTCTGACGGTGAACGCCACCGCAGAAGTGTCGGGCGAGATTTGGCCGTTGTCGGTGTAGAAGCTTACATCGTAGTCGGGATTCTTATACTCCGCGAACTCATCGAACACGGTGACCGTCTTGCCGCCTTGTCGAAGGATGGTTTGATCGTTACTCTGATTGCTCCAGCCGCAGCAGGAAGTGTCGGGAATGGCCTCCAGAATGGCGTTCGCCCCGGCGGCGTCGAACACGCGGCGCAGCGGAGGATTCACCGGCACGGCATTCCACTTCGCTCCGCTTTCTTCATAAACGGAGCTCGATTGATAAACCGGCTGCGTTTTCCCGGCGATAAATTGCGTAACCAGAAAGTATTTTCCGATGCCAGCGGCAGGGGCCCATATTTGCGCGTAGGGGCAACTTTCTTCGCAGCCGCCCGTGGGGCAGGAGCACTCGGGCAAAATAACGGACGCCAGATCCTGGCGCTCTTCGCCGTGCAAGTCGGTGCGCCACGCAGACCAGGTCGTTTTCGTCGAGAGATCGACCCCATCGCGCTGTAACCGCCGCGCCTGATTCTGAAACCAGTAAAGGTGGGCGCCGTCCTCGGAAAGATAAGGCACGGGCGCTGTTTCGGAAATGGCAAGGTTGGAGCCGGTGGTGGCAGTGGTGCGGGCCACATTTCGGGTTAGCGCCGTAGCCGCGTGTCCATCCCAAAACCAAATTTTTCTCGCAGACGCGGCATCGCCTTCGGCGAGCGGCAGGCTCACCGGTTCTGCGAACAGAATCTGGCCAGCCCGATTGACGGAAAGATTCTGCGGCGAACCCAGAGCTTCCGCGGGAACCTTCACCATCAGCTTCTGTGCGAACGTGGCGGCATCGTACTCGACCATTTCTCCGGGAGCGCGCAGCACCCAAATCCGCTTGTCCTGGCCACCGGCAAATGAAACTCCGAGTAACGCAATCGGGAGAAGCAGCATCTTTGACATGGAACGGGGCATGTACGTGTCTGCACGATTGTAAATCGCGCCTCCCGGGTTACGCGCCTAGTACAATGAGTGTTTGCCTCAGTCGAGTGAAATTCCATGACTACGATGACGCCTCATATCCCTCCGAAAACTGAGTCCCAAGCCAGCGTTCAACCGCCGGCGGTTCCTCTTACCGCAGAAGGCTACAGCGTACTGCACCAGATGATGCGCTTCCGCTGGACGGCGTGGCGCAGCCTGGCCGAAAGCGAAAAAGCCTCCATCGTCGGCGAGGCCATGGCCGTACTGGCGGAAATGGAAAAGCACAATCCCGGGCAGTCCGCTTTGTTTTCTTTGATCGGACACAAAGGCGATCTGATGCTGGTGCACTTCCGCAACTCTTTTGCGGAACTCAATCAGACCGAACTCAAATTAGCCAAGTTGCGGCTGAGCGATTATCTGGAGCCGACCTCGTCCTATCTTTCGATCATCGAACTCGGACTTTACGATTCCACGATGAAAATCTACAAAGAACTGATCGATCAGGGG
>DATLKM010000318.1:0-1994 GCA_035538435.1 Binatia bacterium
CCGCTTCCTTGAAATCCTTTCGGTCGTCCCAGTGGATCCAGCCTGTTTCGATCTCGTTATTCCCGCACCACAGGACTATGCTCGGGTGATCGCGCAGGCGTTCGACCTGCTGGATGGCCTCCTGCCTCACGTTGTCTTGAAAATCGGCGCCGCCCGGGACCATGTCGCCGCCGAACATGAATTCTTGCCACACCATGATGCCCAACTCATCGCAAATATCGTAGAAATCATCCGATTCGTAATAACCGCCGCCCCACTCGCGCACCATATTCATGTGCGAGTCGCGCGCCGCTTGCAGAATTTTCCGGCGAATTTCCGGCGACACGCGATTCGCAAAGCTGTCGAACGGAATCACGTCCGCGCCTTTGGCGAAGACTGGAATTCCATTAACCACGAATTCGAAGCTCTTGCCCCACTCGTCCGCGGCGCGGCGAAGTTCGACGGAGCGCAAGCCTGTCTTGACCTCAGCGTGTCCTTCCATTTCGCGGCCGACGCGGATCGCGGCGGAAAATTCATACCGGTTCTGCTGGCCGTATCCCGCCGGAAACCACAGTTGCGGCCTCACGATGCGTACCGGAAAGGCGATGTGGTTCATTCCGGAGTCCAGTTGTGCCGTCCGGTTACCGTCTGAAACTTTCTCGGCGGAAAGAAGGCCGTGCGTGAGTGCGACCATCATCGTCGCAGGCTCGCTGGCTTCAACATCGAGTTCCGCCGACACACTCGCCAGATCGGCAGTGACCGTCACTTGGCGAATGTGGAAATTATCCACCCGCAAGGTATCCCACATTTCCAGGCGAATGGGTTTCCAGATCCCTTCCGTCAGAAATCGCGGTCCCCAGTCCCATCCATAGCTGTAGGGAGCTTTGCGCGTGTAAGGGGCGGTAGCAAAGCCTTCTTCATTCGCGGCATCGAGTGACGAGATCGACGGCAGAACGTAGGGCAGCGATTTCACGTACGGCAGCATGTGTTCCACGGGAGAATGAAAAACGATCCGTAGCGTGTTGGCTCCCGTCTTCAGTAAAGTCTTCACCGGCACTCGCCACCGGCGAAACATATTGTCGGCATGTAATATCGACTGGTCGTTCAGGTAAACATCCGCGAATGTGTCGAGCCCTTCAAAAGTCAGATCGAGATGCTTGTGCCCCAGCGCCGCAGCGTCCAGCCGAAACGTGGTTTGATACTCCCAATCCCCTAGGCCGACCCACTGTAATTCAAACTCGTTGTCTTTATCGAAGGGATCGGGAATGAGACCATGATGGAGTAAATCAGTCTGCACGACTCCAGGTACGGATGCCGCACGCCATTGCGCGAGTTCAGGACGATCCACATTCGCGGCAGCGCGGAATTGCCATCCGGTATCTAGCGGGAGAGACGATTGCTCGGCCGCGTGAACTCTCCCAACCAGCAATCCGGCCGCCAGCAAATAAAAAGCCACATTCTTTCGACGCAGCAATGTAAGCAGAGGGCCGGGGCGCATTTTGCTCCGATGAGTGTATACCTGAAATCGGTTGCCGGGAGCTTGATTGACGTACACTCTTTGCTTACCTCGGTTTCCATTCGGAGGAACGGTTGGCCACACGCACGATTTCGGCATCGCTTAGAAAACGCGCCGCGAAGATTCAGGTCCTGCTCATGGACGTGGACGGAACCATGACCGACGGTGGCGTAACTTTGCTCTCTCAAAATGATGGCACCGCCCTCGAGATTAAGACCTTCGACGCTCATGACGGTCAGGGTTTGACCCTGGCCCAAACGGCCGGATTGCGCACGGGCTGTATTACGGGGCGCGAAAGCGCGGCACTGCTGCGCCGCGCGCGAGAGATGAAAATGGAATTCATCTACATGAAGCAGCCGCTGAAGATGCCGGCTTATGAGGAAATATTGCGCAAGGCAAAGGTCAGCGACGAAGTAGTCGCATTTATCGGAGACGATCTTCCCGATATTCCCTTGCTGCGCCGCGCCGGACTCGCCGTGGCCGTTGGCGACGCCGTGCC
>DATLKM010000319.1:0-2822 GCA_035538435.1 Binatia bacterium
CCAATGGCATGCTTTTGCGAAATGCGCGCGAGACTAAGGGCGAGGACTACTCTCTGACGACGGAAGCGGCGGCGGATTGCTGTTCGCCGGGCGATCGAAAGAGTGGGTGCTGCTGATGGCCGTCGCAGATTCACCATTTCCGATGTTTCCCAGCGGCAACGGCCACGCTGACGGATTTCTGCGGGCATTGCGCGAGCACGGCTTCGCGGAATTGCTGCGCGGGGAGACTACCACGCTGCAGATTAATGTCGGCAAACTCTGCAATCAAGCCTGCCATCATTGTCACGTGGACGCCGGGCCTAAGCGCACGGAAATCATGCAAGCGAATGTAGCGCGGCGGACCATGGAGTTGCTTGCGGCCAGTCCCAGTATTACGACCGTGGATATCACTGGCGGCGCGCCGGAGTTGAACCCGAATTTCCGATGGCTGGTGGAGGAATCGCAGCGCCTTGGCGGACATGTGATTGACCGCTGCAACCTCACCGTTCTACTGGAAGAATCACAGCACGATCTCGGAGAATTTCTTGCCGCCCGGGGAGTCGAAATCATTGCCAGCCTGCCGTGTTATACCGCGGAAAATGTAGACAAGCAGCGGGGCAAAGGGGTGTTTGCAAAAAGCATGGAGGCACTTCGCACGCTGAATGAGTTGGGTTATGGTATGGCGAATTCAAGATTGAAATTGAACCTTGTCTATAATCCCGTCGGTCCATCGTTACCGCCGCCACAAGCGAAGCTCGAAGCCGACTACAAACAGCAGTTGCGCCAACATTTTGGCGTCGAGTTCCACCAGCTTCTTACCATCACGAATATGCCCATTCACCGCTTTGAGGAAGATCTGCAACGCCAGGGCCGGCATGACGCCTACATGGACCTTTTGAAAAAGAATTTCAATGCCGCGACGGTGCACGGGCTGATGTGCCGGTCGCTCGTCAGCGTTGGCTATGACGGCAGGCTTTCCGATTGTGATTTCAACCAGATGCTGGACATGGAACTGGAACAGCCGGGCCGAACGGCGACGGTTTGGGATATCGATTCGTTTTCCGGCTGGGCTGGACAGCGCGTGAATACCGGCGGGCATTGCTTTGGGTGTACCGCGGGAGCTGGATCGAGTTGCGGCGGGGCGATTGCGTAGCACAGAGCCAGCCTAAAGACTGGCCACTACCTACTTCTCAGTGCGCTTCGCGCATCTTCACGGGCGAGGCAACCAGCTTGTCGTAGACAATTTTTCCATCGGCATCCAGCCTG
This sequence comes from Binatia bacterium, assembly GCA_035538435.1. GTDB lineage: Bacteria > Acidobacteriota > Terriglobia > Terriglobales > Acidobacteriaceae > Sulfotelmatobacter. Next base: position 1,246 of record DATLKM010000319.1, read on the forward strand.
CCAAAAGTCAGCACTCCCGTCGGGCACATCTGCACGCACGCCGAGCAGCGCACGCACTCCGGGTCTTCCATGGGAATACCCTTGTTGGCGAAATTCATAACGTCGATTCCCTGATGGCACACCGAAGTGCAAACATTGCACGAGATGCATTTCTTCTTCTCGGGGAAAATGCGGTAGCGCGAAAACCGAGCATAGATGTGCATCAACGCCGCCAGCGGACAGGCAAACCGGCACCAGACGCGCCCGCTGAACCAGAAATACAAGCCCAAACCGATAATCCCGTCGAGAGCAATATCCACGACATGGTAAAAGTTCAATTGCACGCCAAGCAGCGACCATTGCTCGAGCAGTCCAAAAAACCATTGCCCTGCGAGGTGACCCAGCGCGGAATTCGGCGCGATCCAGCTGACAAATCGAAGGACAGCAATCAGCGTGGTGCCGAATAGAATTGCCTGCCCGACCATGTTCAGTCGATTCCAAAACGGACCGTGCGGCATTTTTTCGCGGTGCTGGTCGCCCAGCGTTTCGGCCAATGCTCCACAAGAACAGACCCAACCGCAGTACGCGCCCTTTCCCCACCGGTAAACGATGAGCGGGATAATCACGAACGTCTGCACCAGCGAAATCACAAGCCACCACAACAGCGGTTGCGAAGTGAAGACGTTCCAGGCAAACAACGGCCAGGCTAGCACCAGCCCAAAGGCACGCCAGTATTCACGCCCGTGATCGTAATTGACAATCGGGAAAAGATTGTCCGCGATGGTTTTCATCACGCCGGAATCAAACCAGCCGTTGTGTCCCATCAGCGGCAACACAATGTACGGGAGCAGAAACAGCGGAATAACCTGGAAGGTCATCAGGGAATAGGTCTGCTTGCGCACGTAAGGCGTGTTACGGCGGCGGATACGCCGCAGCCCAAACACGACAATCAGCAACGTATAGCCTATCGTGTAGTAGAACCCCGGCTGGGCCGAGTCGATGGTCAAGGTTCCCAGAAAAGTTCGCGGGTCCGCGGAGGCTGTGGCGATCGAACCGCCCAGGCTGCTCACCCACCCGGGCACGTTGAAGGGAAACCAGTGCCGCTGCTGGAAAAGCCTATTTAGGTCGGTGCTAGCTTTCCAGATATACAAAAAACTGCAAAACGCGAAAAACACCAGGAAGCTCAGCGCCGTTTTTGCGGACCACTCGCGGCGGATCGCAATTCCGGAGCGGCGGAAAAAATCGAGCGGCGCTTCCCGGCCGAGCATGGTGAACACCACATCGTTCGGTATGGTCTGTGATTGACCCGAGGCGTCGCGCAAGATAACGGAGTTCGGTTCAATCCTCTGGACGGAGGTTTCCATCAGCAATCGAACGGAGCCAGGAGCCTTGTCTCCGCGCATGCCGGAATTCGCGGCCGTGGTCACGCGTTCGGAAGTGGGGCGCTCCACCGCGACCTGTGCGGCGGGGTCCTTCAACAGCATTTCCAGTTTCTCGACATTCTCCGGCTTCGGGCGCGCAAACTCTTTCTTTCGATAGCTCAAGGTCACCTTGCCGCCACACGCCGCAACGGCGATGGCCGTCTCCAGAGCGGTGTC
>DATLKM010000320.1:0-16872 GCA_035538435.1 Binatia bacterium
TCATGCTGGACAGTAACTGCATGGTGGCGACGTCTTTTTCGTCGAAGGCGCTGGGAGAAGAGGAAAGAACTTCAAACACGCCCAGGGTGCGGCGGTACGAGCGGAGCGGCGAAACCAGAATGGAGCGCACGCCGAGGCGGCGGCAACTGGCGAGATCGACGCGGGGGTTGCGTTCGGCGTCGTGACAGAGCATGACTTCGCCGGTGCGGACGGCTTCGGCGGAGATGCCGGCGTCGCTCTGCAAACGCACGCCGAGATCGGGAGCGGTGCGGCCGGCGCGGGCGCGGCAGACGATTTCGTCTCCGGCGCGCAGGGCGATGGCCGCGCCGGTTGCGCCGGTCAGATGCTGCGCGCGCTCGGTGATGGCGCTGATGGCGGGCTCGAGATCGAGTTCGGCGGCGTGAATTTCTACATCTTCTCCGGGGTGCACGGCGCGGAATCCGGAAACCGGGTGCGCGGCGTTGGCCACGCGCAGCTGATTGCGCAGGGCGATCGAAGGCACGCGAGCGTGGTGGTCGGCCACGTCGAGAACCGTGGGATCGGGAACGGTGCGGAGCAGGTCGCGGACAAGCTCGTTCAATTCAACGTCGGTGATCAAGTGCGCAGTCTGCTGGTGGCGCAGCGACCCTCCCAGAACGCGTGACAAGCTCAGCAGCGAAGTATTGCCGCAGGCCAGGCAATAGGGTCGGCTGTTGGTGCTGATCAGTTCGCACTGCACGCAGAAGGTTGCGGATTGCAGGGGAACAAAATTGACGTCTTTGAACGAGGTGCCATAAATCGACTTGCGGAACATAGTGAGAACATTCCTTTGTTCGGTCGAAAGAACTACGTTAAATATTGAGGGCGGAATCAGACAGTGGCGGGCGTGGTTCAGGGTGTGGAAAACCGCTGATCCGGCGCAGGTTACGCGTCGGCGGTGCAAGAAATTGCAACCTTTTCGGCGCCCACGGATACTAACTTTTGACTCCCTTTCCGCGGACGTATTTCTATTGCGGCTGGGCGGGGAGTGATTTAAGATCATTGCACTTGAGGCGAAAAGCCTCAGGAAACTGGGAGAATAATCATGCAGTGGACAGCACCCGCATTTGAAGAAGTCTGCTTGAATTGCGAAATTAATTCCTACGTCAGCGCGAAACTGTAAACCGTCCGGCCCTCCCTGCTAATTTCCATCGAACTTTACGCCCGCACGGGCGTGTGCCTGTGAGATTCCCGCGCCCCGCTGGAGAAAATGCGGGGCGTTCGGCATGACGGCTAAGAGCTGTGCTCACCCAACATCCGCGCATCATCCCGCTTGGGCGGCAATGAAACCCTGATCTTCCTGTGTGAGGTGCGGAATAACCTGGATGTTGTGCTGGAGGACGCGATCGAGGGCGTCGGCGAGAGCGGTGGGGAATGCGGAAGTCAGAAGATTGATGTCGAGCTGAAGATCGCGCTGCGAGTACAGCCGATGAATGGCCAGCGCGCCGCGCTTGCGGTTCGATGAGCTGACCAGATCGAGAGAAATCGTCCACAGCGCCAGGCCATCCAATCCCGGCGACGTTCTGCTTCTGCCCCAGCGTAGAGAAAGTTCGTTGCGCCGCGGCATGCCCGGATCGAGCGTGTCGAGGGGATGGAATTCTCCGGGGAACAATTTCAATTTCAGTTCGAAGCCGTCGAAATCATTGCTGCCGAAGGCGGATTCGAGCACGCGGCGGACCTGAGCGTAGTCTCGGACAACTTTTAATTCTTCGGTGGCGCGGCGAATCGAAAGATTGTTGATGACGATCTGGCGCTGCTCGAGCGTGCGCTGCGCAACGCGGCCAAGTTCGCCGAGTTCCAGATAGCCGAGGCGCTGAACGCCGATCCAGACGCCGATCCCCAGCACTGCCAGAACCAGCCCCAGAGAACTGCCGGTCGGCCACAGCAGGAAGAGACTGAGCAGCGCGAACACGGCCGAAACCGCGTAGAGCACGATCACGACCTGGCGATGAGTCAGGCCGTGTTGCAGCAGCTTGTGGTGGATATGTTCGCGGTCGGCGGTGAAGACGGGGCGGCCGCTGATCAGCCGCCGCAGAATCGAGAGCGAAGTTTCCAGGATCGGCAGGCCGAAGGAAACGACGGGAATAGCGACGGCAACGATGGTGGGAGCTTTTTGGGCCCCAGCCAGGGCCAGGGCGCTGAGGAGAAATCCGATAAACAGGCTGCCGGAGTCGCCGAGAAAAATTGTAGCGGGATTGAAGTTGTAGCGCAGGAAACCAAGAATGGCGCCGGCGAGCGCAATGGTCATCACCGTGACCAGGGAATATCCGTTGAGCAGCGCAACAACGAAAGCGACGAGTGTGGAGAACAGGGCCGAGCCGGCGGCAAGGCCGTCGAGGCCGTCGATCAGATTAAACGCGTTGGTGATGGCCAGCACCCAGAGCACGGTAAACGGCAAGCCGACATACCACGGCAGGTGATGGGAGCCGAAAAGCACGGGGATATCGACGATGCGCAAGCCGCCGAGGAACAGCATGGAGGCGGCGAGGGCCTGCACGGCAAACTTCAGGTATGGACCGGCGGTGTAAATGTCGTCGTAGACGCCGAGCAGAAAAACGATGGACGCCGGAATCAGGATAATGAGGGTGGTCCTGAGGGTAAGGGCCAAATGCAAAGCGGGGTTGTAAGCGGCGAATGCGGAGGCCGCGGCCAGACTCAATGAGAAAGAGAGAAAGATAGCCACGCCGCCCAGGCGGGGCAGCGGATTCGCGTGCAAATGCCGTTCATGGCAGGGCGCGGCGACCCACCCCCGGCGGGAAGCGAAATCCCTGACGTAGCGAGTAAGCCCGAACGAAAACAGCAGTGACAGAAAAAAGATCGCAAAGAAAGCGACTGTCAACTTCCCCCCTGGATGCAGCGGTCACTTGCGTCGATCTGCAATATCTCGCCCGAACAAGAAAATATTGCCGCAACTCGACACCGGCTGGTAGTGAGTTAACAGGTTCGTCTGCGAAACGAATATTTCAATTAAGGGTTAGTTCGCAATCTAACAGTGCGGAATTCCAAATTACAATCGCTTGCCTGCGAAAAATCTGTGGAAAACTCAACCGGCAGGACACGATTAGCGAGAATTCGCGGGGAAGATTCGCCGTTTCACTGTGCTACACTCGTCAGCGATCTTTTCTTCCACTTCCACCCGAGGTTCCGAATGGAGTTCGGCAGGTTCTGTCTTGCCCGCGGAGTCAGCGCGCTTGCATTTTTCCTGGCATTAACATCCGTTTCCGGAGCGGCGCAACAACAGCAAGCGCCCACCCAATCGGGCGATCAGAATCAATCGGCCGCATATCCCCCAGTGCGTTCGCTGACGCAGGCGGCTGTAGGAAGCAGCGGGCGGGTGCAGACTCCACCGGCAGGGGCAAACGATGCGACGGCTGACACGAGGTCGACTTCTGTCAATGTGAGCGAGACCTCGCCCACGCTTCATCTAAGTTCGGGCGATCTGGTGGAAGTCAGCGTCTATAACGTGCCTGAGCTCACCACAAAGGCGCGCATTGGCAGCACCGGCGATGTGTACCTGCCGCTGATCGATTACGTTCACGTCGGCGATCTCACGGTAGAAGAAGCGCAGAGGCTTATTCAGAAGCGGCTACAGGATGGGGGATTCGTGCGCGACGCGCACGTGACCATTTTTATTGACGAATCGGCGTCGCAGGGGGTGACCGTCATCGGCGAGGTCATGCGCCCGGGGATTTACCCGGCGCTGGGCGACCGGCGGCTGTACGACCTGATTTCGGCTGCGGGCGGCTTTTCGATTTCAGCGGGAAGAAAAATCAGCGTGATTCACCAGAACAACCCGGAACCGGTCACGCTGAATCTGCCGAGAAACCTCGCAGATGATTTGCAGGAGAACATCGAGATCCAGCCGGGAGACACGATTACGGTGCCTCGCGCGCCGGTGGTGTACGTGGTGGGAGATGTCGGCCATCCCACCGGATTATTAGTGGACAACGGCAATTTGACCGTGCTGCAAGCTTTGGCCCTTGCCGGGGGAACCAATCACACGGCCAAGATAGGAGGCACGCGGATCATTCATCGAGGCGCCACAGGCATGACGGAAACGCACGTGCCCCTGAAGAAAATGCTGGAAGCGAAAGCGCCGGACATCAATTTGCAGGCCGACGACATTCTTTTTGTGCCGCTGAGCGGAGCGCGCTATGCCGCGGGACGCGGATTTGAGGCCGCGATCTCAGCCGCCGCGGGGCTGGCGATTATCGCCGCACATCCCTAGCGGGTCCTGAGTTTAAGCTGCAATTTCCGCCTTGGCCTGTGGCCTGGTCTGCAACAAGGCCTCCAGCACTTCGATATATTTTTCGGCGCTTTTCGCCCGGGATAATCGGCGTACGATGTAGTCCCTGCCGTTGCGGCCGAGTTGCCGGCGCAATTCGGGATTCGCGGCGAGATCGCAAATCGCGCCGCATAGACCGTCGATACTTTCCGGTTCAATCGCGGTCCCCGCATTCGCTTCCTGCAAAAGAGTGCGCGCCTGGCCCTCCACTCCGAGGACCACCGGACGAGCGCAGGACATGAACTCCAGCATTTTGGTGGGAATGACGGTCTTGAATAATTCAGCCTTTTTCAGCAGGACCAGGCACACATCGGACGCGGCGATGTAACCAGGGATCTGTTCGCGGGGCTGCTGATCGATAAAGCGAAGGTTGGCCAAGCCGCGCTCGCGGGCCTGCCGCATAATGCTTTCTTTCTCCGCGCCTTCGCCGACGAAGAGGAACACAATTTCCGGATGCGCGGATTGCAAGGCCGCAGCTGCGGCGAGAATCGTCTCCAGGCCGTGGGCCATTCCCATGGTACCGACGTAGGACACCACGACTTTTCCTTCCGCGTTGAAGCTTGATTTGATCCGCCGCACTGAATCGCTATCGGCAGGTTGGGGGGCGAATAAATCGGTTTCGACGCCGTTCGCGACCAGGGAGATCTTTTCCCGCGGGACATTCCAGTGAGCGGCGAGGTGATCGGCGAAGGCGGGCGTAACCACCACGATGTGATCGGATTGGCGGTACAGAAATCCAGCGATTTTGCCCAGGGACTTATGAAGCAGAGATTGTTCGTTGCCCGCGCCTACGGCGGCGAGAGATTCAGGCCAGAGATCGCGCACTTCGAAGACGAAAGGTACGCGTTTGACTTTTGCGATCCACCAGCCGGCGAGTCCAACCAGAAGCTGCGGCGAAGTGGCGATAACGACATCGGGGCGCGCCACGAACGAACCGGTCGCCGCGGCGGAAAGACAAAACGAACTGTAGTTCAGGATGCGCTCGTGCGCCTTGCGGTTGGGAAAAGGCAGCAGCCAGGTGCGCACAATCTTCGCGCCGTCGACCTTCTCACGCATGACCAGCCGGCGAAGCTTTCCGCGGTATTCGGGCGGCACACAGCCCGTGGGATGATTGGGAAAACCGGTAAGTACGGTGACTTCATGGCCGGAGTTCACCCAATGCCGGGAGAGTTCCACGCCGCGGGCCGCGGGAGCGCCCATCTCCGGAGGAAAGTATTGGGAGACGTAGAGAATTTTCATGCGACCGTGAAATGCAAGCCGTACAGATGCCACTCGGCTAAGAAGCCTCTTCGGTAAACTCCCCTTTCGCCGTGTTCAGGGCGGCACATGCTTCAGCGCGAAACGCCGCGGTCTGGCGAATTTTGACGGGCTGGGCCAAGCAGCGGGATTCCTCAAGCGCAAAAGTGGCGAGCATGCTGGCGATGATCTCGTCGATCGAGATGGGCGAGTGGCCGCCGTTGCGCATTGCCGAGGCAAACGCCTGCCACTCAGCCTGATGGCCTTTGTCCTGGCGCAGGCGCGAGGTCACAACGTGTTTTCTTCCGTTGCGCACCAGTTCCAGGCTGCGAAAATCCTCCAACACGGCTGCGGCCCCGCCACCGAAGATTTCGACCCGCTCCTTCGAAAACGACTTGTCGCCGTTGGCCAAATAAGTGATTGTGCCGAGCGAGCCATCGGAAAAGCGAAGCGAACAAACAACATTGTCGTTGCTGTAGCGGCCGGAATCGGCGAGGCTGCGGGTTTCGACTTCCAGGGGCGCGGCGCCGGTCAGAAAGCACAGAAAATCGACGAAATGGCAAACTTCGCCAACGACGCGGCCACCGCCCTGTTCAGGATCGTTGAGCCAGTGATCTTGGGGCAAAAAACCGGCGTTTACGCGGTAGTGAATGGCAAGCGGCTCATGCAGATCGTGCAGAAATCCTTTGAGACGGACGGCCATGGGCGCGAAGCGGCGATTGAAGCCGACCATCAACAACTGCCGCTGGTTTTCATAGGCTGCGACAATGGCCGCGAGTTCCGCCGCGTTCAGACACAACGGCTTTTCGCAGAAAACATGCTTGCCCGCATTCAGGGCGGCAAGCGTCTGCGCGGCGTGCAGATGATGCCGGGTGCAAATCACGACCGTGTTTACCACGGAGTTGTCGATCACTTCGCTTTCCTCGGTCGTGCAGGATCGAAAGCCGAATTTCGAGGCCACATGCTGCGCATGGGAACCGTTGGCGGCGCATGCGACCACAAAATCGGTTTCGCCGGCGCGTTTTATCGCGGGCAAAAGCGTGCTTCCCGCGAAATTCCCCGCGCCGAGAAGGCCGATGCGGACCGACTGCTGGGCCGATCCCGGCCGCTCTTCCGCCTGGATTTGTATCACCCTCGCGTCGCAGGCATCGGCGGGATATTGGATGACCACTCCGAGAAATGCCTCGCGCGTCTCGCCAGTAATGAGTTCATAGGCTTCGCGGCCGCGCGCGATGGGGAAACGATGAGTAATAAGAAGATCGAGATTTAATTTGCGTTCGGCGAGAAGCTGGAGAAAAGCCTCCATGTTGCGGGTTTCCGTCCAGCGCACGTAGCCGATGGGGTAATCGATTCCCTTCTGTTCATAGGCGGCGTCGTAACGGCCGGGGCCATAGGATCGTGAAATGCGGAAGTCGAGTTCTTTTTCGTAGAAGGTGCGGCGTGGAATATCCATGGCGACATCGCCGACGGCGGCAACGATGGCGCGGTTGCGAGCCACGGCTCCTGCGAGATTCACAGGCTCGTTGCTGGAAGTTTGCGCCGCAATCAAAACCGCGTCAGCGCCATGGCCTGCGGAATATTGCAGGCACAGGTCGATAAATTCTGTGGCTGAAGTGCTGACTGCATCCGCGCCACAGCGAAGCGCGAGGTCGGCGCGGGCGGCGGAGAGGTCCATTCCCAGAACGCGGCAGCCCGCCGCCTTGAGAATTTGCACCGCGAGTTGACCGAGCAGGCCCAGGCCAATAACGGCGATGGTGTCTCCCAATTGTGCGGCCGCAGTGCGGACCCCGTGCAGCGCGACGGCGCCCACGGTGGTGAAGGCGGCGGAATCGAAGTTAACTTCGTCGGAAGGGATGCGGGCCGCCAGAAGCTGCGGGACACAGGCGAACTCGGCGTGCGTGGCGTGTCCAGCGCCGGCGCAGGCGACGCGGTCTCCGGGGGAAAACTCGCGAACGCCCTCGCCCACTGCCATCACTGTACCCGCGCTGCTGTAGCCCGGGGTGCTGGGCTGGTCGAGACGATTGCGGACCGCGGCGATGGTCGAGAGCAGGCCGTCGCGGCCCATCTTGCTCAGCACGTCGCGCACCAGGTCGGGACGCATGCGCGCTTTCTGTACCAGATTCTTTCCGGCAAATTCCGAAGATGCACGTTCGGTTCCTGCCGAAACCAGCGACGCAGCCGTGCGCAGCAGCAGGCATCCGGCGAGCAACTTCGGGGCCGGGACTTCTGCGATCGTGATTTCAGCGGTGCGCGGGTCCTGAAAAATCTGTTTCATGAATGTTTGGCGGAGAAGCTTTTCGGTTGCAGACTGACGCGGTGCAGTTCGATTGCGGCGCCGGTCACCGCAATTTCATTTTTCGATGCTGCGAGTTCCGCCCGCTCGTCTGTCAATACTATCGTGAGGATGCGAACCGGGAGCGAAGATTTGATTTTATGAACCAGGGACAATGCCGGCGAGAGTTCGCCGTACGCCGGCGATTCCCAGCCCAGGCGCTGCATATCGAGTGGCGGAATCTCGAAGTCCGGGTCGAACCACGACGGGCGGCCCGACCGGACAACTGCGTTCTTGCCCGGAATATCTGCTGCAATGCTCCAGCGAACCTGTCCCCGCGGCGAATCCAGAGAAATCTTAAACGGATTTCCGCAAACTTCGAAAGGCAAATCGGGCAGGAGCCAGTGAAGGAGGATTTCGTGTTCTCCCGAACCCAGCACATCGTCAACGATGACCCAGCCCGCCTGCGACAGCCATTGAACGGAACGGCGATGGGTCACGCCGAGGCGAGCGTAGCCGTCATGCTCGCCTTCGAATCTGTCTGTAGTTCCATTCCCGCTTGATGAAAACATGCGGCCATGAGCCTGCGCCCAGTCGACCCACAAGAAACGCCCGGCGCGGCGCATCTGATCGGCCCCGTCAACTGTGATGGTGTTGTGAACCGCCGTTCCCGCGAAGCCATTATTCCAGGGCTCAGGGCCGTTGTAGAGATAAGTCCCGGGATCGCGCGCAAGATTGATTCCGCGCCACCATAAATCCACGTGCAATTGATCGGCCTGAAACGGGCGCCGGGTGTAGCGGCCGGCGCGAATCATGGCCCATGATTTTTCATCGCCGAGGCGGAAGTATCCGGTTTCGATTAACGGCGCACTTGCTGAAGTGAGCTTTTCCGGCTTTGCTCCGAACCATAAAGCAGCCTCATCCCAGGGACCGGTTTTCCATGCGGGCTTGCCGAGCACGGCCGCGCCGAGTTGAATCAGCGAGCGGAAATCGGCGTAATCGCCTTGCGCCAGCGGGAAGATCAGGCTGCCATCGTCGGAACCGTAGCGCGGAGCGGAGGCGCTGATGGGATCGACCCAGCCGCGCATGAAATCAAACGCAGATTCGGCGCGGGCGCGAATTTCGGGATGCAAGTCAATGCCGCGAATTTCTGCCAGGCGCAGCGCCCAGAGCAGAAGATGGAGGATCATGCGCTGATAGTTGAACGAGTGCTGTTGTGAAACGCCCTCGGGAGTGATCTGGTCGAGAACGGCTTCATGCAGCAGGTGGGATCCGAGTTCCTGCCAGAGTTTGGCCTCGCGCAATTCGGGATAGAGCACGCCGGCAGTCCACAGGCCCACGGCTTCGCTGATCAGGTGATTGCTGCGCTGCGAGCGGGCGTAACCGAGAGTCTGCGCGGTGCGCCAGGCATGGGCGGCGATCATGGAAATGAGCCGCGCCACACGCGAACCGGTAGTCGCCGAAGCGTTCACGAACGCGTGCAGCGCGAACGACCAGGCGAGAATGCGCAGCGAACACTCCTGGCCGCAGATCCAGAGCGGGCCGGACATGGGAGGATTCTGCTGTGCCCAGTCTTCGAGCGCGAGCCAGAACGCTTCCGCGAAACGCTCATCGCCGCTCAGCGCATACGCGCGCGCCAGCGGGTAGACGAACAAGAACCGGGAGGGTTCGAGAATAAATTTCAGGTCGCCGTAGACTGGCGAGGCGAAGCGCATGGATGTCCAGGGGGCACGAGGGGGAACGCTTTGTCCCGTGGCCGGATTGCGGAACCATTGCGGAGGAAAACCTGACTGCATCCACAAGCGGCCGAAGTACGGGAGTTCGCCGGAAATAATCCGCCCTGCGTCCCGCAAAACGGCGCTTTCCGCTTCCCGTCCGATAATTGTTCGCAGCGGCGCGGCGAGGCTTGGCGCATCGCGGAAAAAGAACTTCCCTGAATCGCAACGCGACGCCAGCATCTGATCCGCAGTCGCACCCGGGGCGATAGTGCGCAGGTCCCACGATTCCCAGCCCTGCACCGAACGCATGCGCCATTGCATGAGGCCGCTGCCGCGGCGAAGCTCGTATTGCAGGCGGAGCAGCCCGTCGCGCACCCCGAAGGTGCGACCCACCTGCAACATAGTGGCGAGCCTGGTCATAAAGTTATGCGCTCACCGTTTCGGCGGGAGCGGGGCGGCCAACTCCGCGTTTGGCCGCGCGCGCCTGAAGGAGTTCGTGCATGACGAAAAACGGCCTGGCTCGGCCGTTTGTTTCCGGCTGCGGCGTCGCCGCGATTTTTCCTGCCTCAAGGGCGGAAACCACCTCGGCGATTTTCTCGATGCCAAACGCAATCAGGCGGTTTCTGAGATCGGCGAGCGAGGAACACACATGCGCGTCGGGAAGCTCGCAGCGGCGCAGAATGGGGCCGGTGTCGATTCCCGCGTCCATGTAATGAATAGTTACGCCCGCGGGAAAGCCCGTCAGCAGCGACCATTCGGGGCTGCTCATGCCGCGGATTTCCGGCAGCAGGCCGAGATGCGCGTTGAGCACTCCCAGGCGCGGAACCGCGAGAAGCGGCTGGCGCAGAATGTTGCCGCCGGTGAAGATCATCAAATCGGGCGCCCAGCGCCGGAGTTGGGCGACCGATGAGGGGGCGTTCTGATCGCCGCAAGTCGCAACAGGAAAATTGTATGCGGAAGCAACCTGACGGAGGTTGCGGAACAGGTTTCCGTCGCGATGAAGCAGAGGGTTCAGATATGAGTTGCGAAGCCGGTAGGCCGAGCTTCTTTCGGGAGCAATCTTGCTTCTAGCGTAGCGGGCAGCATCGCCGACGCCCCACTGGCGCGCTTTACGCAGGAGGGTCTTCGCATTCCACGTTGAGAGCGTTAAAGCGCCCACGGGAGCGAAGCCGGCATCGGCCAGGCGCACGGCAGCGGCGCAGGAAGTCTCGCTGTAAATGCTCGAGGCGAGGATTACGATGCGCACGCCAACTCCTCTGAGGCCGTGCGGTCGAGAGAGCGCTTCATGCGATCTTCAAGCATGAGCGCGTCGGCGAAAAACTTGCAGCCCCAACTGATATAGCGGAGAGGCTGGTACCGTCCCCATATCGGATAAGAGCCGGCTACCCCGCCGGCAACGCCGCGGCCGCTCGCGGGAACCAGTTGCTTGAGCAGCTCGTTCATCTTCAGGGCAGCGTTCAAATAACGGAGATCGCCCGCCGCTTCAAACAGACGCAGCCACACGCAAGACATCTGCGCGTTGCCGGTCAGGCAGGTGAACTGGTGTCCGTTTTTGAAATTGGTTTCATACGCGCCGCACAAATTCTTGTTGGTCTCAAACTTTCGCAGCAGCGCCCAGGCCGAGCGGTCCACTTTTTCGATGGCATCATTGCGCTTTAACCGAATGGCGGTTTCGAGCGCGCCCTGAAGCACGTAAGCGATGAAGTGCAGATAATTGGGATGGCCGCGCAGGCTGATGCCCTCGACCCATCCTGAGGCGCGGAAGTAAGATAAAACCCAATCGAGATTCTTTTCGGCGGCGAGAGCGAAACGGCGGTCGCCCGATTGAGCGGCCAACTCCGACAGCGACCACGCGACCATGCTGTAATAGCTGTGGGCGGCATTCTGGTACGCTGCCTCGCCCGACCACGATCCATCCTCGCTCTGCACACTGACCAGCCACTCGCCTGCCGCGATCGCCGCTTGTTGTACTTTTGCATGTTCGGTTTCAGCTGCGGCGCGCACCAGGCCTTGCAGAATTTGCCCGGTGTTAAAAACGGACGGCCGCGATTCTGTTCCATGAAGACCGCCGGGGAAAGAACCGTCTGGCATTTGTAGCGAAAGCAGCCAATCGGTGGCGCGCCCGGCTGTGGATGCGGCGCGAGGATCGCACGTTCGACCGGAAAAATCGTAGAGCGTCGGAACCAGGTAGCCGGTCACCTCGGGATAGGAAGCCGACCATCCTGTGAGCAGGCTGTAATAGGCGGCGATGCCGCCGTCGGGGCGTTGCGCGCTAAGAATCCAGGCCATGAGCGCGTTCAGGACGGTGTCGCTTTCGCGAACCGTTTTTGTGTACGAATAGAGGTCGCGGAACTCGAAACAACGGTGAAGCTCGTCGGATGCAAGGCGATAAATCAGCGGGAACAGCCGCTGCGGGGCCCGCAAGACGCCTGCGGCCTCGCTCAAGGTGCGGAAGATTGCGTTGCCGCGCGATGGGAAATTTGAGTTCGAAGTAGCCATGCAAAGTTATGCGGTTGCGGCCTCGCGCGGCTGGCCGAAATCTTCGGCACTCCGCTGCGCGCCGTTGTCGAGAAAAACTCGCATCCAGTTTTCCAGGGTGAGAAACTGCCAAATCTGCATCGACCAGTCTTCCGCGCCGGAGCGGTGTTCGGTCACCAACCGCCGCACCGCTTCCGGGCGAAATAAACCACGTCTGCGGATGTTGGTTTCCGAAAGAAGATCGTCGACCATCTCTCTGAGGTCATGCGCCAGCCAGTAGTCGACCGGGGCGGCGAACCCGGCTTTGGGTTGGCGCAGAACTTCCTCCGGCAGAATGCCGTGCATGGCGCGACGGAAAATATGTTTTGTAGTGGGGCGCAAGAATCCTTTCAGCTTGAGTTCAGGAGAAATCTGAGAAGCGGCGAACTCGGCGAGTTCGCGGTCAAGAAATGGAACCCGCACCTCGACCGACGAGGCCATGCTCATTTTGTCGTTGTAATTCAGGTTAAGGCTGACCATGAAGATCTTGGTATCGAGATAAAGCATCTGGTTGAGGAAATCGGCGTGGCGTACCGTGGCGAAGCTGGCGTGATGCTGTGTCGATGGATCGGAGCTCTCAAGCCGCGAGCGGACATCCTCTTTGTAGAGCCCGTCTTTCTGCACGGCGTCCAGATACGTGCAATTGCGGATAAAGCTTTCTTCAGGCGCGAGCGAGGCGCTGCGGGCCATTTTCTTGGCCAGGCGCGTAAAGCCTTTAAGGCGCGTGCCGCGCATTCCGGGCAGCGCGTTCACACCGGCTTCCAGGGCGTGGCGCATGGCGCCGGGAATTGCCTTGTAGGCGTTGGCCCATTTTTGAGCGGCATGTTTGCGGTAGCCGGCAAATAACTCGTCGCCGCCAACGCCGGAAAGCAGCACGGTGGCCTGCTTGCGCGCTTCGCGGCAGACAAGATAGGCCGCGATGATGGCGGGATCGGCAGTGGGTTCGTCCATGTGCCAGGTGAGGCGCGGCAGCAGGTCAGCGACGTCAGGTTCGACCACGATCTGCTCGTTTTCGCAGCCCAACTGCCTGGCAAGACGCGCGGGAACCGCGGGATCGTCGAGCGCAGTTTCGCCGACGCGATATTTCTGCGGGAAGGTGATGGTGTACGTCCGCACCGGCTGATGGGTCGCGCGACGCATCATGGCGACGATGCTTGAAGAATCGAGACCCGCACTGAGAAATGCGCCCAGGGGAACGTCGCTTACCATTTGCCGTTCGACGGATTGGCGGAAGCGTTGGCGAAGTTCGTCGGCAAGATCGGCTTCGGAACGCGGATATGCAGTACCGGCGGAGGGAAATTCCAAATCCCAATACTGCCCGATCTTGAGTTCTCCGCCGCGAAATACTGCATAGTGTCCGGCGGGAAGTTTGAAGATGCCGCGGAACATGGTTTTGGGATCGGGTACCCAGAGAAAGGTCAGGTATTGGTGCAGGGATTCCAGGTCGAGTTCGGCTTCGATCTGCGGGACCTGCAACAGAGCTTTCACTTCCGAGGCGAAAGCAAACCTGCCGCTTTGCTGCCAATAGTAAAGCGGCTTCACGCCGAAGTGGTCGCGGGCAAGGAAAAGCTCGGGCGCGCCGGAACGCAGATCGCAGATGGCGAAGGCGAACATGCCATTGAGGCGGCGCACGCAGTCGATGCCTTCTTCTTCATAGAGATGAATGATGGTTTCGGTATCGGTGTGCGACGAAAATTGATGCCCCTTGCTTTCCAGCTCGCGGCGCAACTCGGCGAAGTTGTAAATTTCGCCGTTGAAGGTGATCCAGATCGAACCATCCTCGTTCGACATGGGCATGTGGCCGCCGGCAGTGAGGTCTAGGATGGCCAGGCGGCGGCTGCCGAGGCCGATGCAGGAACCGTCGGGAAAGCGGCGCTCCCACAGGCCGGAATCGTCAGGGCCGCGGTGCGCCTGCACGCGCGTCATCCGGCTGAGGACGTCCCGATTGCCGCAATTTGCCAGTCCGGCTATGCCACACATGGAATAATTTTCCTGACTATCGCTCGCGTTGAGCCGCCGCGTTCCGCTTCAGTTCGTAAATCTTGGCTTTGGTGTGAAACATCTGCACAGCCTGAAAACCGCTGTAGATCAGGCCGGGCACGCCGTCCAGAAATCCCAGGCAGAAGAAATAACGATACAGGAAAAGCAGGACCGGCGAACCGGGGAGAGCGAAAAGTTTTCGCTTGAGCCAGCGGCGCCGCTGGGCCTGGGTGCCGGTAACCGACGCCGGCAATTCCGCGTCACTCCCAGCTTGCGTGAGTACACGCGACTCCCAGTTGGAGTACTCGTCGTGCTTGCGGATGTAACGCGACAAGGAATCGACGTTGTGGTGGATCAGCGGATTGCGCAGCCTGGGCGCGGTTCCCTGAACGACCACATGCTCGTGCACTTCCATGTCCGCCATGGACGCGTCCTGATCTTTCAGCCGGCACTCGTAATGGCCGACCCCGCGGCGAAACAGCGACAGCTTCCAAAGGCCGACATCGCCGTGACGCAGAACGCGGCCCAAAAAATACATGCGCAGTTGAATGAAATATCCGTTTACGGCTTGATTCGCTATGGCAGTGCGAATTTCTGCCGCGAGTTCGGGAGTGACCACTTCGTCGGCGTCGAGTAAGAGAACCCATTCGTTCGCCAGCGGCAGAGTGTCCATGGCCCATTGGCGCTTCTTCGGCCACCCGCCGGAATAATGAAACTGCACGACCCTGGCTCCGTGCTCTCGCGCGATCTCGACGGTTTCATCGGTGCTTTGCGAATCGATCACGTAGACCTCGTGGAATGGCGCGAGGGCGGCCAGGCAGCGAGGCAGGTTTTTGGCTTCATTGCGCGCGGGAACGATCACCGTAACCGGAAGCTTTCCGGTTGGAGCGGGCGTTGCAGTGGTTGTGATCTCTTCTACTTTTTCCATGCGCGCTTAACTTGCCAAATGGCGATTGCACCAGCTTTGCAATACGTGTAAGGACCAGGGCCGCGACCATGACGTGCGGCCGGCGATAAAGTCGTCCCAGATGCGTTGCGCCGCGAACTGGCTGACAACACCGCTTAACGGGCCGGAACCAATCTGGCGGATCGAATTCTCGACGGTCGAGCGCATTTCGCCGCGCAGCCACGGCTCGAAGGGAAGCGTGAATCCGCGCTTGGGGCGATGAACGATTTTATCCGGCAACTCGCCGCGCAGGGCCTGGACCAGAAGCGGCTTGGGAGTTTTCGCGTCGAGTTTCCAGCCGCCGGGCAGCGATAACACGCGGCGAGCCAACTGATGATCGATCAGCGGAACCCGCACTTCCAGCCCGTGCGCCATGCTCATGAAGTCGGAATCGCGCAGGAGCGTGTTGAGCATGTAGCAGCGGGCCTCGAGGTACGACACCCGATTGACAGGATCGAGCGCGCTCGCCCGGCAGAGATTTTCCCGCAGATCGTTTTCGCAGCGTTCTCCGGAAGCGGCGTCTTTGGCGCCGATCAGGCTGGCGCGTTGCGCAGGAGTAAATAACATCCGCGAAAGAAAGTAAGGATGAATGGCATGGCCGTTGGAATGCGCCAGGGCAACGAGCTTGCGATTGCGGTCATTTTCCGGCGATGCGAGCGCGAAAGCCCCGGCCAGAGGTCTGCGAACGGAAGCGGGAATTCCTCCCCACCAGCGGGAGAACTGTTCCATGCGCGGAACATCGCGGAAGCTGGTGTAACCTGCGAACAATTCGTCCCCGCCCAAGCCCGACAGCGCGACTTTCACTCCGGCCGCGCGAGTGCGTTCGGAGACGAAGTAGGTATTGATGCCGTCGATGGTCGGCAAATCCATGGCGGCGAGAGCAGGCTCGACAGCGGCGAAAAAGTCTTGCTGCGAAACCGTGATCTCGTGATGGTCGGTGCGAAACTGATGTGCGATGGCCCGGGAAAATTCCGCTTCCGAATAATCGGCCTCGCGAAACACGATGGAAAAAGTGCTGGGCCGTACGCTCCGGCGAGACATAAGCCCGACAAGGCTGCTGGAGTCGATCCCACCGGAAAGAAAAACGCCCACAGGCACGTCGCTGACCAACTGCATGTTGACGGCTTCATCCAGCGCCTCGGCGATTTGCGCTTCCGCCTGCGCGCGCGAGGGCTGCGAGAACTGCTCCTCGGGATCGATCAGGTCCCAATAGCGGCGCTGCTGAGAGTTGCCGTCTTTCCAAAGCAGATACGAACCCGGCGGGAGCGCGCGGACGCCTTCGACAAGAGTGCGCGGCTCGTAAACCGATCCGAAGTCGAGGTACGTGGAGAGGCCCTGGCGATCGAGGCGGCGCGGCACAAGGCCTGTGCCCAGGAGCGTCCGGACTTCCGAAGAAAAGAGAAAATATTTTTCCCCGCTGTAAAAATAAAGCGGCTTGATGCCCATGGGATCGCGAGCCATGAACAGGCAACTGTGCTGCGCATCCCAAATGGCGAAGGCGAACATGCCGCGGAATTCGTGCAGGCAGCGTTCTCCCCATTGCGCATAGGCTTTTAGGATGACTTCTGTGTCGGAAGCGCTCACGAATTTCGCGCCGGCGCGCTCCAGCATGGCCCGCACTTCACGGAAATTGTAGATTTCTCCGTTGTAGACGATGCAGTTGCCGGTGGCGGCGTCGCGCATGGGCTGGTGGCCGAGAGGAGAAAGATCGAGGATCGCGAGCCGCCGGTTGCCCAGGCCGATTTCGATCTCGGGCTGGACCGGATCGCGCAGAATCACGGTACCGCCATCGTCGGGGCCGCGATGCACGAGCGATTGGTTGGCGCGCTCCAGAACCTCAGACGGAACCCGCGCGCGAAAACCGACAATACCTACAATTCCACACATACAAGCTCACACA
>DATLKM010000321.1:0-25739 GCA_035538435.1 Binatia bacterium
CTGGATTTTCTGAAGGGCCGCGAGAAGCTGAAGGGCTACGACGTGATGTCGCTGCTGCACTACTCGGCTTAGCTGCGTTATCCGCTGCTGTGCCATGCACCCTGCAAGATCGAAAGTAGGGTGATTCCCGGAAGTATCCTGCTTGCCGCGGAATGCAGAAGGCGCGCGATCAGTTCCACAGGCTCGCGAGCGCGTAGCCAATTCCAGCCCAAATGCTGGCGCTTACAGCGGTGGCCAGCGAAAGACCGAGCACGGCATGCCAATTCAGCCGCCGCGGCGGAGCGTTGCCTTCCATGATCGAATCGTAGACCAGCCAGGAGCGCAGAAATTGCATATCGCGCAAATCCATTTCCGTCAGTCCGGCGGACGGCTGGCCCCACGGGGTTTCGATACGCCGGCGAACCATGTCTTGGGAACCTGTCAGCGAAGCGTTTTGTGGGTGATTCGTCATGCCAATCGCGCCTTCCTAACCCCTTCCTTAGCTGAGATGAATCAGCCCGGGCCGGAGTTGCGGTGGGTTCGTCACGAATTTGTCATATTTTATGCAGTGTTTCCTGTAGTCCTGTACTAAGGCCGCCCAAAATCCCGCGCCCTAACTTGAGCCTTCAACAGGCAAATTGTGCGCGCCCGGCTCGTTCTCTTCCAGTATCAATTTCGAGTCCTGCGACAGGTAGCCTTTGCGCCGGAACCAGTCCTCCATCGATTTGCGAAGTTGATCGAGGGGCACTTTGTTGCCGGCTTCGATCAGCCCGTCGGACACCGGTACGGTATCGTCAAACACGCTGGCGTTGGTAAAGTTGCGCATGGAAAAACTGTCGAGCCATTTCAGCGGGCAGGGGAGGGTTTGGCCCTGGGTTTGGTAGAAGACGCGGATCTTGCGGGCAAACATGAGTCGATTTAATCATGCGGCCTGATGCTTGAGAAGCCCGGTGCTTGACAGCGCGATGGCGCTAATCTACTCTGCCGCTCAAATCAGGTTCAGCAGTTGCGCAAGGAGGGGCTCATGTTATCGGGACTGATCTGGTGGATTTTGGTTGGACTGATCGCGGGCTGGGCCGCCGGCCAGATCATGAGAGGCAAAGGCTACGGCGTGGGGATGGACATTGTCTTGGGAATGATCGGCGCGGTGGTCGGCGGATGGCTTCTGGGTATTCTGGGAATTCACGGCGGAGGATTGATCGGCACGATCATTGTGGCCATTGTGGGCGCCGTGTTTCTGATCTGGCTGTCGAGGATGCTGAAAAAGGCGTGAAGTCTTAAGCTGTGACGGCCTGCATTTCCGCCACGGCGGCTTCCAGGTGGTTCAGCGTTTCGGCCACGGTGAGCGAATACATCTCGCGTCCCAGGCCTTCCCCGCTTTCCAGCGCCCATTTCAGATAATGGCCTGCGATCTCCACGGCAAGCGGATCGGTAATCGCCTTGCCGGTTCGCTTTTTGTACTCGACCCAGGCGGGATGCGGGAGGGCCACCCACACCGGTTTTCCATCCGCCAGGAATTTGATATCGATGGCGTCGGCGTGGCGGGTGGCGATGGCGACAATCAGGCTCTGATAAATGCAGTGGACCTGTTTCCGGGTCCAACGGTCGGAAGCGGTGAAGTCGGAGAACATGGATACAAGAACTATAGCGAAGGGTCGCACAGGGGGCAAACGATCAGCCGCCGGCGATCGCTCCGATCACAAGAAACGGCTCTTTACCTGTGGCCACGGCTTCGGGCAGCGGCGCGTCGGGCGATTCGTGCGACAAATCCTCCTGGCAGGCGAAGTAGCGCAAGAACGCGCGGCGTTTCAGAGTGTCATGCTCGCGGATGGCGCCGCGCAACATGGGGTAGCGCGCCTCGACGGCGTCGAGCACCGAGCGCTGCGTGACGGGGCCTTCGATTTCGAGCGAGATTTCGCTGCCGGCATGAGCAAGGGTGCGAAGGTGCTGGGGAAGAATTACGCGGACCATGGGTAAGCCGGAATTCGCTAGGCTGCCTTTCCCTCAAATGCTTTCTGCAGGTCGGCGACGATAATTTTATCCATCTTCATCATTGCCTGAAACACGGCATTCGATTTTTCCCGATCCGGAGCGCCCATCAACTGCATGAGCGCCTTGGGAATGATCTGCCACGACAGGCCGAACTTGTCTTTCAGCCAGCCGCAGCGGCTGGGGGTTCCGCCTTCGAGGAGTTTGTTCCAGTATTCGTCGACTTCTTCCTGGGTATTGCAGCTGACGAAAATCGAGAAGGCTTCGGTGAATTTGAAGTACGGGCCGCCGTTGAGAGCTGTGAACTGTTGCCCTTCAATTTCAAAGTTGACGGTCAGCACCTTGCCGCCCATGCGGTTGACGTTGAGCACCTTGGCGCTTTTGAAGATTGAGACGTAAAAGTTGGCGGCTTCTTCGGCGTTGTTGTCGTACCAGAGGAAGGGTGTGATCTTGGGCATGGGGCTGCTCCTTGACGGATTTTTCTATTTCCGAGCTCGTCGAGCTTCGCTTGACCGGACAGCCGAGGGCGGCTGTCCCTACATAGGTCGTCGCTACGTCAGCGTCTGCACTTCCACGCTCAACACCGCCGGCAGGTTCTGCACGATCGGGTTCCAGTTGTCGCCTGAGTCGGCCGAGCAGTAGATCTGCCCGCCGGTGGTGCCGAAATAAATTCCGCACTGGTCGAGCGTATCCACCGCCATCGCGTCCCGCAGCACGTTCACGTAGCAATCTTTCTGCGGCAGTCCTTTGGTCAGCGGCTCCCATTCGTTGCCGCCGCTACGGCTGCGGAAGACCTGTAGCTTTCCCTCCAGCGGAAAATGTTCGCCATCACTCTTGATGGGGACGACATAAATCGTTTCCGGCTCGTGCGAGTGAACATCGATGACGAAGCCGAAATCCGTGGGCAGATTGCCGCTGACTTCCTTCCAGTTGTCGCCCGCATCGTCGGAGCGCATCACGTCCCAATGTTTCTGCATAAACAGCACGCCGGGCCGCTTCGGGTTCATGGCGATGTGATGGACGCAGTGGCCGATTTCCGCGTTCGGATCGGGAATAAAGTTCGACCGCAAGCCGCGATTGATCGGCTTCCAGGTTTCGCCGCCGTCGTCGGTGCGGAATGCGCCCGCCGCGGAAATCGCAATGTAAATTCGGCCGGGGTTGGCGGGATCGAGAATGATCGTGTGCAGGCACATGCCGCCGGCGCCTGGCTGCCATTTGGGGCCGGTGCCGTGGCCGCGCAGGCCGGGAAGTTCATGCCAGCTCTCGCCGCCATCGGTTGTGCGGAAAATCGCTGCGTCTTCTACGCCCGCATAAACCGTATTAGCATCTGTGAGCGAAGGCTCGAGATGCCACACCCGCTTGAACTCCCACGGATGCTGCGTGCCGTCGTACCACTGGTGGGTGGTCAAAGGTTTCGCCGCCGCGTCGTAAACGAATTTGTTGCTGGCCTTGGCAGGGAACTGCGGCGCCGGTTCTCCCGGAGGCGTGCCCGGCTGGTGCCAGGTCTTGCCGCCGTCGTCGGAGCGCTGGATGATCTGGCCGAACCAGCCGCTGCTTTGCGAAGCGTAGATGCGGTTGGGATTGGCGGGCGAGCCTTTGAGGTGATACATTTCCCATCCGGCAAAGTGGGGGCCGCTCACTTCCCAGTTCTGCCGCTTGCCATCGGAAGTAAGAATGAATGCGCCTTTGCGCGTGCCTGCGAGAACGCGAACCGAACTCATGAATGATCCTCCCGTGTCTTCAGCAAATCCTGAAACGATGTCATCCCGAGTGAGCGTGCGCGACGCGAGGAACCCGCCTTACAAGGTGTAATTGACAGCAGGTTCCTCACCCGCGCCACGCGCGTGTTCAGAATGACATCGCATGATGCCGTTGCCCGAACCGGGCCAACACTCAGGCGGCTTTCGCTTGCTGGCCGCGCATCTGTTTCAACATCTGGCGCATGGCGGCCACATGGCCGGGGTTGCGCTGCTCCTGCCAGGCTTCGAACCGGTTCGCCGCCTTTTCAAGGTTTCCCAAAAAGCTGGGATTCTTGAAGCGCTCGCGAATCGCCGGCACCGCCGCTTTGGCGATCTCCCAGGTGCCGAAGAACTCGCCGGTGGTCTCGAAGAACAGGTCTTCATGCAGCAGGCCATAATTCAACATGGAGCAGGCCTGGTCCCAATAAGTAAGCACCATCATGACGAACTGGCCGCCCTCCGAACCGGGAGGCGCGATGCGCATGGCGTCGTCGGCACTCTCGATAATGTAGTTTTTGAAAAACCAGTCGCGCGCCTGGCGAAGACGGGCTTCGCGACGCTCCTCGAACAGTTGCAGTTGAAGTTGTGCCTGCTGGTGCGTGGGCTTTTCCATTCTCAGTTTCTCCTTGGATTTTTGCCGATTTATGAGGTGGACGCGAGACCAACCATTGTCCCGCGCTTAGGTTTCAGGGTCAATCGGGGGATTCAACCTTTCTTTGGGCTACATTGGCGGCGCGGGCGTCCCATCGGACCACTTCCCCACTGGAATGATGAAAACGTTGATCGGCTGCGCAGCCGTGGCTTTGAACCCCAGCATAACCGGGGAGTTGGGCACGTCCGCGCCCCAAGCCGCGCCCTCTATGGGCGGCGTATAGAACATCAGGTGCGCCAGATTATGGTCACCGGCGTCCGTCAGGTAGGCGTCTTTTGACAGCATATAGCTCATCGCGTCGGGTTCGAGCGCCGGCAGTTCTTTATTGGCGAATGCGGCTTTGCTCTCGTCCATCATCTGAGCTTTCGACTTCCCCGCGATCGCCAGTTGCGCCCGTTTGTAATCGACAGGAAGCATGGACCGCGCCGCCGGCGGGTTGTAGCAGACCGGCCCGCGAATCTTGGGATTCCAGAAGTCAGGAGAATCGGAGGGCGCCATCCAGGAGCGTTCCACCACACATACAAAGCCGTTCTTGCCGTCGACGGCCTTCTGATAGCCGGTGCGAGTGAGGATGTCCACGCCCGCATCTTTGGAGATCGACTCTGGAGCCGCGCTGCGCGCAAGGGCGATTTCCGCGTTGCGCTCCATCAGGTACTGCTCAAGTGGCGCCATGGACGGGTATTGAGTCTTGGCATCCTGCGCCTGACCCCGCCAGCCCGCAAGCAAACAAAGCAGAACTCCCGACGCTGTAAGCGCACGCTTGCTCATGATAGTCCTCCTGAACTGGGCCGCCGCCAATGCGTTTTCATAGTTCCCCTTATTTCTGGTCCTTTTTTTCATCTTTCTTCGGGAACATCGTTTCATGGCTTAACACGCACTTCCATGCTCCGTCCTTCCAGGTCCAGAAGTCGGTTTCGCGTTCCATCACGTCGAACGGTTTGCCGCCAAACGTGCCTGCCAGATGCAGTTTGAAGGTGACCATCGCCGTATCTCCGTAAAGGCGGACGCGGCGCTCGGAAATATCGAACAGGTTGCGGGTCAGGTAACCGGACTTTATCCCGTCCGGGAAAATCGACTTGCCCTCGCCGATCTCGCCATGCCCGGTTACCACCGCCCAGTCGTCCGCCAAAAAAGTCGGAATGGCTTCGGCGTTATTCTCGCGCATCGCCTTGGCAAGTCCGTCCTCTGCGGCCAAGAGACTCGCTTCGGTTGCCCGGTTGGCCTTTGGAGTTTCTGCCGCGGCGGAAACTATCAGGGCGGCGCTGAACAAACCTACGCTGATGCTCCGGACGATTCTCTTCATGGCCAAGCCTCTCTTTCGTTCTGGCGAATTGCTTTGGTTTTTGATTCTCGCCCCGGTCGCGGTTTACATCGGCTTGCTGCAGTTGACCATCCAGGGGATGCCGAATCGGTCGGTCAACATGCCGAAGCGTTGCGCCCAGAATGTTTCCTGCATGGGCATGCAAATGCTGGCGCCTTCCGAGAGCGCCTTGAAAGCCCGCTCCGCCTCCGGCGCCTCTTTCACGTCCAGCGCGACAGAGAATCCCTGCGGCTTTTCATAGCGATCGGGAGGCGCGTCGCAACCTTGCAGAGTTCCGCCGTTCACGCTCAGCGCGGCGTGGATGACTTTCTTTCCCCAATCGGCCGGCACCTGCCCGGCGGCCGGCGTACCGTCGTAATTCATCAGGAAAGTGATTTTGCCGTTCAGGGCTTTTTCGTAGAACTTGAAGGCCTCTTCACAATTGCCGTTGAAGCTCACATGCGTATTCATTGCGTTACTGTCCTTTTTTTCACCGGGATGAACTTCGTTAAACCCTAGCGTTGCGGACAGGCTACAATTATTACTTGCATAATGCAAGTGAAATGTTAAGATAATTTTGGTGGCAAAACATAACAATTTGTCCAGGCGCTCGGGATGTCCGTTGAACGCGTCGGTCGAGATGCTGGGCGACCGCTGGTCCCTGCTTATCATCCGCGACATGATGCTCCGCGGCTTTCGCACCTACAAAGAATTTATGGAGTGCTACGAGGGGATTGCCACCAACATCCTGGCCGACCGCCTGCAAAAGCTGGTGGGCTTCGGGATTATCGAATCCAAACCTGACCCGGAAGATGGCCGCAAGCTGATTTATAGACTTACGAGGAAGGGGATCGACCTCGCTCCGGTGCTCACGGAAATGGTGTTGTGGGCGGCGGCACACGAAGATACGGGCAACCAGGCGCTGGTGCAGCTCATGCGCCAGGATAAGCGGAAGTTTATGGCAGAAGTCCGCCAGCGATGGGCTGAAGGGCAATCTCAGGCTTGACCTTATCGCGGTTAATATAGATGAGTGCCGGCCGCGTCCCCGAAAAAGAAGGCGGGAAAGACCCGCGTCAATATTCTCCGCGCGAAAAACCTGGACCAGCTACCCTGGCTGGTTCACGGTTTTTCTACTCGTGAAGCAGGATTCTCCCGCACGTATGGCCAACGGTCGCTGAATCTGGGATTCACCAAAGATGACAACAAAGCCGCGGTCGAGCGTAATCGCGCGGCATTTTTGGGCGCGCTGGCGAACGGGCGCGAAGAGCCGTTCCAGTTGATCACTCTCCGGCAAATTCATTCCGATCTCATCCATCATGTCGAAAGCGCCGCCGCGTCGCCCCTCGCCGGCGATGGCCTGGTCACTTCCCGGCCCGGCATTCTGGTCGCCGTTCAAACGGCCGATTGTCTGCCCATCATCCTCGTCGATCCCAGGAAAAAAGCTGTGGGGGTGTTTCATGCCGGCTGGCGCGGCACGTTGCGCCGCATTGTCGAAAAGGGTGTGGGCGAAATGCGCCATGCCTTCGGCAGCAGGCCGCGCGATCTGCAAGCCGCAATCGGCCCCGGCATTCGCGGCTGCTGCTACGAAGTGGGCGAGGAAGTGCGCGAGAAGTTCGAATCGCAGTTCGCTTACGCCGACCAGCTGTTTCGCGAGGTGAAAGAATCGGATCCGGTGCGGGAAAAATATCCTCTTCTTTTCCTCACCGCCCGTGCCCCCGGCCACGGAGAGCTGCCGACGAAGATTTTTCTGGACCTGGCGGAAGCCAACCGCCGGCAGTTGATGTCCGCGGGAGTTCCGGCCAAGAATATTGAGGCTCTCGATCTCTGCACCAACTGCCGGCCAGACCTGCTGTTCTCCCACCGTGCGGAAAAAGGAAAAACCGGCCGCATGATGGCTGTGGCCGGTTTGATCTGAGGCTGAGATTAAACGCCGCCTGCGTCGACGGCCCGCGGCGTACTTCTTGCGCGGTAATCTATTGCGTCTGATCGTCGAGTTCCACGCCGTCGCCGGCGTGAACGTCTTCCATGGCAAAAACGATCATTCCGGTCGCGGTCGTGGGCGTGACTCCGATCACAACGACTTCGCCCACAGCCCGGCGGGGAAGGTCGCGAACGTGAATCACCGGACCGTTGCCTTTCTCCCACAACTGAGGATCGAATGACGGCTGCTTTTTCTGCGTGTCTTCGCTCATAGACGCGCGGAAGGAAAGCGAATCCACGGGATCGCGTAAGTCGGCCTCATAGTTGCGGACCGCGCGAAAATAGTCGCCGACTTTTACGCCCTGGTTCGACCCGACATTGATGTAGAGCTTCTGGCCGGTGCCCAGTTCAGAGTCGAAATCCTTGCCCATCAGAATTCGTCCGGAAACTTTGCTGGTGGTGGGCAGGAAACGATCAAACCTGAGCGGCGGATGGAATGCCACCATGGGCTTTTCCGCGAATGGAATGGCCACATCGCCGGGGTTGATGGGATCGCAGGAGTACTCGACCTGTGCGATAGCCGACTTGCTGCGCGTATCGACCACGCGCACGCGCCCTACTTCTTCATAAGGCTGGCCGGCGGACTTAATCAGCTTCTGCTGGCCAGGAAACATTTCATATTCGTTCACGTCGCGCAGTTCCCGAATAATGGAGTATTGCGCGCCGGCAGCGTAACCGCTGCCCCGTAAATAAACAATATCGCCGCGCACGAATTTCGTGGTGCTGGGCGTTTCCAGACCGCCGGCTATGTAGTTGGCGTCGGGCAGGGTGTGCTGGTTGATGAAGCCCGCGCAATAAACGTCGGCATAGGTCGGCATTTGTACGCGCTGAATGGGGAAATTGGCATTGGTAACGACAGTGTTGTCCGGCGCCGGTGCCGCGACCGGGGCATCGGCTGCCGCCTGGGCCGCTGCGCCCACCGCCGCCAGTACAATTAACAGTCCTATTTTCTTCATGTTAGCTCCCGCAAAAGGCGTGCTCGCGTTGCCGCAAGCAAAGGCCTTGGAAGTCAGGCTTCTCCCGGAAGGTAACAACCGGGTGGGAGGGGGTCAAGGTTACGAGGGTGTCACCGCCGTTGGGGTGAAAATGACGCTTATGAGATTTTCATCGTCACCGATCAGTTTGGCGAAACGCGCTGGCGCAGCGGAAGCCCTGGGCCGGGGTACTGATCGGGGAACGATGAAGTTTTCGCGAAATCCGCGCTTCACCGCCCCGTGACTCGCGCAGCACCTCAACCATTCCTCCGGTAAACCCTTCAGCCCGAAACTGCACCTTCTCGTTGCACATCAATCGCACTGCCTGAATGGTGAAGATCACATCGCGCTTGTAGCGAGTGTTCCCCTCGCGCGGAAGCGCGCGATTTCCCATTCAAAAAAGAGAGGGTGCCATGTCCCGCCTCACCTTTCCAGGCCGCTGCCTGGCCGCTATTGCCTGCACCATGTTGATGACCTCGTTCCTGCACGCTCAATTTCGCGCCTCCTTGCGCGGAACCGTAACCGACTCGTCAGGAGCGGTCGTGTCCGGCGCCAAGGTCACTCTGCTGAATATCGACACGAACCAGACCCAGGTTTCAACCTCCGACGCCAATGGAATTTATCAGTTCTATGCCTTGCCGCCCGCCCCCTATCGCCTGAGCGTGGAAGCCTCCGGATTTAAAAAGAAGTTATTGGAGAATGTGCAGATCATCCCCGAACAGCCCAACGCCCTGGACCTGCAACTGGAAGTGGGCGAGGTGCAGCAGTCGGTGACCGTCTCCGGCACAACCGAAGCGCTCGACACCGAAACCGCGAACGTGAACGGAACCGTGACCAGCAATCAGATTCAGCACATGCCCTCGTTCGGACGGGACGTCCTGAAGGTGGCGACGCTGGTTCCTGGTGGTTTCGCCGACAATTCACAAGTCTCCGGCACCGACAATTACAACCTGCCGGGCACGCAGAGCGGCGGCGGCCAATCCGGCGGCGCCGATGGAATTTTCAAGACCGAAAACGGGGCGCAAATCATCTCCAACGGTGGCCAGAGCGAAAATAACGGGATCTCGATCGATGGCATCAACACCACCAGCGCGGTCTGGGGCGGATCGACCGTGATCACGCCGTCGGAAGATTCGGTGGATAACGTCAAAGTGACCACCAACGCCTATGACGCCGAGTTTGGACGCTTCAGTGGAGCGCAGATTCAGATCACGTCAAAATCCGGCACCAACCAGTTTCACGGCAGCTTGTTTTTTTTCACCCACCAGCCGAACTTGAATGCCTTTCAGTCCTACAACGGCACCAGCAAGCCCTTGCGCGACGAAAATCACTTTGAGCAGTTTGGTGGCAGCATTGGCGGCCCCATCTGGAAGAACAAAATCTTCGCCTTCTTCAATTACGAAACGGTTCGTGAGCCGAACTCGAAGATCACCGGCAGCGGCTGGTACGACACCGCCGCCTTCGACGCCCTCGCGCCGGCGGGAAGCATCGCTGCGACCTATCTGAGCTTTCCCGGCAACGGCATTATCACCACCGGTCTCGATCCGCAAAACAGCTGCACCACCATCGGCCTCACCGAAGGCCTGAACTGCCGCACCATTCCGGGCCAGGGCGTAAACATCGGAACTCCGCTGACATCACCGCTGGGCACGCAGGACCTGACCTGGACCGGAACCAGCAATCCAGGCGTGGGCAGCGGCCTGGGCACCGTGGCCGACATCGCCAACTACGACACCATCAACCCAACCCAATTTAACGCCGCCCAGTACAACGGCCGTCTGGACGCCGACGTCAGGAGCACAGATCACCTCGCCTTCGCCATGTACTGGGTGCCATCTACAACCAATAACTACCGTGGAGCGCGTGTTTACGATGCTTTTCATCACACGCAGATCAACGACGCCTTCTCGGTCATCTGGAACCACACCTTCTCGTCGACGTTTCTGAACGAAGCCCGCGCCAACGCGGCGGGATGGCGCTTCAATGAAATCAGCGCCAATGCTCAATCTCCGGTGGGACTTCCGACCGACACCTTCGAACCGATTGTGAATACCACCGTCAACCAGTTTGGCCCCAGCGTGGGAGCCATCCTGAACCAGTGGACTTACGGCCTCAAGGACGTTGCCACTAAAATCGTTGGCCGGCACAGCGTCAAATTCGGAGGCGATGGTACCCGGCTCTACTACCTTCAGGATTGCATTCCGTGCGCCATCCCGAGCTACACCTTTTTCAATGTCTGGGACTTCCTGAACGACGCGCCCCACAAGGAAGCGGGCAATTTTAATCCCAGCACCGGCGCGCCCACCCCGGAACGCCAGGATGACCGGGAGAATATCTGGGGGATCTTCGTTCAGGACGATTTCAAGGCGCGCAGGAACCTGACCTTGAACCTGGGATTGCGCTACTCGTATTTCGGGCCGCTTTATTCGACGGAAAACAATATGTTCGTGGCCGAACCCGGGCCGGGATCGAGTTTCCTCACCGGAATGACGGTCAAGAAAGGCAATTCCTGGACTCCGGAAAAAGACAACCTGAGTCCCGAAATCGGTTTTGCCTGGAGCCCCGAGAGATTCCACGACAGGGTTGTTATACGCGGCGGCTACGGCTTGAACTACAGTCAGGACCAGATCGCGATTTCCTCCGGTATCGTCGGCAACCCCGGCCTGGTGGTCAGCCCTACTTTCAACATGTCGAGCCCCAGTTCGCCGAATCCGGGAATCATTTACGCGACGGCCAGCAGTCCAACATCTCTTTACACTTACCCTCCGAACCCCAACGCGGTAGCAACTTTCGGTCCGAATGGCCTGCCCACGACGGGCACGGTGAACCTCGCCCTCTACCCAGGCACTCTCCCCACAACCCGCGTCCATCACTATTCGTTCCAGGTGGAAAACGAAATCACGCACGACCTGGTCGCCACCCTGGGCTATACGGGAAGCCTGTCGCGCAACATCTACTTTCATGAAAATATCAACGCAACCCCCGCTGCCATTGGATTCCCCTTGAATCCGCAGATCGGCGGCGGCGATTTCTGGAGTCTCAACGGCTGGGCAAACTACAACGCCTTGCTGGCAGAGTTGCGGCACAACTTCTCCCATCAGTTTATGGCCGACGCTCAATTCACCTGGGCCAAGAGTCTGGATACCGCGTCTTCGCCCTACTCGGTGAGCTTCCCTCCGTTCAACCAGCCGTTCTATCCCTACGATCTTCACCTCGATTACGGGCGCTCCGATTACGACGTGAGCAAGGCGTTCCGCGTCTACGGCATGTGGCAGCCGGTTTTCTTTCATGGCCGCCGGGGCTGGGTGGAGAAAATCGCCGGCGATTGGTCGCTGAGCGGGATTTTCAATGTTCACTCGGGATTTCCCTGGTATCCCGAAGTGACTTTCTCCGGCAGCTTGTATTGCGCGACCTGCGGCTATAACACATTACTTCCCGCCGCTTATCTTGGCGGCGCGGGAACCAGCACCAGCAATCGCGCCTTCAAGACGGGGTCGAATTATCCTTTGGGAGGCGCGGCGTATTTCGTTCCTCCGGCGTTCACGGCGTATTCCGGCAGCGCCTACGGAGACGCCAATCCCCAACCGCCCGGCGTGGAGCGCAACTCGCTCAACGGCCCCGACTACAGAGACGTCGATGCCACCATCGCGAAAGGATTCGGTCTGCCCAACAATCGAGTGCTTGGGGAGGGCGCCCGGCTCGAAATCCGCATGGACGTGTACAACGTTTTCAATAACCTGAATTTCAACCCGACCAGCATCGTCAATAACATCACCGCTTCAAACTTCGGCGTCGCGCAAACCGCGCTGGCCGCGAGAGTGGTCACGCTGGGGGCGAGGTTCAGTTTTTGAAAATTGAGGAGTGCGTCGCCGGTCTAGAAGCTGGCGATCACTTCATTGGGCGACGTGGGCAATTCGAAGTCCACGTTGCGGCTGGCATTGACTCGCAACGTCTGCGGCAGGTCGAGCGCGGCGAGCGCGATCTTTTTGTTCCAGTAGCCGTCGGTATAGAAATCGCCCTGAGCGTAAAGAATTCCGTCGGCAATGGTGTAATCGCTGACTTGCTCGCTGTGCCCGTCGCGGAAAATGAGGATGGTGGGCGGCAAGTCAGACAAGTGTCTGGCCGCGGAAATCCGCGGACTGGCGAATTTCTGCGGATCGAGGGATCCGCCAGTCGCTGGGGCAGCCGCCGAGGGCTGGCTGGCGGTGGCCTTATTGGCAAGCGGGAGGGCCTCGCCATTGACCGGGGCGCTGTTCACGCGAACGTATCTATCGCCCCGAAGCTCGATCATGAGCGGCTGATTCGAGGCCGGCGCCGCGGTGGAATCTTCGACGCCGCGGCCCATATTTCCTTGTCCTGCCAACCCCGCATAGCCTGCAACAAAAATTCCGGCGGCTCGGAGGAAACCGGAAATCCAGTGGAATAGAGATCGGCGGGATCGAACGCGTCGTTAAAAAAGGGAAATGGCAGCGAAGTCAACGGGCTGCGCCGGGCGGACCGCCCGCCGTGTCCATTTCGCCCCAGCGCAAACGTTCCTGCCCTCTGCCAACTATGTGGCGCCGCGACATGCGATGGCGCAGCCGCGTGACCGCCTCCTCCGCGTTGCGCGAAGGCCGACGCGACCAGAAAGAGAAACAGCGCCGGAACCAAAGCTGTCCTGAAACCCTTCGTGATGGAACCACTTCTCATCAGTTCGCCTGAGCCGGCTGCGGCCACTGAAATATTACACCGCGGTCTTCGTTTATTCTTTCCGTAGCCTCGAGATCGAGCAGGCTCATTTCGATTTTACGCGTGTGGCCGGGAGTCAGGTCGTAAAGCGTCCGGCTGACGATGGCGTAATTGCCGATTTCCAACTGATGACCATCTTTGAAAACCAGAATCACCGGCTGGGGCGGCGAATCATCCTGCTGTTCGGCCGATGAGTCAGCAGGGGGCGAATTGTGGCCACTCGCTGAAAGAGCACCGCGGTCAAGGTACCGCGAAGGGTCGGCATCGGCTCCGGTGTCATTCGCCATCGGCGGGCCGTCCGGGTAATTCTCCGCATTCTCGCCGCCCGAATTGTCGTAGGCGTCATCGCCATACCCGGCGCCGGGATCAACCGCATACGGCACCGCGTAGCCGTAACCAAATGTGCCGGCGTGGCGGTTACCTGCGTGACCGTGATGATCGCGATTTCCAACACGCGACGGAGAAAATCCAGTAAACGGAGCCAGACCCTGCCCGCCCGGCAGGAAGCCCCCGCGCCCCGCGACTACGCCGGTTGGCGGAGCCACTCCGCCGGTCCGCGGAGCGGCAAAAAAAGCCGTCGGCGGCGCGACCGCCCCCGTTGGCACGTGCCCGATTGCCTGAGCAACGCCAAACGATGCGGCGAACAGCGGGAATACAAACAAGAGAGAAAATTTCGAACTAAAAGATGAAGAAAACGTGCGTGCCATAAGACCACCTGTCTAACAACTTCTCTGCTAGTTAGACGCGTGGTTGTGCCCGAAGATGCCAGAGAAACTTTGCAGGTTCGAGGCGCGCTGGCGAAAATCCGTCCGATTCGTAACGATTTGTAAACAGTTAACCCCCGTCGTGGCGAGGTTGCGAGAAAGGCGCGAATCGATTCCACCGATCAGTCAGCCTTTGACCCTGATCAGGTTCGCGATATCGAACAGAACGTAGGCGATCATGAGCCCCGAGATGCAGGAGATAATCAGCAGCCGAAAGGAAGTCTCCAGCAGATCGGCGATCACGCCGGAAACGAATATCAGGAGAAACGGCATCGAAGCCAAAAGAAATCCGGCTCCGGCTTCATGCGGATGCGCTATGCCGAGAATAATCAACAGAAGCGCGACCAGGCCGGGAGCCGTGTTGCCAAAATAACGAACCCGCGGCCACAGGGCGTAGGCAACCAGGGCGACCGGCAGCAACATGGCAAGGGCGGCGCAACCGCGGAAGATCAAGCCCGCAACCTGAGCATAAACGCCCGGCACCATAAAGCTATGCCATGTCGCTCCCCAGAAAACGGCGTGCCGCATCGACTCGGCGAAGGCATGCCAGCGGAAAAAGTAGCTCGCGAACAGGAGAAAAATTCCCGCCAGGCAAGCGGTTATCCAGATAACAAAACCGGCGCCCCGGCGAATAGGCGCCAGATAAAGAAGAAAAAACAAAGCCGGCGGCACAACCACGATCATGGAGAACTGCGACCCCACGGCAATCGCCAGCGCCACGCCAAGCAGAACAATCCGTCGCCAGTTCCACAACACGACTTCCCGCGGGGCATAAAGCGTGTGTGCAACCGCAATGGAGGTGAAAATCGTCCCGAACCACCCCCATGCCCCGAGAATTTCCGGTTCGGTGTGCCAGACCGCGCTGGCCTGAATCATCGCCGGCGAAAAGCAGTACAGCCCGAGCGCCAGCAGGCCTCCGTGATTTCCACACAGGCGGCGAGCCACGTACCACAAGGAAGCGCCCAGAAAAACTCCGGCGGCGAGGAATGGAATTCTGATCAGCCATCGCCAATCGGAGGAGAATCCGGAATCCAGCATTCGCTGCGGCAGTATCAGCAGCGGGGCCGCCGTCACCAGCGGCAGCAATGGCGAATGCTCGCTGTCGAAATTGCCGTGATAATCGTCGCGATAGAAAGCCAACGGTAAGATCCGGGTGTCGGGATAGGGCGCGCCGGCGATCGCGCCGCCCTGAAGCTGCTGCCATCCGGCGGCGAGGCGCAGTTGTTCGCCGGCATCAATGGTTTCTCCGCTCGCCCTGAATTCCCGGTGCACCAGCCAGCTGGCCTGCGCCAGAAACGCCATCAACAAAGCCGCGGCAGCCAACTGAGGACGGCCAAAGCGTTCGCGTGTGAAAAATCGCCCCATATAGGTGAGCCGAGTGTTTTACCATGAGCGAGCATGTGAAAGGAAACCGCGTGGAGCGATTTCCGGTGAATGGTTCACCGAAAGCTGCAATCGCGGAAGCTGATTCGCGCCTAAACCCGTACGCTATTAACGCCTTCACAGCACGCACGCCATGGAAGATCGTCCTCAAAATACCGATGATCAGCTGATCCCGCACGACATGCCGCCCGTGCCTGAGTTTAAGCCGGCGCTGCAACCTTCGTACGCGCGCACCCTTTTTTATGGCCCGGAAGGGCTGCGACCGGGCTGGGGACTGGCGTTCTACAGCCTGCTTTTCTACGGATTGCAGTTGGCGGCGGTGCGATGGGTGGGAACGCTGCACTGGGGCATCCTCTGGTCCATGACGCTCGAAGAGTGCGGGGTATTGATCGCGGCCCTGGCGCCGGCGTTTTTGATGGCGCGGGTGGAAAAGCGCAAGTTCGGATCGTACGGATTGCCCTTGAACGGGGCGCTGGGCAAACTGTTCTGGACCGGCGCGGCGTGGGGTTTTGCAGCCATCACTTTGCTCATGGTGTTGCTTTACGGCTTGCATGCTTTTGATTTTGGCCATTTTGTGCTTCACGGCGGGCGCATTATAAAGTTCGCTGTTTTTTGGGGCGCGTTTTTTCTGCTGGTCGGGCTTTTCGAAGAATTTCTGCTGCGCGGTTACATGCAATTTACGTTGACCCGCGCCGCCGGCTTCTGGCCGGCTGCGCTGCTGCTTTCCTGCGCCTTTGGGCTGATGCACCTGCAAAATTCCGGCGAGCAGTGGCCCGGCCTTGTGGCTGTATTCGTGATCGGATTGTTTTTCTGCCTTACCTTGCGGCGCACCGGCAATCTTTGGTTCGGCGTCGGCTTTCATATGGCGTGGGATTGGGGCGAGACTTTTTTCTATTCCGTGCCCGACAGCGGCACTATGTTTCCCGGCCATCTGCTCAAATCGAGCCTGCACGGTTCCCGCTGGCTTACAGGTGGCCCGGTTGGCCCCGAGGGCAGCGCCCTTTGCTTTCTCGTGATCGCCATAGCGGCAGTCGCATTCTCACGGCGATATCCCGAGATCAAATACCGCAGATCAAAGGGGCAAACCCCTTCCAGTCACATTAACCACGCTTAACTCTCCGTCGTATAATCGCCCGAGATGATCACGGTCTCGAAAGAAGACTATCTCAAGGCGATTCTGGAAGCGGAGAGCGAGGGGGAATCGGTGATCTCCGCCCGTCTCGCGGATTGGCTGCGCGTCTCCGCTCCCGCCGTCACCATGGCGCTGCGCCGCCTGAAAAAAGATGGGCTGGTGCGCGTTCTCTCCGATGGCCACGTGCGCCTGACTGCGGCGGGAAGAAAAATCGCGCGCAAGCTGACTCTGCGCCATCATCTGATCGAACGCATGTTGACCGAGCTTTTTGGCATGGAATGGTGGAAGGTGCATGACGAGGCCGAGCGGCTGGAACACGCCGTTTCTCCGGATTTCGAGGCCAAGCTGCTGGCCAAGCTGGGCAAGCAGGGTACGTGCCCGCATGGAAATCTCAGCGAACTGGAAAGCCCGGCGAGCCGCCGCCGCCGCGGCCTTCTTCTGTTGGCGCAGGCTGAGGCCGGCAAGAACTACCTGGTAAGCGGAATCTATGAACGTGACCGGCGGTTGCTCGAGTTTCTTGAAGCCCGCGGCATCCGCCCGGGCGCGGCCGTTCACGTCAGGGGCAGGAATTACGATCAGACGCTGACGCTCGCCACCGACGCCGGAACAGTTTCCCTCGGCGACTCGGCAGCCCAGCGGGTGTGGATTCACAGCGCCCGGCGGGGTCCGGCCGCCAATTCACGCTGACAGAACATCTGTTGGTTGGGTTGCAACCCTCAACGGGCCTGATCAAATGGTTCACCGAACAGTTTTCTTGCAGCCCCAATGACCTTTCCTTTCCTGCGCGTCTAACCACAACGGCAGCAGCTCGAAGTTCATTTCAAGGAGAATCCCCATGCGCACCACCCTGCTCGCACTGCTTTTGGCGTCCCTTGTGCTTGGCCCGATCGCCGGCCGCGCCCAGCCCGCGGACAACGATGACCACACCGCGCCCAGCTACGATATGAAGGGCCAGTCGCTGGTTGATCTGCAAGTGGTACAGAAGAAATTCGTCGATCTGGCCAACGCCGTCCCGGCCGGAAAATTCAACTGGCGCCCCACGCCCGATTCGCGCTCCTTCGCCGAGGTTTTTCTGCACGTGGCCGGCGAACGCTATGCCATTCTCCGCTTGATGGGGGCAACGCCGCCCGACAGCTTCGACCCCAAGACCTTTGAAAAATCCACCACCGATAAGGCGCGCATCGTCGACGAGCTGAACAAATCCTGGGACTTTGCCCAGAAGACCATCAACGGCATGACCAACGCCGATTTTGCCCGCCTGCTGCCCAAGCTGGGGCCGCAGGCCAACGCCGGCGACGTCGTGTACATCCTGGTCGCGGACGCCCACGAACATCTGGGTCAGACGGTCGCCTACGCCCGCGAAAACGGCGTGGTGCCGCCCTGGACCGTGGAAGCTCAGAAAAAGGCGGCGGAGAAAAAGTAGCCGCGGCGTTTCCAGCTTCTCCTCCACTCGGGGCGGCGCCTGCCGCCCCTTCATTCGTGTTACCTGCCTGAGTTAACTATAGTTTATTCGCAGGTGTATACTTGCGCTAACCGCAGCGAGACCTCCGCTGGATTCAAGACCGCACATGAAGCCCTTCGCCGCCGAAGAGATCCCCATCACCCACGAAGATGTGGACCGCGCTCACGATCGCGGCCGCGTTCTTTCCGCACGCTCACGGCGGGGAGTGATCTCCAAGGCGCGGCTGTTGTGGCTGCTGATTGGTCCCGGCGTGCTGGTCATGCTGGGAGAAAACGACGGCCCCAGCATGTTGTCTTATGCCGCTACCGGGGCAAAGTTCGGGGTGGGATTTTTTATTCCCTTCGTCATCCTCACCTTCATCATGGCGGTCGTGGTGCAGGAAATGACCGTGCGGTTGGGAGCGGCCACCCATCGCGGCCATGCCGAATTGATCTTTGAACGCTTTGGCCCCTTCTGGGGATGGTTCTCCATGATCGACCTTGGAGTCGGCAACTTTCTTACCCTGATCACAGAATTCATCGCGGTGCGCGCGGGCCTGGGCTTTTTCGGCGTGCCGCCCTGGCTGGCGATTCTGATTGCTCTGGTCGTGCTTTATGCCGCATTAATGACCCATCGCTATTGGACCTGGGAGCGCATCACACTGGCGGCCGCGGCCTTCAATCTGATCTTCATCCCCGTTGCCTTCATGACCCATCCCGACTGGCACGCAACTGCCCGCGCCGTGGCTACCTGGCATCCCCTGCCCGGTTTCAATAAGGAGACGATTCTGATCCTGCTGGCCGACATTGGCGCCACCGTCACGCCGTGGATGCTGTTTTTCCAGCAGAGCGCGACCGTGGACAAGGGCTTGACCAGGAAAGATATTCACTTCGGGCGCATCGATACTGTTCTGGGCGCTGCGCTCGCGGCGGCGGCTGCGATCGCAACCATTCTGGCCACCGCACCGCTCTTTGCCCACCAGATGTCGACGGGGAATTTTGAAGCGGCCCAGTTCGCCCAGGCCTTGCAGCCGCTGATCGGGCACTTCGGCGCGTCGCTGTTTGCTCTGGGCATGGTGGAAGCCGGCATCGTGGCGGCTATTACCATTTCCACATCTTCGGCTTATGCATTTGGCGAAGTCGCGCACAAACCCCACAGCTTGAACCTGCCCATGGGAGAGGGTAAATCGTTTTACGCCGTGCTTACTCTGTGCGCCGCGGCCGCGGCCGCAATCGTTCTCATACCCGGCCTGCCGCTTGTATACGTGGTTCTGATCGTCAACGTAGTCGCGGTACTGGCTATGCCGCCCGCGCTGGTCTTTTTATACCTGCTGGTCAACGACCGCGAAATTATGGGAGATCTGGTGAGCCCGCCCTGGGCCAATCTGCTCGCCGCATCGGTTGTGTTGATTCTCACTGCCGCGGGCCTGTTGTTCGGCCTCAGCGTAATCGCGCCGGGTCTGTTCGGGGCCGCCCACTGAGTTCAGGCGAAACTTTCCAATTCCTGCTGGAACTCCCGCGGCGTACCGGGCGGCATTCCTCCCGCCCGCGACGCGACCCAGGCGCCGGCGCGATTTGCCTTGTCATTCATCTCTGCCAACGTCGATCCCCGCAGAAATTCATGGATAAGCCCCGCGGTAAACGCGTCTCCTGAGCCCACCGTATCGGCGACATTTACCTTGAATCCGGAGTGTTCATTCACTTGATCGCGCGTGGCCAGCAGGCTGCCATGCGCGCCTCGCGTGATGCAGACGAGATCGAGGCCGTAGCGGTCGATCAGCAGTTGGGCCGACTCTCCCTCGTTACGTTCGCGGCAATTCAACAAGCGCATGATCTTCGGCAGTTCTTCGTGATTACATTTCACGAAATTCGCCAGTTCCATCGACTGCGCCAGGATATCGGCCGAATAAAAAGTCTGCCGCAGGTTGACGTCGAACACGCGAACCGCTTCGGCCGGCGCTGTCTCCAGGAATTTGCGAATTGCCGCCCGGCTTTCCTGCGAGCGCTGTGCGAGCGTCCCGAAGCAGACCGCGCGCGTCCGAGCGGCCAGCGCTTCCCATTCCCGAGTCCACTTGAGGAAATCCCACGCCGCCGGCTGCGAGATCTCGAATGCCGGCTGGCCGCCCTCGAGTTGAACCTTCACCGTGCCGGTGGGCTCAACCGGATCAGTCTGGATGAATTCGACCGTGACTCCAGCGGCGGAAAGGCGCCCGGCCGCAAGCCTGCCCAGGGAATCGTCGCCGATCCGGCTCGCCACCGCTGTTTCACGGCCCAACAAATGCAAGATGTAGGCGAAATTGGCGGGCGCCCCGCCGAGTTGGCGCCCGGCGGGCAGCAGGTCCCACAGCACTTCGCCAAGCCCCACGATCACTCCGCCCATCGGCCCCATGACGCATTCATGCTACCTGAAACGAGTGACACCAAAGGTTGCGAAACTTTACTCCCCAGCCCGCATTTTGTCTTGACACCCAAGATGAGGCCTGTATGATGAAAGCATATTTATTCACACGCATGAATAGTTATTCATAATGAATAAAAGCTTGCGGCAAAGGGCGATTCTCGACGTGCTGCGCGCGGGCCCGGCCGGAAGCCAGGAGGATTTGCAGCGCGCCTTGCGCAAGCGCGGGTTCCGGGTGGGGCAGGCAACGCTCTCCCGCGATATTCGCGACCTGAACCTGATTAAGACGGCGGAAGGATACACGCTGCCGCAGGGCGAGGCGGCCGCGCTGGCTTTGCCCCCGGTGAAACGGCTGGTGAGGGAATTCGTTCTTGACGTGCGGCCGGCGCAGAATCTGCTGGTGGTGAAAACGATTATCGGCAGCGCCCAGCCTGTGGCCGCGGCCCTGGATGAACAGGAATGGGATGAAGTGGTGGGAACGATTGCCGGCGACGACGCGATTTTGATCGTTTGCCCCGACAAAGATTCCGTAAAGAAAGTGGCGGCACGCATTGAGGAGATGTT
The DNA here is from genome assembly GCA_035538435.1 of Binatia bacterium. Classification (GTDB taxonomy): domain Bacteria; phylum Acidobacteriota; class Terriglobia; order Terriglobales; family Acidobacteriaceae; genus Sulfotelmatobacter. The sequence continues at coordinate 21,023 of DATLKM010000321.1, forward strand.
GAGCTGATGGCGGCAAAGCTGAAGACGGCGATTCTGGGCGCGACCGGATATTCCGGGCTGGAGTTGGTGCGGATTCTCGACCGTCATCCTCGCGTGGAGAAGCCGCTGTTGCTGTGCAGAGAGCAAACCGGCGCGAACGATTTGTCGGAGGTTTTCCCGGAACTCACCGCCGGCGAACATGCGCTGCACGTTTCGTCCTGGAAAGAAGCGAAGAGCGAAGGAGTCGAGCTTGTATTTCTGGCCACTCCGCATGAAGCCTCGCGCGAAATCGTGCCGGAAGCCCTTGCCCAGGGATTGCGCGTGATCGACTTAAGCGGCGCCTGGCGGCTGAAGCAGAAAGAGCACCGTGCGATCTATGGATTCGAAGATGCCGACGCGGTCCGCGCCTCACAACTGACCGAACGCGCGGTTTACGGATTGCCCGAGTTGAACGCCGGCTGCATCCGCAAAACCCAGTTGGTGGCAAATCCGGGCTGTTACGCAACCTCGGTGATTCTGGCGCTGGCGCCGCTGGTGAGCGCCGGGCTTGTCGATCGCGAACACGGAATTGTCTCCGATTCGAAGTCGGGCGTTTCCGGCGCCGGGAAGAACCCGACGGCGCGCACGCATTTCGTTTCCGTGGCCGGCAATTTGTCGGCGTATTCGCTTTTCGAGCACCGGCATGTGGGCGAAATCGTTGAGCAGTTGGGCCTGCGGGACGAGGAACTCACATTTACCCCGCATCTGCTGCCCATTCCGCGGGGCATTTTGTCGACGATTTATTTGCGGCTGGGCAGCGAGATGAACGGCGGAGAAGTTGAGCAGTGTTTCCGAGATTTTTATGTTGAAAAGCCGTGGGTGCGGATTTTTGCCAGCCCAAAGCTGCCCGAGTTGCGTTATTCGCTGCACACAAACTATTGCGATCTGGGCTTCACTCTGGCGAAAGACAGCCGGCGGCTGATCATTATTTCGTGCCTGGACAATCTGGTGAAGGGCGCTGCCGGACAGGCGGTGCAAAACATGAACCTGATGTACGGCTGGGATGAGCGGGAGGGACTCCAGTGATCGTAGTGGTGAAAATCGGCGGGCGGGCGATCGAAGATGACGCGACGCTGCGCAAGTGCGCGAAATCCGTGGCCGAACTGGCACAGGATGGCCACCGAGTCGCGGTTGTACACGGTGGGGGGAGCGCGCTGACGAGGGTGCTGGAAAAGCTGGGAAAGAAAAGTGAATTTGTCGAAGGCCTGCGCGTGACTGACGCGGAAACTCGCGACGCCGCTCTTATGGTGCTCGGCGGCATGGTGAACAAGAAACTGGTTGCGGCGATACAGGCCGCCGGCATGCCGGCCATCGGCTTCTGCGGCGGAGACGGCATGAGCTTCCGCGCCCGCAAGAAATATGTTCACGGCAAAGATCTGGGATTCGTGGGCGAAATCTGTTTTGCCGAGCCCTGCTGGATCGAAGCGCTGTGGGCGCAAGGTGCGGTCCCGGTAATCGCATCGCTGGCGCTCGGCGCCGACGGCGAATACTACAACGTAAACGCGGACGAAATGAGTGCCGCCTGCGCCGCCGCCTGCCACGCCAACACCCTGCTCTTTCTGACGGATGTGCCGGGCGTAAAAAATGCGGCCGGCGAAGTTATGCCCTGGCTGACTACAAAACAGGCCGCCGATCTCGCCGCTGAATCGGTGATCAGCGGCGGCATGTTGCCGAAGCTTTACGCTTGCAGCCAGGCGCTCAAGCAGGGCGTAGGACGGGTAAGGATTCTACCCGCGGCGGAAGCCGATTTGCTGCCGCAGTTCTATCGCGAAAAATTGTTGTGCGGGACGGAGGTCGTCTATCAATGAGTGCGTCGGCAGTCATGGCGGAAAAATCCGCATTGCTTTCAAAAGCGGGCCGGAACGGGGCTGCGGCCGCTGCCCCACCCTTCGCAAAACAAGCGGGAGCGGCCATTTTTTCGGATGTCGTTTCCACTCGCGACCTTGGCCCGGAAGGCGTGCATGCGGTCCTGAATCTGGCGGCGGTGATGAAATCGCGCCCCGCCGATTTTCGCCGCGCCCTGGCGGGCAGGCAGATGGTCATGTTCTTCGAGAAGCCGTCACTACGCACGCGCTTGACCTTCGAATCCGGCATGAATTCGCTCGGCGGCACAGCGATGTTCGTTGACCAAACGCACGAGCGGCTGGATGCGCGCGAAAAGCTGAGCGACGTAGCGCATAATCTGGAGCGCTGGGTCGATGTCATCGTGCTGCGCACGTTTTCGCAGCAGTTGATCGCTGACATGGCGCAGTACGCCTCGGTGCCGGTGATCAATGCGCTGAGCGATGTCGAGCATCCCTGCCAGGCGCTGGCGGATTTTCTCACCCTCCGCGAGCGTTTTGGCGACGTCAAAGATATCTGTGTCGCGTACGTGGGCGACGGCAACAACGTGGCCCACTCGCTGGTTCTGACGGCAGCGTGTCTGGGATCGTCGGTTCGCGTGGCGACTCCCGAAGGTTATGAACCCTCCGGCGATATTCTCGCCGCTGCGCGGGAGATCGCCCAGGGCACGGGCGCGTCGATTGAACTGATGAACGATCCGCAGAAAGCGGTCGCCGGAGCCCATGCGGTTTACACTGATGCCTGGGTCAGCATGGGCCAGGAGCGCGACAGCGAGCGGCGGGAAAAGATTTTCCCGCCCTACCAGGTGAATGCGGAGCTCATGGCAAAAGCCGCGCCCCGGGCGGTGTTCATGCATTGCCTTCCCGCGCATCGCGGGCTGGAAGTGACCGACGAAGTCATGGACTCGGCGCAGTCGTTGATTTTTGAGCAGGCGGAAAACCGCCTGCACGCGCAGAAAGCGGTTCTTTATTTGTTGCTGGGCAACGGCAGCCGCCGCCCCGCAAGGAGTGCTCATGTCTGAAAAAGTAGTGCTGGCTTATTCCGGCGGCCTGGATACATCGATCATCATTCCCTGGCTCAGGGAAAACTACGGGTGCACTGTAATCGCCATGGTCGCAGATGTCGGACAGGGCGACGATATCGAGGCGGTCGTCGAAAAGGCTTACAAGACCGGTGCAAGCAAAGTCGTCGTCGAAGATTTGCGCGAAGAATTCCTGACGAGCTATGTCTTTCCCGCGCTCCAGGCTGGAGCCGTGTACGAGCACAAATACCTGCTCGGGACTTCGCTGGCTCGTCCGGTGATCGCGAAGCATCAGGTGGAGGTTGCCCTGCGCGAAGGTGCGACCGCCCTGGCCCATGGATGTACGGGCAAAGGCAACGATCAGGTGCGCTTCGAGCTGGCGTATCAGGCACTGGCGCCGGAGTTGAAGGTGATCGCGCCCTGGCGCGAGTGGACGTTGAAATCGCGCGAGGATTGCCTCGATTACGCCGAGCAGCACGGAATTCCGGTGGCGGCGAGCCGCGAAAAAATTCACAGCCGCGACAAAAATCTGTGGCACCTGAGCCACGAAGGCGGAGAACTGGAAGACGCCGCCAACGCTCCGCTCGACTCGACCTGGCAGATGACGCGCTCACCGAAAGAAGCGCCCGATAAAGAAGAGCAGGTGAAAATCGGCTTCGAAAAAGGCGTGCCAGTTTCGGTGGGAGGAATGAAGCTCCCTCCGGTCGCGCTGGTGGAACTTTTGAACGAAATCGGCGGCCGCAATGCCATTGGCCGCGTGGACCTGGTCGAGAACCGTTTTGTGGGAATCAAATCGCGGGGATGTTATGAGACTCCGGGCGGGACTCTGCTGATCGCGGCGCACCGCGAACTCGAAGCCTTGTGCCTGGAGCGCGACCTGGCTCACTTCAAACAGCAGGTCGCTTTGAAATACGCCGAGCTGGTGTATTTCGGCCAGTGGTTCGCGCCGCTGCGCGAAGCGCTCGACGCCTTCGTCGCGGAGACGCAAACCAACATCACGGGAAATGTGACCCTGTCGTTGTACAAGGGAAATGTTTCCGTCGTCAGCCGCGCATCGGAGTATTCCCTCTACCGCACCGATTTGTCCTCGTTCACCATGGGCGAAGGATATGACCAGAAAGACGCGGCCGGATTCATCCGCATTCTCGGTTTGCCTTCGCGCACACGGGCCCGCACCCGAGTGGAGGTCGAACGATGAAGATGTGGTCGGGACGGTTCCGGCAGGGGCTGGATCCGGAATTTGAGCGCTGGCAGCGGTCATTCTCGTTTGACCGGCGGCTGCTGAAGTATGAATTGGCAGCCAGCGCCGCCCATGCCAGGGCGCTGAAGAACGCGGGAGTGCTCTCGGCGGATGAACTGATCACGATCCTGGAGGGACTACAGGGGATAGGGAATCCTTGTGCGTCGGCAAACTCAGGCAAGAATCAGCAGGAGATCCCGCCGCTCGTTGGTGAAAGCGCGAGCATTCGGGATGACGGCGGCGAAGTGAATGATGATGACGGCGTCGAAGATGTCCATCATTTCGTCGAGAAGAAACTGGTGGCGCGTATTGGCGATCTGGGCTACAAGCTGCACAGCGGGCGGAGCCGGAATGAACAAATCGCGACCGATCTGCGGCTGTTCGTTTGCGCGGCGATCGACGAACTGCGTTCCGAGATCGGCGAACTCTGCGCTGTATTTGTCGATCGCGCCGAGCAAGCCGGACTGGCCGCGATGCCCGCTTATACCCATCTGCAACACGCCGAGCCGGTGCTGGCCGCGCATTGGCTTCTCGCCTACGTGGAAATGTTCTTGCGCGACGCCGGCCGTCTTGCCGATTGCCGCCAGCGCGTGAAC
>DATLKM010000322.1:0-9671 GCA_035538435.1 Binatia bacterium
GCAGGAATTCGTGGTCAAAGCCTTCCTCATGGAAGTTCATCAGATGCGCAAGCCCGATGAGCCCCACCGCAAGCCCACCTGGTTTAGCCCGGAAGAAGCCCGCCAGCGCCTGGCCCGGGGCCGCGAGGTGAAATACGCGCATGAGTTGGAAGCGGTAATCGATCGCGCGTTAGAGCGCATTCAATTCCACAGCGCGCTCTGGGGCAACTACGCAGCCACCCGCAACGGCCGCACAGCCATTCATTCCTAAGCGGTCGTCCACGCAAAAGTTTTTTGTAAGAGGGAATCTTCGCGCCGGAGCGGCGCGCTTTTAGCTGCTGACTTCTTCGCCCGAGCGCTGGCGGCGAAGTTCACATAAGAATTCATCCTGTTGCAGCCGCGGGCCCTGGCGTAACAGTTCTAGCAGGGGATCGTCCATTTCATCGGATTCCACTCCGGCGATGTCTTCAGGTGCGCGTTCGAATTGTGTCAGGTCGGCGCGAAGCGCGCGCGGCGAAACGTTTACCGCCAGCATCGACTCCGGGCAGCCGCGCAGAAAACTGATCAGATTTCCCACCTGGGCGCGTTGTTCCGGCGTCCGCGACGGGAATTCAATCCCCATGCCGTATCCGGGATGATTCACTCGCACCATCCCTTCCGTGTGCACAGCCACATCCTCGGTGCGCAGGCAGAGATCAACCAGAGCCCGCTCGGGAAAGGGTGAATCGCTTTCCACATAGCAGCCGCCCAGGCTCAAATCGGAGAGTTTGCAGTGCGGCACTGTCTCGTCCGCCCCGCCATTCAGCGCCGTCGCGGCAGCCTGCAACCATTTCTCCAGGCTGGCTTGCGTGGCTTCATCCAGATCCAGAAAATGCACTCCTGTCTGGCCATTGGGATTGGCCCAGGCGACTTGGCCGTGCCCCTCAATCCGAAGGCTTTTGTCAGGCAGTTCAAAATGAAAGTTGAGCAGAGCACTGGCCGCTTGCTCTTCGGCCGTCAGTACGTCCATTCCCGTCTGGCTGAGATCGAGCAATATTCCTTCGGCGGCGCGGCCATCGGCCAGGGTGAGTTCAACTGGCGCCTGCACCGGAACCCGTTGGGCCCGGCGCCTTTCACGATTGAGCAGCGCCGCTACGGCGCGAAGCCCCGTCTTCGCCTTTTCGTCGGACAGCGGCTTGTACAGAATGAAGTGCGCGCCCCCGCTGAGAATATCGCGCGCCCTGGTAGGCTCAGGCACCAAAGCGACAGTGACCGGAGCGATGCCGGAATTCAGTTGCCGCGCTTGCTTCAAGACATCTTCCGCCGCTTGCTGGTCTTGGAAATCGACCACAATGCAGTCGAACCGCTGCTGTTGAAGCCGGTCGAGGGCGGTGGAGAGATCGCTGAAGCGCTCCACTGCGATGCCCGAGGCCGGTAACACCCGGCCCAGAACTTCGCAAACGGAATCGTCAGTGGAAACCAGCAGCGCCAGAAGGGTCATAACTTAGATCCGCCCGAAGGCGGCAATGCCAATCTGCTTTGATTTAGGGCCAGCGCGGCGCAGAAGGCCGCGAAGCCTTCGACGCGCTCGAGGCTGCCGCTCCGGCTTTGGCCGCCATGGCGTCGCCGTGGGCCGAAGTCTCTTCGCTATCCATGGTCAGCACGGCGTTGTCCTCGTCGTCGCTTTCGGCCAGCAAGGGAGCCACCTCCCGCAGCTTCTCGGCCGCCTGCTGGAGCATTTCGATCTGTTTGCCCAGCTGGGCGTATTTAGTCTGCTTCTGCCGCAATACTTCGTGAATATCCTTCATACGACCCCCTTCAGAAACTGTAAGGAGGCCCGATCAGCAGGGTCAACGGTAATCGCGGCTTGTGAGTTACCGGGGTAATTGCCGTAAAGGAAGGTGTTTCGGGCAAACAAAAGCCCCGCCGTCAGGCGGGGCCTCCGAGAGAATCAATCGAGCCTTGGTTAAGCCTTCAACTTCTTGCGAATCACGCCAGCCAGACCGACCAAACCGGTTCCGAGCAGTCCCAGCGTACCCGGCTCAGGCACGGTGGTGCCGATCACTGTGTCGCCGCTGCCCAGAGGAACCGAGCCCTGGAATCCGTTGACGCCGGCATTAAACGTGATCTGGATGGTCGCGCCATTCACGGTCGTGTAAGTCGAACCATTCCAGTACGTGCCGGAAATCGAACCCTGGAGAGTGTAGTAAATGGATCCAGTGGAGCCGGTGCCGCTCTGGAATTCCGTCCAGGTCACGGGGCCGCTGAAGGTGCCGTTGAACAGGACGCCATTCGGAATGCCGTTGCTTCCGTCGCCGGTGATGACGAACGTCCCGCCCGCGGCGAACGTCGCGCCAGTCTGGAGATTACCCGCCGTCAGAGCAGCCGTGGTGAACGAAACTGTGCCCAGGCCGCCCTGAATCAGGCCGCCGCCGTTAAACCCGGTGACTGAAACCAGCTCAGAACCGGTCAAGGTCAGGCCTGCGGAGCTACCTGAAAGCATGCCGCCGGCATTCTGGAAATCCACGTTACCCGCAAAGGCTGCCAAGGGCAGGGCCAGCGCCAATAAAGCCAACAGAACGATCTTTTTCATGATTACTTCCTCCTCCACATATGCTCGGAAATTGAAATCTCTCGGGGGCTTCAGGCCGCCTCTGGCGGGGAGCGACAATACCGCGCCCGCACCCCTCTATGTGCACCCACTGTGCCAAAGTGGCAAAAAACCTAAACCACTGAAACAAAGTAAGTTAATTCACATTACCACAACCATGCCCAAAATGAAACTGCAAAGCGATGCACACTAATACATTTGGTTTGCGTTCCACGCCAGAGTTCTTACCGGAAGCCGCAGACAGGCAATGACTTATGGCCGCCCGGCAGGCCTGTTCGCCCTGCGGCATAATCCTTACCCGGAAGGTGCTATGGCATGGCACGAAAGTGGCATTCACAAAAACACTGCCCCGCAAGTAGTTTAATCGGTGAGCAGTTCTGGGGGAGGGCTGTTCGGGCGTCCCGATACTCTTTGAGTATCTGGGGCGCTTCTTATTTTCTGCCCGTTTCTTTTTTAAGCGTTTCTTCTTGAGCGTTATCTGTATCGAGGCCGCTCATTGCTTTGCGCTGCTCGCCTTTAAGGATGAGGGCATGATCAATTCCCGCAAGCGGCGCGAAAGATTCGTGGCCAGGGATCGATAAAATCTCGAAGCCAAATGGGGAAACAATTCGAACAGACTTTCCAGCGTGGCGCGGTTAAGCAACAAAGCTTCGATCTCCTCTTCCGCAATCACGCTGGCACTGGCCGGCGCGTCTTCAAGAAAGGACATCTCGCCGCACACTTCGCCCGGCCCCAGAATGCGAACCTTTGACTGCGGCGCCACCATCACACGTGCCGTGCCTTTGAGCAAAAGCAGAACCCCGTCATTCGGCGCGCCCTTCTGCACCATCACCGCTCCCTTTTTGAATCGCACATAGCTGGCCTTGTCGGCCACTAATGTCCAGTCGTTGGCGCTCAGATAGCGCAGTCCGTCCCTGGCGGAAGACAGGATAGAGATTTCCCGGGCGTGATTGGTCGACATGGCGCGCGCCGCTCGGCCGAGCGGTAACTCCGGTCAAGGCCGGAGCAAAACAACAGGGCAACTCCAGAGTAGCAGAAAAAGCCGGGAAAAGAAGGTATTCCACGTGACACGGCGACCTTTAGATGTCGGGTTGAACCATTATGGGTACGGCTAACAGCCGGTCCAGACCGTGGCCAGAGGCGGCGATCCAAAGTGCGTCACTCCCGACTGCGCCCTTCTAGTCAAAAATCAACACGGCCGAAGCAATCACAGTTGTCCACAGACCGCGCTTGTCGCCCACAGCCGACTGGGTCACGTTAGCGGTGCGGACGATTTTGTTGGAGAGACGGTAGATTTGTTTTTTCTCATCCCAGGATCGGTCGGGATCGAACTCGACATTCAGCGTGGTCGCCAGCATTTCGGCGGCGAGTTCTTCGGCATACTCTCCAGCGGCGTCTTCGGTTTCGCCGAAGGAATGATGTTCACTCAAGTAGCCGTAAGTGTTTTTGTCGGCAGGGATGGCCACCCCGATCGATGAAGCCAGCAGGCGGTGTGCCTCGTGGGTGGAATTCTCCGCTACCACGGCGAATACAACTTCGCCGGGGTTCAGATACTTCACGCCATCTTTGCGGGGCAGCATTTTGCAGTTGGGCGGGAAGATGGAGGAAACGCGCACCAGATTCTGCGCCGCGATGCCGGCATCGCGCAGTGCCAGCTCAAACGAGGTCAGGCGCTCGCGATGTTTGCCGACTCCCTTGGTAAAAAACATCCGCTTTGGGACCATATCTTTGCCCAATGCAGTAGCCTCCCGTGCTCAAGTGGAATGAGAATGAGAATGCACAATTTAACACAAGGGTTTGTAAAGGAAGTATGAATTTTGCGGTGGGAACCAAGAAAAGCGGCGGGAACCGCTAGCGCAGCTCCCGCCGCCGTGCCCGGAGTCTTCGGGGGAGGGCCCGGGCAAAACCGATTCAATTTACCACAAAGCCCGCCCATGTCAACAGGGCGCTGTGAATTTTCCGTTTTTCGGAACAAGTTGCAGCCTGGCTACTTCGGGCGGACGGAAACTACCCGGATCGTGCTCTCGTCTTCGAGCGTGCCCGTCACGTTTACGGTTTTGCCCGCCTGCTGGTCCAGAGTGCTCAAAGCGGCGCTGTCGCTGGTGTCGAGAACATAAATTTTCTCGCCCACCACCAGGGCAAATTTCGAACCGTGGCCAACGCAAGACCGGGTACACTCCGCCGCGGTCCCTTCCATGTGCTTGCGGCCGCACATGGCATCGCCGACCTCTCCGGTAAAGGTCTGCTTTTTCGCCGCCGTCGCTCCGGCGTTGAGCGCCAGCAAGATCCCCATGGCGGAAAACGCAATCGACTTCAATTTGAAACCAGCCAAGTTCACAAACATCTCGGACACCGCCTTCGAATATTGGCCGGGCTGCCCACGTTACTGCATACCGGCGCATATTTCGAGTTTATTCCCGAACCCTCCGGGCCTGCACGCAAAAGGTTTCAACGCGGCGCTTTCGCCGTGTATTGCAGGTCTACATCGACCGTCCGGTTATGGGCCAGCGCCGTCACGTGAGGATCGACCTCCCAATCCAGATTCGCCGGCAGCAGTTTGCGCGCCTGGTCCAGGAACTGGCGCAGGTAACTGGCGTCGTAAACCTCGCCCGCGCGGATCTTCCAGGCTGCCCGCAGGCGCCCCGTCAGATTATTGTCCAGGCCGCGGAACTCCAGTTCTCCCATACGGAACACCGGACCCTCATTCACCTCCAGGCGGTACAACACCCGGCCGGCGGCATCGTCGAACTGCGCATCGGCCTTGATGGTCGCAACTACGAATCCCTTCGAACCATAAAGGTCCTGGACCGCCCGCAAGTCGTCTCCTAATTGGATCGTATTCGCCGTTTGGCCGGTCTTGCCGTGCATCAAAGCGTCGAGAGCGTCAGTCGCAATTTCCTTGTTCCCGGCCCACTCCCAGCCGCTGAGAGTGTATTGACTGCCCGGTGTAATCGCGAAAGTGACGTCCACAAACGTCCGCGGCTGTTGCAATTCATCTACTTGCGGCCCGGTAAGTTTCACCACCTTCGGCTGCGCCGGCGCGCACCTGGCTTTCAGGTATCCGTGCTCGCGGAAGATCGGCAGCACGGAGTGCTCGGTGAAATTCGTCACGAACTCCCGGGAGTATTCGCGGTCGATCAATCTTTGCGAAGCGGCCTGCAACAACGGCAGCTCCCCCGGGCCGGCCCCGGGAAAATCAGCCTTATGAATGCGGATGCTTACCCCAGCCACGTCGAATGCGAACGATTCCAGTTTGTCTTCTTTCCCCGTTTTTCGCGCGAATTCCACGTGACCCGGAATCCCGTTTTCCACCAGCAAAGCCTGCAATACGTCCGAAACCTGATCGGGCAGGCGGCCCTCCCCGGGCAATTCTCCGCTGAACAGCGGAATCCGCTCGTGCAGACGGCGGCGAATCTCATCGTCGCTAAACCAGACAAAATCGGTAAACGTGACCGGCACAAAATTTTCCGCGTCGGCCACCTGAAATTGCAGCTTGGTGCCATCCGATGTGTATGAGTAATTGAACGATATATTGCTGAACGCCCCGCTTTCGCCCAACTGCCGCGCCGCTTTCTTGAAGTCTTCTTCCCGCGCCACGGTCCCGGCAGGCAGTCCGCTGGCGGCCGCGATTTCCTCCGAGGTAAACCGCTTGCTTCCGCTCACGGTTACCGCAATCAGTTTGTACGAAGGTGGCGAAGGCCGCGACGGCGCCGACTGCCCAGCCACCGCCCAAGCCAGCAGCGGCGCGCACGCAATCAGCCAGATGCCTGGAAGACGAGACTTCATTCCCCATTGATCTTATCGCGGACATGGCCGCGCCGGCACAGACCCGCGGCAAGCCCGAAGCCCGAAGCCCGAAGCTCAAAGCCCGAAGCTCGTTAGACTTTCCCGCCCCAATCGTTCAAAATACTGGATTCCGTTTCAAAGCCATCCGTAACCAGGAGCCCTCATTGAACGATCACCGCAAACCTGCGCGCCGGGTCAAGATCAGCGCGCTGGGAACCTACGTCCCGCCCCGCCTGCTCACCAACGCTGACCTCGAAAAATTGGTGGATACTTCGGATGAATGGATTATGGCTCGTGTTGGTATTCGCGAGCGCCACATTGTCGAGAAGGGCGTCGCCACCAGCGATCTGGCTGTCGAAGCGGCGAAAAAGGCGCTGGCCCAGCGCGGTCTTGCCGCGAGCGACATCGATGCCATCATCGTCGGCACGGTCACGCCCGACATGTTTTTTCCCTCTACAGCCTGCCTGGTGCAGAACAAGCTCGGCGCGCAAGGCGCTTGGGGCTTTGACATCTCCGCTGCCTGCTCCGCCTTTGTTTACGCCGTGCAGACCGGCGCGCAATTCGTGGCCACAGGAGCGCATGACCGTGTTCTGGTCATCGGCGCAGACGTCATGTCCTCTATCATTGATTACTCGGATCGCGCCACTTGCGTCATTTTTGGCGACGGCGCGGGCGCCGTCATTCTCGAACCGGCGGAGGACGATTCCGTCGGACTGATTGATTTTCTTCATGAAGTCGATGGCTCGGGCGGCTGCTTTTTATACATGCCGGGCGGCGGAAGCCTGAATCCTTCCTCGCACGAAACCGTTGACCAGAAAATGCACTATGTTCATCAGGACGGCCAGCAGGTCTTCAAATTCGCCGTCAGAAAGCAGACCGAAGCCTGCCTGAAACTGCTCGAGCGGAATGGAATTAAAGGTTCCGAGATCGATGCTTTCATTCCCCATCAGGCCAACCTGCGCATCATTAACGCCACGGCCGAAAGGCTGGGCCTGCGGCCGGAAAGCGTGATCGTCAACATCGACCGCTTCGGCAACACCACGGCCGGCACAATTCCGCTGGCCATGAATTCGGCCATTGAACAGGGCAAACTGAAAAAGGGAAGCCTGGTGCTGATGGCTTCGGTCGGCGCAGGATTCACCGTGGGCGCGGCGCTGCTGCGCTGGGCGTACTAATAGCGCCGCCAGTCTGTTGCCGGTTTTTATGGCCAACTCGTCTACCAGCTGGTAGACGAGTTCCCGTCGATCAAACTCCCTTCCGGCCGGAACTCGTGTACTCAGTGGTAGACGAGTTCTGGTCCTTTTGGCTCACTTCTGACTCGCACTTCGTGTGCTCAGCGGCAGACGAGTCATCCTGTTTTAGAAGATTCCAGGCATTCAGATATTCCTCGTAGAGGCCGCCGAAGGGCTGTTTTTTGCCGTGGGGAAATACGCGGATCGCGTGGCGGTGCCCGAGTTTTTCGACGGGAATGATGTACCAGACGTCGGCCGGCGCGATGAAACAGACGACAAAGTCGATCTCTTCGCGGGAATAGTAGGGGCTATTTTTTTCTTTGTTGTGTCGTGGGCGGGCAATGATCACCTGATATCCGAGCCTGCCTCTTCTCTTAGTGGCTTCAGAGCCGGCGCCCTGCCGCTTGAAAGTGGACTTCACCTGGATGCGGAGCAGGCGTTGGCCGTGCTGCACGAGAAAGTCGTACCGATGGTTGTCTCCGTAAGGCTTGGAGACGCTGATGCCTTCAATCGAAGCGCGATACATGAAGGCGATTTCAGCGAGCTCTCCGCGGCGATTGCTGCCGGAGTGGCGCTCTACAATTTCAAGACTGTGTTGTGACAAGGGTACCCTGTGGCGCGAGTGGATTCCTGAGGAAAATGGAAAAGGCGCGGAGGGAATCCGCGCCTTTTTCTTTAAGTTTTACTCTCTATTCTTAGAATATCAAATTGGAGAAGGTCGCCGGGACATTTTTGAAACTTTATATTTGGAATTGATTCAATGGATTAGGGGAAATTGAGGCGTTCTGGGGGCTTGACAAGGTTTTGGGGACTGCACAAGGAGTGGTGCAAAACGGCTGGGGGAGTGTCCCGCTCAAGCTGACGTTCGCCGTGTCGACCGTGAGGCCGCGATGCGCATTCTTACTGCGCTGCATCGTTTTGCTGACACCGTCATCTTCGGGGTTCTCTCCGACCGTTCTTTCTGTGGTCGGGTGGCGAGAAAATCTCCCGATACCGTCAGCATCGTGCCCACCTTTCGAAAACCGCGAAAGGTGGGGCAGCCTCAGTTAAGATAACTTCCGAGAAAGGTGGGCCAGCCCGCCAAAAAACACGAGACATGGGGTACCCGCGCGAAAACGCGGACGACTAGTGACGTGTCGGCGGCTCGGGTATGTTGCCGAGCTTCGCTCGGCCGGACAGCCGGGGGCGGCTGTCCCTACATGGTTCTTGCCGGCCAACGGTATACGGCGTCTCCACGCTGTTTCAGAGTTTTCGCACAACAGATGTTCAGGATGGGCCGCTGAGGCGTTGAGCGTCGCGTGGGGAGTGGTCGACAAAATCCCCACGTCTCGCAAAGGACGCGAGACCCTCCGGCAGGCTCAGGGCGGGCTGTGGGGGACCCGCGGTGAAAATCCCCACTTCTCGCGCAAAGGGCGCGCGAGAAATGGGGCACCCGGCTGGGGCACCCGCGCGAAACCGCGGACGACTAGTGACGTATCGGGGCTCGGGCAGGCTGCCGAGCTTTGCTCGGCTGGACAGCCGGGGGCGGCGGTCCCTACATGGTTCTTGCCGGCCAACGGCAGGCGCCGCCTTACCGCCGCGAAGCCTACCGCTGAAAAATTCGAAAATTCAAAATGCGGGGACGGACGGGGAACTCTTTAATTAATGTCGGTGCCGAGATTGATCCAGGAACGTTTTGTCTGTCCCCGCATCTCTTCGGCAAGCTGCGCCTGCGCGTTAGCGGACATTTCTGCCGCTTCGGGCCATCGAGTGCGGGCCACTGGACTCCCGCCCTTCGCAGAGTGCGCGACGGGGCACCCACGATTGTTTTAGTTCCGGCAGGTCGAAGCCCGGGCCACCGGCCGGTGTTCGAACTACCTTGCCGAATTTCTCAGCTTCTGAGTTTGTCAATGTTCTTCCTTATCTCCAGTTTCATTAGTTCATCCAATTTGAATGGCTCCCCAGGTTTATGATTTGTAGCAATCCACTTGAGTTGTTTCCGGTTGGAATGGCCCATATAAAACATCACCCTCCTGTCGGCGAATATTTCAAATTGCTTTCGCAGTGCAGTCTCCCAGCTTTTCAATTGATACTTGATCGCTTTT
>DATLKM010000323.1:0-27943 GCA_035538435.1 Binatia bacterium
GTTATCTTGGCCACCACCATCCTGCGGTCTTTGGCTTCGCGGCAGCGCGAAATCAAGCCCCGCTTTTCCATGCGATCGAGCAGCCGGGTAACGTCGGGGTCGCGCGTAATCATCCGGCTGGCGATTTCGCCACAAGGCAATCCCGCCGGCGACCCCCGCAAAATCCGGAGCACGTTATATTGGGTGGGCGAAAGGTCTTCCGATTTCAGCAGCAGAGCCGGAGCCCGCGACAGCAAATCGCAGGTCCGCACCAGGTCCAGGAAAGCCGATTCTTCCGTCGACCCGATCTTCTTTTTCGCTTCGATTTCAGCAGTTTTTGCCATTGTTCTTGAGTGGGGCTTCGCCCCAACCATTGCTATTAGATGAATTTCAGCGATAATCGTTGCGACGACTGCATACCCTCGCATTGGAGCGCCACGCTGCGGGAAGCACGCTTCCCGGCAACATCCCGCCCTCAACTCGAACCAATGAGAGCATTCTTCCCGGTATCCTTGTTGCCATGAAGATTCTTGTTCTCAACTCCGGTTCCAGCAGCCAGAAGGCGTGCTTGTACGAAATCGGCGAAACGCTTCCCGCCCAGCCCGCCGACTGCCTCTGGCAGGGAACGGTTGAGTTCGGAAGTGAATCCGCGTCGCTGGCCGTCCAAAACTCGAAAGGGGCGAGTCAAAAAGAAGAAATTCAAGCCTCCTCGCGTGCAGACGCGGTTCGCCGCTTGCTCGGCACTCTGACGACCGGAAGCGCGCACACACTCGCCTCGTTTTCGGAGATTCACGCCGTCGGCCATCGCGTAGTCCACGGTGGGCCGGACTTCGATGAGCCGGTCCTGGTTACGCCAGCCGTGCGGAAGGCTATTTCCCGAGCGGCCGAGCTCGCCCCGCTCCATGTGCGAGAAGAGGTGGAAGGCATGGAACTGGTTCAGGAAATGGTGGGTGCAGTTCCGCAGATCGCCGTTTTCGACACCGGATTTCACCGCACCATTCCTCCATCCGCGGCGGTCTACCCCGGCCCTTACAAGTGGTTCGAGCAGGGAATCCGCCGCTACGGCTTCCACGGCATCAATCATCAATATTGCGCCGGCAGGGCTGCGAATATGCTCGATCGGAACCCCGCGTCTCTTAAGCTCGTCAGTTGCCATCTTGGCAACGGCTGTTCAGTCGCCGCCATTGATTCCGGTCGCAGCGTGGATACCTCCATGGGCTTCACGCCCTTGGAAGGATTGATGATGGGCACCCGCTCCGGTTCTGTCGATCCCGGAATTCTCACTTATCTCATGCGCCAGAAAAATCTTTCTGGCGGTCAACTCGACGATATCTTGAACAAGAAGTCCGGCCTGCTCGGCATCTCCGGCGTGTCGGGCGACATGCGGAAAATCGAATCCGAAATCGAAAAAGGGAACGAGCGCGCAAGGCTGGCGTTCGACATTTTTGTGCACCGCCTACGCAGCGGGATAGGAAGTATGGTCGCCGTGCTCGGAGGAATTGACGCGCTGATTTTTACCGCGGGAATCGGCGAGCACTCGGCGAAGGTGCGAAGCGGCGCCTGCGGCACCGTTGAAATCCTGGGCATCCAGATCGATCCGGAAAAGAATCGGCGGCCCATGGGCGATGCCGACATCTCCCACGCTGATTCGCGAGTCCGCGTTCTGGTGATTCACGCTCAGGAGGATTGGGCCATCGCCACCGAGTGCTGGAAACTTCTTCGTTCAAAAAACGCAACCGATCACGATATGAATTGATCTCTCTGCTCGAGTAAGGCGTCTGTCAGTTTTGCTGACCAAACGAATCCGGAGAAACTCTTAAATGCCCGAATCTCTGCCCGCGGTCTACATCGCTCGCCATGGCAACACCGCCTGGACCAAAACCGGCCAGCATACCGGCCTCACCGACCTGCCGCTCACGCCCGATGGTGAGCGCAACGCACGCCGTCTTGGCGAACGCCTGGCAGGCATGAAATTCAAGGCTGTGTTTACCAGTCCGCTTCAGCGCGCCGTCCGCACGTGCCAACTGGCCGGTTTCGGCGATCAGGCAACCGTTGACCCCGATCTGCTCGAATGGAATTACGGCGAATATGAGGGCCTCACCTCGGCCCAGATCCTGCAAAGGCGCCCCGATTGGGATTTATTTCGCGATGGCTGCCCCGGCGGCGAATCGCCGCAGCAGATCGCCGACCGCGCCGACCGCGTAGTGCGGCGCGTCCGTGCCGTCCCCGGTGATGTGCTGCTTTTTTCCAGCGGCCACATCAGCCGCGTGCTCACAGCGCGATGGCTAGGCCTCGGCCCGGCGGCCGACGGTGCCAGGTATTTTCTTCTGAGTCCAGCCAGCCTGAGCGCCCTCAGTTACGAGCACAGTCTCCCGCATCCCGCGGTCAAATTATGGAATGACGATCATCACGTCGGCCCGTAGGACGGAACGGACTCAAAAATTGTGGGATTCGAAATAGGTGATCGGTCTTTACTCAAACTCAGGGTTGTACATCCGCGGGGAATCAATTGCAGTTCTTCAGGTTCTGTCCTACGCCCTGCAAACTCATGACCGAGTTGGCCAGCAAAGGCAGGCTCCACAGCTTGCTGTGGTGCTTGCGCAGATAATAAGAAGCAAAAGCCGATCCCGCGCTCTTCACGACCGCCACACCGTAGGTTCGCGCAACCGTGGGATGTGTTCCATACAGGTAAGGCGATTCCGTCTCCATATTGCAGACCCCCTGCTTTCCCGCCAGCCAGTTCTGTCGGGCAAAGAGCGTCGTGTATGAATCGCTGAAAGTGCTGCCAGTGGAAACAACCGCCAGCCCCAGGAAAGTGGTGTCGACCAGCCGCGGCTTGCGAGACGGCGCCGGCGAAAGGGCTATTGAAGCATTGGTGACGGCGAAGGCGGGAACAGGCTCGGCCATTTCGCTACCCTCCCGCGAAGACGAACTGGGCGCTTCCGGAAGGTCCTTCGCGCTGGCCCATGTCGCCAGAACCAGCAACGCCAATCCGCATCGTAGGCTGAATCGCATACCTGAAGCCTACGGAATGCGTGTAAACCCAACAATTGCTACAGGGTAATGACCGTAATCAAAGAAGGGTAACTGCGGGTAACTAGCCTGATTGTGCCATTGCGCATCGAACAGGCGTCCGCCGCCGATCGTCGCAGATTTCCGGGCTGGCGCGCTTCTGCTGCGGAGCGGAGTCAGCTTCCCACAAACCTCGCGTACAAGCTTCGCGCGACGCCTGTGTCGGTGGTGCCCTTGATAATGGCGCGGCCATCGGGAAACAGTGTCATCTCATAGGGGTCGCACCAGAATTTCAGCACAAATTCGTTGCACCTAACCAACCCATGCGCCTCCAGCCTGCGCTGCATTTCCGCGAAATCAATCGGCCGCGCGCGCTCGTGAATCTGCACCGAGTTCCTGCCGCACATGGTGATGTGCGGGCGCCCCTCGCCCCGGAGGTGAGCAAAATCCCTCTCGCCGCAAGCCCGGCAACCCGGCCGCGGCTTCTCGGCGGCAATTTCCGCTTGCTCGTTGTCCCAGACGTTATAGGACCACAAGGTTCGGCGCAGTTTCTTCAACACTGGGCCGCCAATCAGCAATTTAACCGCTTCGGTTGCAGCCACCGATGCCACCAGATTCACAGCCGTATTCAAAATCCCCGCTGTCTCGCACGTTTCCACCATGCCTCTCGGCGGGTCGGGAAAGATGCAAGCCAGGCACGAGGTGTCGCCCGGAATCACGTTCATCGTCACGCCGTAGCTCTCGACGGCGGCGGCATAGATCCAGGGCAGGGAATTCTTCACCGCGAAATCGTTGATCAAGTAGCGAGTCTCAAAATTGTCTGTTCCATCAATAATTACCGCGTATCCATCAAGCAGCGCATTAATGTTGGCCGGAGCCAGATCGGCGACCTCGGCTTCCACCGAAATCGCCGAATTGAACCCCGCAATCTTGCGCGCGGCGGCAATTGCCTTGGGCAGCGATTCCGCGGCGTCCCGCTCATCGAACAAGGTCTGCCGCTGCAAGTTGCTCGGTTCAACATAATCCCTATCGATAATGCGCAACGTACCCACCCCTGCGCGCGCCAGCAGCGAGGCCAACGCCGATCCGGTGGCGCCGCATCCCACTATTGCGATCCGTCCGGCGGCCAGGCGCTTCTGGCCTTCCGCTCCGATTCCAGAGAAAAGAATCTGCCGCGAGTAGCGCTCGTTGAACGAGTCGCATACCCGGTCGCGCAGGGCGGATTTGTTCGGTTCGGCGCTGGAAGGCACTGAGATCACCAGTTTTGGACTTAGGAACTATTATTATAAATATCTGGAACCAGCCCCCAGATTTGCAGCGGCGCAAAGACTAAACACTGCGAAGAGATTCGCCCGACGCAAGGCGATAGCCCCAGGATAAATATTTGCTGAGACGCTACTTGAAATTGAGCGCCATGCTGATGGTTTGGTTCGGCGGGGCTTTCGTTTTCGCCTCTCGTGCGGCGTCCGCCACGGCGCAACAGCAAACTTCGTCTCTGGCCGCCATGTCGGAATACGAAGGACGAACTGTCGAAGCCATCGAACTGCCGGGCGTTTCCGACGGCGATCGCCTGCTTGCCATGCTGCCGCAAAAAGTCGGTCAGCCGCTCGACCGCGACCATGTCCGCGCCAGCATCCGGGTGCTGTTCGCCTCCGGCCTGTTCGGCGACATTCAGGCCGAAGCCTCTGGCGACGGCCAGGGCGTGAAGCTCGTCTTCACCACCTCCCTGAACTTCTTCGTCGGCGCCGTCGATGCTGAAGGTGCGCCCAGCCGCCCCAACCTGAACCAGATTGTGAATGCCTCCAAGTTTCAACTGGGCGAACTTTACACCCTCGACAAACTCGACCGGGCTTTGCAAAACGTTCGTCAGTTGATGCAGGAAAACGGTTACTACCGCGCCCGTGTCACAGCCGAAAGCACATCGAACCCTGCCACGCAACAAGTCAATCTTCTCTTTCACGTCACGCCTGGGGAACCTGCCCACATCGGTCAGGTAAAATCTACCGGGCATTCGCCGTTCTCGGATGCGCAAATCCAGGAAGTCTCCGGGATGACCCCCGGTGAACGCGTGACCGCCACTCGCGTGACTAACTCGCTCCAGCGACTCAGAAAGAGGTTCCAAAAGCAGCAGCGCATCCTTGCTCAGGTTTCCATCGCCGCACAAACCTACCATGCGGAATCGAACTCGGTTGATTACACCTACCTCATCGAACCCGGACCGGTTCTGGTGGTCTATGCGCAGGGGTATCATGTCACCCGCAGCGTCCTGCGCAAGGAAGTGCCGGTCTACGAAGAGAACGCCATCGACGATGACCTGCTAAGCGAAGGCAGGCGCAATCTGTCTGACTATATGGAGAGCCGCGGCTATTTTGACGCCAAAGTCGCCATAGAAAAGGAAACTACCGGCGATCTGATCCGGGTGATTTACCGCATCGACCCGGGCCCGGTTCACCGCGTGGAACTGATCGACATTCAGGGCAACAAGTATTTTTCCCGGCAAATGATCCGCCAGCGGCTGCAAATCCAGCCGTCTGGGCGCTTCTTCTATCACGGACGTTACAGCGACGCGCTGCTGAAGACGGATATTGCCAACGTTCAGAGCATGTATCTTTCCAATGGCTTTCGCGAAGCCAAGATCACCACCAATGTCGACGACAATTACCGCGGCCACGCCAACCAGATTGCGGTCCACCTGCATATTGACGAAGGCCCTCAAACCCGGATTGCCTCATTTCAAATTACCGGCAACCAGAAGGTCAGCAGCAACTTGTTGCCCCTCCTGAGCACAGGGGAGGGTCAGCCTTATTCCGAGCAAAATCTGGCAAATGACCGCGAATCCATCCTTAACTATTACTTCAACCATGGATTCTCCAACGCATCCTTAACGGTGACCAGCCTGCCGGCCGCCGGACAAGCCAATCGCGAGGATGTGACGTTTACGATCAGCGAAGGTACGCAATTTTTCGTCAATCGCGTGATGGTAGGAGGGCTGGAGAATACACGCGACTATGTGGTCCAGCGCGAAATTCAGACTGCACCTGGCCAGCCGCTGAGCCTCCAGGATCTTCTGTCCACACAGAGCCGCCTCTACGACTTGGGTATCTTCAATCAGGTCGATACCGCCGTGCAAAACCCCGACGGCTCTGATCCGGAGAAAAACGTCCTGGTACAGGTTCGCGAAGCCAAGCGCTATACGTTTACTTACGGCGGGGGGCTTGAGTTCGAGACGGGCCTGCCCTCCGGCACCAACAATCCCGCAGGATCGACCGGAATCAGCCCGCGCGTCGGCCTTGACATCACGCGTCTGAACGTCGGGGGCCGCGATCAGAGCCTTACCTTTCAGTCGCACGTAGGGCGCCTTCAGCAGCGCGGATTGATCACCTACGAAATTCCCAAGGTGCTGAACAACGGTCAACTGAAGCTGTTCTACACAATTTTCTACGACAACAGCCTCGACGTTTCCACCTTCACCTCGCAGCGGTTGGAGGGGAAGATTGATCTGCGCCAGCAGATTGGAAAACTGGCGCCAAACCATTCCACTTCGATGACGTATCGCTTTGAGTACCGCCGGGTAAAAGCAAGCAACTTTGCCTCCGATTTTTCCCCCGCGGAATTCAGTTTGCTGTCTCTTCCCGCCCACGTCGGCGGTCCGGGGGTTACCTTCATCAGCGACCGCCGCGATAATCCTCTGGAAAGTACTCGCGGTCAATACTTCACTCTGGACGCGTTCACGGCATCCAGTTACTTTGGTTCCCAGGCCGACTACGGCCGCACTCTGGCTCAGGATGCCACCTATTACGCCTTCGGCCATCCCAACCACAAATTTGTTTTTGCCCGCTCTACCACGTTGGGCCTGGAGCAGGTTTTCGGCGGGACCCGCGTATTGCCCCCGGGAGCCTGCGAAATCAGCGGCCTGAGCACTTCCTGCCCTTCCGGTACCTCAGTGATTCCCCTGCCGGAAGTTTTCTTCGCCGGGGGCGGCAACTCACATCGCGGTTTCGGGTTGAATCAGGCGGGGCCTCGCGACCCTGATTCTGGCTTTCCCGTGGGGGGCACGGCCTTGTTCGTCAACAGTGAGGAACTGCGCTTCCCGGCCATCAGCCTGCCCTACTTGGGCGAGGGCTTTGGTTTCGCCATCTTCCACGATATGGGTAATGTTTTCACAGCGCCACACGATATGGTTAAAGCAGTACTTCGCTGGCACCAACCCGACCCGGCCCAATGCCTGCCGGGGGGCGTTACGGATCCAAGTTGCATGACTTACTTCAACAATTCCGGCTATGACTACACTTCGCATGCCGTAGGCATCGGCATGCGGTACAAGACTCCGATTGGCCCTTTGCGTTTTGACTTCGGGTACAA
Organism: Binatia bacterium; assembly: GCA_035538435.1. Lineage (GTDB taxonomy): Bacteria > Acidobacteriota > Terriglobia > Terriglobales > Acidobacteriaceae > Sulfotelmatobacter. The sequence goes on from DATLKM010000323.1 coordinate 7,354, forward strand.
TCTGAATCCAACGGGATATTTCCAGGAAAACGCCGGCGCCACCTGCTCGCAGCCCGCGGGTTGTTTTGTAACCCAGCGTCTGCGGCCATTCAATGTGTTTTTCAGCGTAGGTCAGCCATTTTGAGGATGAAGAAGCGCTCTTACATCGCAATCATCGCAGCCGCGGCGCTTGCCCTGGCGGGTTCGCTTCCACGCGCGTCGGCGGAAGTCATCGATCGTATCGTGGCCACCGTAAATGGAAGCATTATTCTGCAATCGGACTGGGACGAAGCTCTCTGCCTCCAGGCCCTGCTGAACAATCGGCCGCTCGATCAATTTTCCAGCGACGAACGCCGTGCCGTTCTGGACCAGTTGATCGATCAGGAACTGCTGCGCGAGCAGACGAGTTCCTCGAATTTTAACCATGCCAGCGATTCCGAAGTGGCAACGCGAGTAGCCGAAGCCCGCAAGCAGTATCCGCAAGCCGGTTCCGACGACGCCTGGCGCTCCTTGCTGGCGAAATATCATCTCGGTGAAAAGGACCTGGCCGAGCACGTGCGCCGGGAAATCGACCTGATGCGGTTGGTGGACTCCCGTCTTCGCCCCGCCGTGCAAATCGATTCCAAGTCGGTGGAAGCTTACTATCGCGATCAGTTCGTGCCCAAGTTAAAGGAGACGGGAGCGGCGGAAGTTCCGCTGGCCGAAGTCTCAACCAAGATCCGCGAATTGCTTACCGAGCAGAAAGTCAGTGAGTTGCTGGTGTCCTGGCTGCACACCTTGCGGACGGAGGGCAACGTTCGCCTGCCCGGCGTTTCTCCCCCTGCCAGTGGCCCGGAAATCGAATCCCGGTGATCGAGACTGAAACGAAGCCCGCGCGGCGCCGCTTGTGGAAATACGCCGCCATTTTTCTTGGTTTTTCCTTCCTGGCCTGCGTCGCAATGTTCATCTACATCAATACTGAATCATTCCAGGCGCTGGTTCGCCGCCGGCTCATTGCCGAAGTTGAACGCATCACCGGGGGTCGTGTGGAAATCGGCAGCATTCACACCACGCCTTTTCGCGAACAGGTTGATGTCCGAAACATCACCGTGCACGGCCGCGAGTCCGCCTCCGAGATCCCCCTGGCTCACGCTGAACGGATCGTTGCCCGGCTTAAACTAAGCTCTCTTTTGCGCTCCGAATTCGGCTTTTACGAAGTAATCCTCGAAAATCCCGTTGTTCACGTTGCTTTTCTCCCCGACGGAGCCACCAACGTTCCGCAACGCCATACCGCAGCTTTCGCCGGAAATCCCGTGGAACAGCTTTTTGCTCTCTCCATTGACCGTTTCGAACTTCGCAACGGGCGCATCGTCTGGGACGATCAATCCATTCCCCTGGTTCTCGACGCGCGGCATGCGTCCCTGCAGATGGATTACTCATTGCTGCACAGCCGTTACGATGGCCGTCTCCAGGTCGCATGGGTGGAAAGCAAGTTGAAAGATTGCCAGCCCTTCGCCTGGATGGGAAATCTTGAATTCAGTCTGGGGGAAAAATCGGCCAACTTCCCGTCCGTAGCCTGGAACTCCGGGCACTCGCACGTCCATGCCAGCGGGGAAGTCACCGACTTCCGCCGTCCGCATCTCAAGGGCAGTTACGACGCAGGCTTCGATTTGAGCGAAGTCGCCGCCATCACTCGCCGACACGATCTTCGCGCCGGCCAGGTCGAACTCAAAGGCCAAGGCGACTGGTCGCTCGAACGATTCTCCTCCAGCGGACTGCTGTCGTTACGCGATCTCGGCTGGCAGAACGATCAGATTAGCTTTTCTAAAGCCGCAATCGACGCCGGCTATTCGATCGATGACAGTCAATTAAAGATCTCCAAACTGCAGGCCAGGATTTTTGGCGGAAACATCTCCGGCGAAGCCGAGGTCAACCAGTGGCTCGCTCCCGCACAGCACCTTTCCGCCGCAGCGCGAAAAAACGTGGAGACGGCGACCATTTCGGCCCCACACGCCGTCGTCAAGTCGCCAGGAAACACCGCCAAGCCCAGGTCGCTCTTTCAGAGTGCCATCATCTCACTGCGGCTGCGCAATCTCTCTGCCGGTGATCTTGCCGTTGCCCTCAACACCAGCGCACGAAACCTTCCCAAATACCATCCCGCCGGGGCAACCTCAGGCACGATTGAAGCCCGCTGGCTGGGAACCCCCGAAGACGCCGACATTCAATTTGGTTTAGACGTGGTTCCCCCCGATCACCCCATTCCCGGCGAACTGAGAGTGGACGCTCACACCAATGGCGCCTACCATGCCTTGAATCACACTCTTGACCTTCCGCGTTTCACACTGACCACCCCGTCGAGTCATATCCAGGCCACAGGCTCCGTTTCCTCAGCCTCCAATCTCCACCTTTCCATTGAAACGTCCAGCCTCGCCGACTGGTTGCCTATCGTCAGCGCCATTCGCGGCCCGGCAATATTCCCGGTTGCCCTGAACGGAAGCGCATCTTTTACCGGCACCATGACCGGCTCGACAAACGTGCCGCAGTTTGCCGGCAATCTGGAAGTCGACGATTTCGGCATCGACCTCGCCGGCAGTTCGCACACCAAGCCTTTCAAGACCCACTGGGATTCACTCACCTCATCGGTTCAGGTTTCGTTTAACGGCTTCTCGTTGAAAGACGCCCGCTTAAACCGCGGCGATACCGTTGCCGAATTCGAAGTCTCATCCGCCCTGATTCATGGCCACATCACCCCCGACACGGTTTTTTCTCTGCGCGCCATCCTGCAGAATGCCGATCTCGATGCGATACAGGCCTTGCTGGGATACCAATATCCCATTTCCGGCCGCGCCGATCTTTTCGTTCAGGCCACCGGCACTCCCTCTGAACCCCATGCCGACGGGCAGATTCACCTGAGTAACGCCCTCGCCTATGGCGAGAACATCCGCCAATTTGATTCGGCGTTTCATCTGGCGCGCGGGCGGTTTTCGTTCGACAACCTGCGCCTGCTTCACAATGATGCCGTCGTGATGGGAAGCGCCGCCTACGTGCTCTCCAACCGCAACTTCCGCCTCGATCTCACAGGCAACAATATCGATCTTTCCCGCGTGCCCCAGTTGAGCCTGAATCATTTCTCCTTGGAAGGCCACGCTGACTTCTCGCTCAAGGGTTCGGGTACTCCTGAATCTCCTTCCATCAGCGGCAACATTCACGCTCACAACCTCACCTTCGATCACGAACTCGCCGGCGATTTCGACGTTCAGGCTGCGACTCGAGGTAAGCAACTGGAACTCACCGGCGAATCGCGATTCCAACGCGGCACGCTCAAGATGAACGGCCGTGTACAGATGCGCGAAGGATACGCCGCCGATTTGAACTTCGAGCTCACCGATCTTGACCTCGACGCCCTCTGGCGCTCCTACCTCTACGGAAATCTCACCGGTCACTCGGCGGTCAGCGGTGCGGTGAGTTTGCGCGGCCCATTCAACCGCCCCGCGGAGTGGACACTCGACAGCGCCCTGAATTCGGTCACCCTCGATGTCGAACACGTGAAGCTGCAAAACCAGGGCCCGATGCAGCTCGCCATTTCGAATAGCAATTTCATCCTCCGTCAGGTCCATCTCGTCGGTAACGGCACGGATCTGACGGCCCGCGGCACGGTGCAACTCTCGGGCGATAACAATCTCGACCTTGCGGCCGATGGCCATGCGGATCTGGCGCTGCTTTCCGCCTTCGACTCCGATTTCACGTCTTCCGGTCTGGTTACGCTGAATATGACGGTGGGCGGAACCTATTCCGATCCGCTACCTCAAGGAAGCGTGCAGGTGACCAACGGCACGCTTAATTACGCGGGTCTTCCCAGCGGCCTCACCGAGCTGACTGGCTCGCTCACATTTACGCGCGAGCATGTTCACATTGATAATCTGACCGCCCGAACCGGCGGTGGCACCGTCGATTTGAAAGGCGGCGCCGTCAGCCTGGACCGCGACCTCGCGTTCAGTCTGACCGGTACGGCGAAAGAAGTTCGCCTCCGCTATCCTCCCGGCGTCAGTTCCACAGCAGACGCAGAACTGCGCTGGACCGGCACGCGTTCCGCTTCCACAGTCACGGGCGAAGTCCGCATTAACCGCATGGCTGTGACCCCGGGCTTCGACTTCAGCAGTTACCTGCAACGCAGCCGCCAGCTTTCTACCGTGACCACCCCTACTTCTCCGCTCCAGAGCATCAAGCTCGACATTCACGTGCAAACTGCCCCGGAATTGCAAATGCGCACGGCCGTAGCGCGCCTGTCTGGCGACGCCGATCTGCATTTGCGGGGCTCAATCGCGAATCCCGCACTTCTTGGCCGCATCGACATTCTCGAAGGCCGCGCCACCTTCCACGGCACGCGTTTCACGCTTGAACGCGGCGACATCACTTTCACCAACCCCGTCGCCATCGAACCCCAGCTTAACCTTCAGGCCTCAACCCATGTCCGAAATTACGATCTCAATGTGACTTTGACCGGAACGCCCAACCGCGGCCTGAATCTCAACTATCGCTCCGAACCCCCATTGCCCAAGTCCGACATCATCGCGCTGTTGGCTCTAGGGCGCACCAGCGAGGAATCGGAATCGCTTCAGGAGCAATCCGGTCAAAGTACCTTTTCCGATCAGACCACTGCGGCCATTCTCAATGACGCATTGAATTCCACAGTCACCAGCCGCGTGCAACGTCTGTTCGGCGCCAGCAATATCAAAATCGATCCCCAGGGACTGACCACAGAGACGAACCCGATCAGCAACAGCCCGCAAATCACCATCGAACAGCAGTTCGCCAACAACCTCTCGCTCACCTACTCCACCAACGTTTCGCAAAGCGCGGAACAGATTATTCAGGGGGAGTATTATTTCAACCGCAACCTATCGCTGGTGGGAACGCGCGACCAGAACGGCGTGGTCAGCTTCGACGTGCGCCTGCGCCGCCGCAAGAAGTAGCTCAAACGTTTTTGCTTAGGTCATCCCGAAGTTCCGCGTCAGCGGGGAGGCGGGCTCGTAAACGTCAAGTGCCGGTTGGCACAAAGCATTACCATTCTGTAGTGCAACCGACGGAATCCAAAAGCTCTCGCATGTCTGAAATCCGCATCCCGCGGCAACAGATGGTCGACTCTCAGCTTCGCGCTCGCGGCGTTTCCGATCCGCTCGTTCTCGAGGCCATGCTCCATGTTCCCCGCGATCAGTTTGTACCGGAGGCCTATCGCAGCGAGTCTTATGAAGATCACCCTTTGCCAATTGGAGAGGGGCAGACGATTTCGCAACCCTACATCGTCGCAAGCATGCTCGAATCGGTGCGGCTGAAGTCTTCCGATAAGGTCCTTGAAGTGGGGACCGGCTCGGGATACGTGAACGCGCTCCTAGCCGAAATCGTAGCGCAGGTGTTTTCCGTCGAACGCCACGCGCTCTTGGCCGAGCGCGCTCGTTCGCGGTTGGCCCGGCTGGGCTATACCAATGTTCGCGTATTCACCGGCGATGGCTCGCTCGGCTTGCCCGATCTTGCGCCTTTCGACGCCATCCTGGTGTCCGCCGCGGCTCCCGTGCTGCCCGAATTGCTCGTCTCCCAGTTGGCCGAAGGCGGGCACATGATCGTTCCCATCGGCTCCGCTGATGCGCAGCAATTGCAATTAGTCCGCAAAATAAACGGGCGCCCGCAAGTCACAATGCGCGAAATGGTACGCTTTGTTCCGCTCATTGCCGGCCCTGGCTAGTCGATAGAAACGTTAGGGCGGGCAAATGGATGTGATTCCGAATCGCTGCGGAGGAACGGTGAGGAGCCCGCCTTTTGTCGTCTTGAGCGCTAGGGAACTTGTGACACGGTAGTGGTCGGCGCGCTCGCGGTGGGCACAGGCGTACTCCGCCGCACCAGTTGCTCGGCCGAACTCTGCGCATATTGCAGCACGCCATTGGGAAAAACTCCAAGGTAGATCGTCGCCACCAGGCATACAAACAGGGCCAGTCGCAGGGTGAAGGGCGCGGGTGTCGCCGGAACGGCCCGGCGCGCTTCACGCATATACATCATCACAATCACGCGCAAGTAGTAATACGCCCCGATGCCGCTGTTGAGCACGCCGATGATCGTCAACCAGATCAGGTTCGACTTCACCGCCGCGCTGAATACGTAGAATTTGGCGAAGAATCCGCTGGTGACGGGAATCCCAATCAGCGAAATCAGAAACACAGTAAGCGTTGCCGCCAGCATGGGATAGCTGCGCCCCAATCCTTCGTAGTCCTCCAGCGTAACGTATCGCTCGCCTGCGTTGGCGAAGTGGCTGATCACGGCAAATGCGCCCAGGTTCATGGCCGCATAGGAAGCCGCATAAAACATTGCCGCCGACGCTCCCATAGCAGGCGCGGCAGCAAAGGCCATCAGCAGATATCCCGCGTGCGCGATCGAAGAGTACCCCAGAAGCCGTTTGACGTTGTTCTGAACCAGCGCGCCAATGTTGCCCAGGGTCATGGAGAGCGCCGCCGAAATCCAGATGACCCAGAACAGCGCGTGCACATCGATCACGTACACCACCCGCAGCAGCACGGCGAATGCCGCCGCTTTCGGCCCGGTCGACATCAATCCGACGATCGGCGCCGGCGCCCCCTCATACACATCGGGCGTCCATATATGAAACGGCGCAGCCGCCACCTTGAATCCCAGCCCCACAAACATGAAGGCCACGGATACATAGGTAAGCAATGGGACCGGGCCGACCTGAAGCGCGTGGCTGATCTGCCCGATATTGGTGGAGCCCGTCGCGCCAAACATCGTGGCCACGCCATACAGAAAAAATGCCGTTGCAAACGATCCGAGCAGAAAGTATTTCAGCGAAGCCTCGGCACTGGCCGCTTCGTTTCGGCGGAATCCCGCCAGCACATAGGATGAAATCGACGAAATCTCCAACGCGATGAAGATCAGCACCAGTTCCACAGCCGACGACATCAGCGCCATGCCCACCGTGCCGAAAAGAATCAGTGCGTAGTATTCCCCGGCGCGAATCCGCTGCACCGCCATATATTCATACGAACTCAGAATCACCACCGCGGCGATGGCGATAACCAGCACATGGAAGAAAACGCTGAAGGAATCGACCTGCACCATCTCCCAAAAGGCAAGCCCGGGACACTGGGCCATGCACCCAACCGCCGCCAGTCCCGCCAGCGCGCCAGTCAGCGCCAGGGCCCCAAGCACCTTCTGACTCCGCTCTCTATCCAGGACAGGATCCAGCGCCATGATCACAATGCCGAAGATCGTCAGCACGATCTCGGGCATGATCCGCTGATAATCGGCCGATTGCGGCAGCGCCTGAGAATACGCGAGCAACGTGTGCGCGATCATCGGCCCACCGCCCGGCTGGCAACCTGCACGAACGGAGCCAGCGCATCGTGCACTGCCGGATCAATCGCGCTTAACCAGAGGATCGGCGCCACTCCCATGACCAGTGCTACCAACGCACACGGCCACACCGCCAGCCTTTCGACCCCGGTGATATCGCCAATGGCATTGTTCTTGAGTTGCGTGATCTTGCCATAAAACACCCGCTGATACATCCACAACAAATAGCACGCGCTCCAGATCACGCCCGTTGCCGCCAGAATCCCGTAAACCGGCCGCGCCTGGAACGCGCCGGTCAAAACCAGAAACTCCCCAATAAACCCGTTCATCAACGGCAGCCCGACAGAGGCGAGAACAATAAACAGATACGAAGCGGCATAAACCGGTACGGTCGCGGCCAGCCCGCCGAATTCGCTGATTTCATACGTATGCCGGCGCTCATGCAAAATACCCGCCAGCATGAATAATCCACCGGTGGAAATTCCATGCGCCAGCATCACGAACATTGCGCCATTCAGCCCGGCTTGCGTGAAACTGAAGATGCCCAGCACCACAAATCCCAGATGGCTTACCGAGGAATAGGCGATCAGCTTCTTCATGTTCGGCTGCACCATCGCCACTAGCGCGCCGTAGATGATCCCGATCAGCGCCAGGGTCATGATCCACGGCGCATTGCGTCTGGATTGCTCGGGAAACAGCCCCAGGTTGAAGCGCAGCATTCCGTACGTTCCCATCTTCAGCAATACGCCCGCCAGCAGCACCGAACCGGCGGTCGGCGCCTCCACATGCGCATCGGGCAGCCACGTGTGAAAAGGGAACAGCGGGACTTTGACCGCGAAAGCGAGAAAGAAACCGAGAAAGAGCCATTGCGCGGCGGCGGGGAAGTTGGGAATCGATCCGGCTGCGACCTGATCGCGTATGGCCACAAAGTCGAAAGTTCCGGTGTGCGCGTACAGCCACAGAATCGCCGCCAGCATAAACACCGACGCGACCATCGTGTACATAAAAAACTTGACCGCCGCGTACACCTTGCGCTCGTGGCCGAAAATTCCGATGAGCAGCGCCATCGGAATCAGCGTCGCCTCCCAGAAAAAGTAAAACAGGAACAGGTCGAGCGAGGTAAACACTCCGATCAGCGCCGTCTCCAGAATCAGAAGCAGAATGAAAAATTCCTTTACCCGCTCATGCACCGAATTCCACGAAATCAAAACGCACAGCGGTGTCAGGAACGTGGTAAGAACGACCAGCCACAGCGAGATTCCATCCACCGCCATGTGGTAGTGAATATTCGGCGTTGAGATCCACGGCTTGTCGATGGAAAACTGAAATCCGCTCTGCCCGCGCCGGAAATAAACCGGAAGGTGCAGCGACATCACAAACGTAAGCAGGGAAACTACCAGGCTGAAGATGCGAATATCGCGGTCCCGCCTTGGCAACAGCATCAGCAGGAGTCCGCCTGCCAGCGGCGCAAACGTGACCAGCGTCAGAATGATGGAATTGAGGCCGTCGCCGTTCATCGTCCCACCCCCATCCAGATCATGAAGGCGACAATCACCGCGCAGCCCGCCGCAACCCATCCCGCATACGACCGTATATTTCCCGACTGCATATGCCGCGCTTCATCGGAAACATGCTCGGCGCCATAACCCGCATCATTCACCGCGGCGTCGATCACTTTACGGTCCACACCCTGCCATAGAATTCGCGTTGAACCGTTAATCAGCGGACGGACAAACAGCGCGGCATAAATCTCGTCGACGTAATATTTGTGCACCAGCGTCTGGTAAGCGCCAGACATTGACGCTGCAATCCTGCCGGGCAATTCGGGCCTGCGGTAGTACAAAAGCCAGGCCGCACCGAACCCCAGAAACGCAACCACAACCGAGATCCCCGTGAACATCAATTCATTCGAGCTCTCCGTTTTTGGCTCGCGCCCTTCTGGCGGAGCAGTAGCCTCTCCACCCGATGTTGCCTGCGAATGAAAAACCGGATCCAGAAATCTCTCGAAATGGTTGCTTCCACCCAATGACGCAGGTACGCCAACATACCCGCCGATCACTGAGAGAATCGCCAAAATCACCAGCGGCACCACCATCACCCTCGGACTTTCGTGAATTCCCCCGTGCCCATGTCCGCCGTGGGCATCGTGGGTATCGTGCCCGCGTGCCTCAACTTCCCCGCGATACTCACCAAAGAAAGTCAAAAACCAAAGACGGAACATGTAGAAGGAAGTAATAAAAGCCGTGATCAATCCCACCAGCCAATAAGTCCAGTTTGCCTGATAAGCGCGCCACAGAATTTCGTCTTTGCTGAAAAACCCAGCCAGGCCGGGGATGCCGGCAATCGCCAGCGTACCCGCAGTCATCGTCCAGAATGTCCACGGAATTTTCCTGCGCAGGCCGCCCATCTTGCGCATGTCCTGCTCGCCGCCCACGGCGTGAATGACCGAACCCGCTGCGAGAAACAACAGGCCTTTAAAGAACGCGTGCGTCATCAGGTGAAAGATGCCCGCGGAAAACGCCCCTACGCCGCACGCCATGAACATGTACCCGAGTTGAGAAACCGTCGAGTAAGCCAAAACTTTCTTGATGTCGGTCTGCGCAATTCCAATGGTGGCGGCAAAAAAAGCCGTCAGCGTTCCAATGACCGCAACCACAGTCAGCGCGCCGGGCGCGCGCTCAAAAATCACATGCGACCGCGAAATCATGTACACGCCCGCCGTGACCATGGTCGCGGCGTGGATCAACGCAGAAACCGGCGTCGGGCCCTCCATGGCATCCGGCAGCCACACGTACAAAGGAATCTGTGCCGACTTGCCGGCTGCGCCCACCATCAGCAAAATGCCGATCGTGGTGAGCAATCCAACGCCCGCCGCCTCGGGGGCAAGTGGCTTCACTGCCTCGAAGACTTGAGAAAAGTTCAGCGACCCAAAATGCTTGATCAGCAGGAACAGGGCGATGAGAAACCCAAAATCGCCGATGCGGTTAACGATGAACGCCTTCTTGCCCGCCGAGGCCGCCGAATCTTTCGTGAACCAGAACCCGATCAGGAGATACGAAGCCAGACCCACGCCTTCCCAGCCGATAAACATTTGCAGATAATTCCCGGCCAGAACCAATGTAAGCATGAAAAACATGAACAGGTTCAGGTAGGTGAAGAAGCGGTAATAGCTGGGGTCGTCCCACATGTAGCCGACGGAATAGACGTGAATCAGAAAACCCACACCCGTGACGATCAGCAGCATCACCAGCGAAAGCTGATCGAGATAAAAGGCGAAGTCGACGCTGAAGTTTCCCGAACGAATCCAGTGGGCGAAAGGTTCCTCGTGGGGAAGTGCCAGCGATGAAAAACGAGCAGCCACCACCAACGCCCATGCGAAAGCCGCTCCGGCAAAGAACAGCGCCACCGTAGTGACGGCTGTCCGGGAAGACTTCTTGCCCAGAAATCCGTTGATCGCGGCGCCGGCCAGCGGCAGCACCGGAATCAGCCACAAGTTGAGGTTTGGATTCATAGCGTGCGCAGGTTCATAACTTGAGAAGATTCACTTGATCGACGTTCAGCGTTTCACGGGTGCGGAATACCGCAATGATGATGGCCAGCCCCACCGCCGCCTCGGCCGCAGCCACCACCATGACAAAAAACACGAACACCTGCCCCGCCAGCGCATGCCAATGCGCGGCAAAGGCCACGAAAGACAAATTCACGCCGTTCAGCATCAACTCAATCGACATAAAAATCGTAATGATGTTGCGCTTGATCAGAAACCCCAACACTCCACAGACAAACAGAAACCCGCTCAGCAGAAGGTAATAAGAAAGCGGCACTTGTGAGGGATTCATCAGTCCGCCTTTCTTTCCGACGGGTCAGGCTTACTGGCCAATACCACCGCGCCCATGATGGCGATGAGGACCAGGATGGATGTGACTTCAAAGGGCAAAAGGAAATCGTGAAACAGCCACTGCGCCAACTCAGCCGGCGGCCCCGGTAATGCCCCAGCCGGCACCGTTTCACCACGCGACTGCCGCAACAGGACCCATGCCGTAAGGACACCCCCGGTCAGGACTCCCGGTACGCCCAGGAAAATCGCGACCCGGCTGCCCTTGGTCAGTTCTTCCTCCCCGGCGTTCAGCAACATGATGACGAAAACAAACAGCACCATCACCGCACCTGCATAAACAATGATCTGCACGGCGGCTACGAATTCGGCCCCCAGCAGCAGGTACTCGCCCGCCAGGGCGGCCATCACCGCGATCAGCGAGAGCGCGGAATTAATGGGATGCCGCTGCGCCAGCAGGTTCACCGCTCCCGCCACGCACACCGCGCCGAAAATCAGGAACAGAGCGAGATTCATACCTAACTCAAGTCCACTACCGAGAACCGGGAACTGAGGACCGGGAACTGCTCTACCACGCCACCGCAATCGCCGTCGCTACCAGGTTCACAATCGCGAGCGGCAGCAGAAACTTCCATCCAAATGCCATCAGCTGATCGTAGCGGAAGCGCGGCAACGTTCCGCGCACCCAGATATAAAGAAAGATGAAACAGAAAACCTTGGCTGCGAACCAGAACACCGGCAGCAACGCCTGCGCCAATGGAGGCCCGAACAGAGGCCCATGCCACCCGCCAAAAAACAGGAGCGTTGCCAGGCATCCAACCGTGATCATGTTGGCGTACTCCGCCATAAAAAACATGGCGAACTTCATCGAGCTGTATTCCGTGTGATACCCGGCCACCAGTTCCGTTTCCGCCTCCGGCAGGTCGAAAGGAATGCGGTTCGTTTCCGCATAGGCAGCAATCAGATAAATGAAAAAACCGAATAGTTGCCCGTGAAAGATATTCCAGCGAGGGATGAATCCCCAGAAATGCCCTCCTTGCGCGTCGACAATCTCGCGCAGGCTGAAACTGCCCGACTGAATCAGAACCCCCACCAGCGCCAGCCCCAACGCAATCTCGTAGCTGACCATCTGCGCGCTCGAGCGCAGCCCGCCCAGCAGCGAATATTTGTTGTTCGAAGACCAGCCCGCGAGTGCGATGCCGTAAACTCCCAGCGACGTCACGCCGAGAATGATGAGCAGCCCGATATTGACGTCGGTAATTTGTAGCGGAATCCGGTAGCCGCCGATCACGATCGAATTGCCGAACGGAATCACCGCAATCGAGGTCAACGCGCAAATCACCGCCAGCATGGGGGCGGCAATAAATACCGGCTTATACACGTGGGGCGGCGTCAGGTCTTCCTTAAAAAAGAATTTCAGTCCATCCGCAGCCGGTTGTAAAAGCCCAAACGGCCCCACGCGCGTCGGACCCCAGCGGTTCTGCATGCGGCCAACCACCTTGCGCTCCAGCCACACGGAGTAAGCCACCGCCGTCAGCAGCACTAACAGAATCAGCGCCGACTTGATCACCGAGCTCAACAAGAAGATGTAAATCGGCAAAGACATAATGAAAGAAACTCGTTGACTGAGCTGCCGGGTTCCAATCGCTCAATGACAATCAGCCAATGACTAAATATCGTCAGTCGGCCGCGACTTCGGACGGCGTCGCTTCGCGGCTCTCAATCACCGACTGCAAAGTGTTCGAATAGCGTCCCAAAGTTCCTGAACTAAACAGGCTGTCATTGGCGGGCGCAATCAACTCCGGCTTGTGGGCCGCGCCCGCCCCAACGTTCGTAAGCGAAGTATGCTGCGCGTTTCCCGCCAGCAGACTCATGCGCGAAACGCCGTAACCCGGTACCAGCCGCTGAATCTCGTCCAGAATCGCCATGGGATCGAACGGGCTCATCTTCAACTCCAGCCCGTGCGCTTCCAGCCATACGGCATGGCGGTCCGCCTCACCCGATTGTGCACCCCGCGACTGGCCCATATCCGCCCGCACCCCGCCGCCAAACGGAACCAACTTCCGCACATCAAACCCCATGGCGTCGGCAACTCGTACGATCATCTCGAAATCGTTCTTTGTATCCGTCACTTCGCCGGCTTTCTTTACCAGTTGCAGATCGCCGCAGGTGTTGGTAAACGTGCCCTGCTTCTCATACGCATTGGCTGCGGGCAGCACCACGTCAGCCATGGCCGCAGTTTCGGTAAGGAACATGTCCTGCACGACGACAAAACTCTTCGAAAACACAAACGGATCCACTCCCATCCTTCCAATCGGATTGGACCCGGCCACGTACAGTGCTTTCAATTTACCCGCCTTTGCCGCTGCGGCCATCGCAGGAAAATCGAGGCCCGGCATCTGGGGCACCTCGCCCCACTCACGATGAAATTCGCTATTGCCCGCAGTCGGGTGATAACCCGGCAGGAGGTCGGGATAGAGCCCCATATCGGCTGCGCCCCGGGAGTTCGCGTAATCGCCCAGGCAAACGAATTTTGCTCCGGGAATCGTCAAACCAAAATTCACCAGGTCACCGACCGCTGCGCTCCGGATTTCTGAGCCAAAAATAATGACGAGATTCTGCTCGCGGCGAAGCTTGTCGCGTAGAGCGCCCCACGCGTCCTTGTCCGCTGAAGAAGCCGCGTCATCTTTACCGGCCAAAAACGAGGCGAACGCAGCTTCCGATCCAGCGGCAATTTGGAGAAAACCCGCCGCCTGTTTCCGCAACTTAATTGGATGAGAATTGACCAGATACAACCGCGCCCGATGCAGCCGCACGTTATTGCGGATTTGCCACGCCAGCAGCGGATGCTGCTCGGTCGGATCATTCCCAATCAGCAGAATCGCCGGCGCCGTGAATACGTCGGCCATGCTGGCCGTCTTCTGCGTCTTGCCCTGCAACGCCGCAGCCAGGGCAGGGAAGTCGGCGGTACGATGGTGGTCGACATTATTCGTCTTCAGCACGACGCGCGCAAACTTGGACAAAAGATACGCTTCTTCATTCGTCGTCCGTGTCGATCCGACAACACCGATGGCCGCGCCGCCCTCCTGATCCCGAATAGAAGCCAACGTTTTGCCGATCAGCGCGAAGGCCTCCTCCCATGTGGCAGGGGTGAGCTTGCCATTTTGCCGGATCAACGGGCGCCTCAGCCGGTCAGGATGGTGGGCAAAGTCGAACGCGTACCGCCCCTTGATGCAAAGAAAATCTCCATTGGTTCCGCTCTTGTCCCGATTGTCGCCGCGCACAATTTCCATGCCCGTATCGGCGCGCCGCACGCCCAGCGTGGTCTTGCACCCGTCAGCGCAGTGCGTGCAGGTTGTGCCCACATGCTTCATTTCCCACGGCCTAGTGTGATAGCGATACGCCCCGGAGGTGAGCGCTCCGACCGGGCAGATGTCAATGCACATGCCGCACTCTTCGCACTCAAGATGATCTTCTTTGTTGGGAGCGATGATCGAACTTACTCCGCGGTTCTGCACGCCCAGCGCCGCCACATCCATGGCCTCGTTACAAACGCGCACGCAGCGAAAGCACAAAATACACCGCGGACGGTCGAAGAACACAACCGGCGACCACTGCTGCTCGTCCTTATGGTTCTTAGCCTCCATGAACTTCGATTCGGCGGCGCCATAGCTGAACGTCATGTCCTGCAATTCGCATTCGCCGCCTGCGTCGCACACCGGGCAATCCAAAGGATGGTTCCCCAGCAGAATCTCGACCGTGCCCTTGCGCGCCTGCTTCACTTCATCGCTGTCGGTGGTGACGACCATGCCTTCGCTGACCACCGTGGTACACGCGGTTTGCAGCTTCGGCATCTTCTCGATCTTCACCACGCACATGCGGCAGGCGCCGCACAAAGAAAGGTTTGGATAATAGCAGAATGACGGCACTTCAATGCCCGCGGTCTTGCAGGCTTCAATCAGAAGCGTCCCCGCTGGCGTGGCGACTTTCTTGCCGTCAATTGTGAGAGAAATATCAGCCATTTTGTGATTTTGTAATCGGACTCAGGCCATCACCGGCAGTTCTTCTACCGCACCCTCTTTTTCATAAGGGCATGGTTTTCCTTCCAGATGGTCTTCAAATTCTTTTCGGAACTTCTTCACGAACGCGATGGTCGGCATCGCCGCCGCATCGCCCAGTGCGCAAAAAGTTCGCCCCAGCATGTTTTCCGACAGGTATTGAATGTTGTCGATGTCTTTCCTCAACCCGCCACCGCGGTGAAAGCGCGTTAGCGTTTTTTCCAGCCAGTCGGTGCCCTCGCGGCAGGGAATGCACCATCCGCAACTTTCGTGCTTATAAAATTTCATGGTTCGCAAGGCGAATTTTACGATGCACTGCGCGTCATCGATGATCACGACGCCACCCGATCCCAGCATCGAGCCGGCCTTGGCGACGGAATCGAAATCCATGGCGACGTCGATCTCATCGGCGGTCAGGCACGGGCACGACGAGCCGCCGGGGACAACGGCCTTCAGTTTCCGTCCATCCGGAATGCCGCCCCCGACTTCATAAACCATTCGTTTCAGGTTGTACCCCATAGTCAGTTCGTACACGCCCGGCTTGGCAATATTTCCGCTCAGGCAGAACAGCCGCGTGCCGCCGTTTTTTGGCGTGCCCAGCCTGGCGTACCATTCCGCCCCGCCCAGAATGATGTGCGGCACGCTGGCCAGGGTCTCAGCGTTATTAATCACCGTCGGCCCGCCCCACAGCCCGACCACGGCCGGAAACGGCGGTTTAATCCGGGGAAGGCCGCGCTTGCCTTCGAGCGACTCCATCAGCGCCGATTCTTCCCCCACCTCGTAAGCTCCTGCGCCGCCATGCCAGTAAATGTCGACCGTTCGGCCGCTGCCGAAAATGTTCTTTCCCAGAAAACCCCTGGCATACGCCTCGCCGATCGCCTTCTGCATGATCAGCGACAAATACCGGTATTCGCCGCGAATGTAGATGTAACCGCTTTGCGCTCCCAAGGCCAGCGCCGCGATGATCACCCCTTCGATCACCGAGTGCGGATCATGCTCAAAAATCAACCGGTCTTTGCAGGTTCCGGGCTCGCTCTCGTCGCCGTTGCAGAGAACATACTTCGGTTTGGCCGATTGCTTGGGTACGAACGACCACTTCATACCCGTCGAAAAACCAGCCCCGCCACGGCCTCGCAGCCCGGAGTTCTTGACCTCATTGATAATGGCGTCCGCTTCCATCGCCAGCGCCTTTTGCACGGCCTTGTAGCCGTCGAGCGCAAGGTAGCGATCGATGTCCGCCGCTCCCTGGCCAAATCGCCGGGAAACGACCTTCACCTCATCGGGATGGGAGACCAAGGTTGCCATCAGGTGATTTTGCGATTGAGTCATTGAGCGATTGAAAACTTAAGTGCCCACCGTTTTCAATCGCGCCATCACCCGATCGCACAATCGCAGAACTTCTACTGCGTTGCCTTCGTCCTATACTCGTCCAAAACTTTGTCCATCTTTTCCGCCGTCAGGTTCTCATGAAAATCGTAGTTCACCTGCGCCGCCGGAGCCCAGCTACAGGCGCCGATGCATTCAACCTCTTCCAGCGAAAACAGCCCGTCCTGAGTCGTTTGCTTATGGCCAATCCCCAATTTCTTCTCGCAATGCCGCAGAATGTTTTCACCGCCCCGCACCAGGCAGCAAATATTCGTGCACACCTGGACGTTGAATTTCCCCCGCGGTTTCGTAGTCAGCATGGAGTAGTAGCTGATCACGTTCCGCACTTCAAGCTCCGTCAGATCCAGGCGTCCGGCGATCTCCGCAATCACTTCATCCGACAAGTACCCGACCTCGTCCTGCGCGAAGAGCAGAGTCGGCACCAGCACCGACCGCTTCGTCGGATAATGCGGCACCATCTCCGCAAACCTCGCCTCGAATTCCTCAGAAAACCTCATAGTTCAGTATCCTCTGTGAACCCCTGTGGCCCCCGTGTTTAACATTTTTCTCAAACACAGAGGGTACAGAGGAACACAAGGTCATCGATCAATCTCTCCCAAAACAATGTCAATCGACCCAATCGCCGCCACCACGTCCGCAATCAGTCCGTTCACACACATGGTTGGCAGGGTCTGCAGATTCGCCAGGCACGCCGCCCGAATATGGACGCGATAGGGCTTTGCGGTTCCGTCGCTGACCACGTAATAGCCCATCTCCCCGCGCGGAGATTCAACCGCCTGGTAAACCTCACCTGCCGGGACTGCAAAGCCTTCCGTAATAATCTTAAAGTGATAGATGAGCGCCTCCATCTGCGTCTTCATCTTTTCGCGGTCCGGCAAAACAACCCCCGGCGCGTCTGCCTTGATGGGCCCTTCGGGCATTCCTTCCAGCGCCTGGCGGATAATCTCGTTCGACTCCCGCAACTCTCTCACGCGGCACATATACCGCGAAAAGACATCGCCATCCTGCGAAACCGGCACCTTGAACTTGAAGTTCTCGTAGCCCGAATACGGCATGTCCCGCCGCAAATCGAAATCTACGCCGCTGCCCCGCAACGTCGGTCCGCTCGCACCTAAGGCAAGCGCGTCTTCCGCCGTCATGCGCGCCACACCCTTGGTTCTCATGCCCCAGATCGGATTTCCCGTCAGCAGGTTCTCGTATTCATCGACCCGCGAGGGGAAGTACCCGGCAAACTCCCGCACCCGGTCAAAAAATCCCAGCGGCGGTTCCAGCGAAATGCCGCCAATTCGAAAATACGAGGTCATCATGCGCTGCCCGCTGATCGCCTCGAACATCTTCAGCACTTCTTCACGCTCGCGGAAGCAATACAAAAAGACCGTCATCGCGCCAATGTCGAGCGCATGTGTCCCCAGCCACACCAAATGCGAATTGATGCGCGTCAGTTCGTTCATCAGCACGCGCATCCACTGCGCTTTCGGGGGAATCTCCAGTCCCAGCAACTTCTCCACCGCCAGCACGTAACACAAATTGTTGGTCATGGGGCAGAGATAATCGATGCGGTCCGTCAGCGGCACCACCTGCTGATAAAACTTCGCCTCGCAGGTCTTCTCAATGCCGGTGTGCAGAAATCCAATGTCGGGCATGATCCGCACTACGGTTTCGCCGTCAATCTCCAGCAGCACACGCAGCACTCCATGCGTGGAGGGATGCTGCGGCCCCATATTCAGGATCATCGTGCGGTCCTGCGCTGGCTCCAGTACCGGGGTGGGCGTCAGATGCGACATCACCGATACCCCTCCACTGGATAATCCTTGCGCAGCGGATGTCCTTCCCAGTCCTCCGGCATCAACAGCCGCCTCAAGTACGGATGTCCGGTAAACCGGATTCCAAACAGATCGAAAACTTCGCGCTCAAAATAATTCGCTCCCGGCCAGATCGGGGTCAGCGATTCCACCACCGTGCTCGCACTCTCCAGCTTCACCTTCAGCCGCACGCGTTCTTTTTTCACGATCGAAAGCAGGTGATACACCACTTCAAAGCGCGGCTCGGCTGGATACCAATCCACGCAGGTAATATCGGACAGAAAATTGAACGCGCAACCGGGATCGTCGCGCAGCAGGGAACTCGCTTCTCTTAGATATCCGCGATCGACATAGATCGACATCTCATCACGGTCGAACTTCGCGCCCACAACCGCACCCGCATTCCAAGCGAGCAGGCGCGCCAGCGCCGGGTGTTCTTTCAACTGCTCAACCTCTATTATGGGAGGGGCTAACGGCACTAAAGATTCCTCCGCCGCTGCGCTTCCGGTCCCCAATCCAGCACGCCTTTTTTCCAGACGTAGAAAAATCCCACCAGCACAATGCCCAGATAAACTGCCATCTCCCACAGGCCGAAGTGGCGCAACTGGCGCAAAATCACCGCCCAGGGATAAAGAAAGACCGCTTCCACGTCGAATAAAATGAAGAGCATCGCCACCAGGTAAAACTGCACGGAAAAGCGCTGCCGGGCGTCGCCCACCGGCATCATGCCGCTTTCATAGGGGGCCATTTTGGCGCGGGTGGGCTTGCGCTGCCCCACCAGCCACGACAGCGAAACCACAGCCACCGCAAACCCGCTCGCCAGCAGGAAGTGAATCAGCAACGGGAGGTAGCGAGCAAAGTAATTGTCGGGCATAGTGGTGCGTATATATAATTCGCGCCAGTGTGAGTAAAACATTCTAGATTAGGTGCTGTGCGCGGCAGTGTCAAGGAAACGCGGCGTTATTTTCGGTGGCTTTGCGGAACGTTGTGTGACCGTGAAATGAACTCAGTTGCGAGCATGAAATTAGACGGCGTGATTGCGCCAGGCGGGCAATCGGGAACAAGCCGGTTCTGAAATTATCCGATTCCAAATTGCGAAACACTGAATGAATTCATGATTTTTGGCTTCAATACCGACGTCAAGCACCAGGACACGATCTACCACGTGCAGAGCGAGGCTCGCGAAAGCGAGCAGCTTCTGCAAACCCAGGTCTTCGTGCGCGGACGCTGCATCGGCAAGCGCGCTACTTCTTACGCAGGCTCCGCCGCTCAACCGGGTTTTGGCGATCCACAAAAAGAACAACAGTTGCGCGATCAGCATCGCCTGGTCCTCGAAGCCATCAAGGACGGCAAACTGGAAACCGTGTTCGACAAAGCCGAGAGCGATTCGCTCGCGGCTATCAAGCAACTCGACGTGCAATGGGAAAACGCCGGTTCGGTCCACGCCAATCGCAATCTGACCATGCAACTTCGAGTTACGGAAGACGGCACAGCCGTTGCCTCCGCTCGCCTTACATTCCGTTTCGCACGTCCCGCCGCGGCGCCGTTTTACACACAAGCCGTTACCGACGGTTCGGGCGCAGCCCAGATTTCCGTCGATGTGGACGAATCCGATCTGGCCGATTCCTCCATCATGGTGCAAGCCAATCACGAAGGCCGTACTGTGACCAGAAAGTTCGCCCTAAGAAAGGCAGACTGACTGTGAGGCCAGCCGCAAACCCAAGCGCGGGCAAATCGGTGCGCTCGAAAAACCCAAGGCGAGAACGCTCTTCGTCGATATTTACATAATACCTGTTATCGGACACTGCATTGGCGGTGATTTTCGCCCCTGGTCCCCAATCATGTGTGCTTTCTAAGGGTTTTTCTGTACGCGATTGGACGGCCGCTCGCTGTAAACTTCTAGTCAGCCCGTTTTGACTAAGTCCCTGTTCCGAATTCGCTTCCTCGCGGCGTTCTGGTTCTTCGCCACCGCCGCCGTCGCTCAATCCACCGCTCCCGCTCAATCTCCGGCCGTCCGCGCCATCGGCAAAAAACTCCAACAGCATGGCGTTCGTAATTTCGGCGAGGTCACACCCTCGCTCTACCGCGGTGGCCTCACCACCACGGACGGGCTTCAGGCGCTTCATAAGCTGGGCGTCAACGTCATCGTCGACACCCACGCCAACGACAGCCCAGAAAAAGCCGAAGCCGAAAAA
>DATLKM010000324.1:0-3176 GCA_035538435.1 Binatia bacterium
AGGAATCGGCCATCCAGGGCGAGGTTTCGCGCTGGAACCGCGGACCAGCGATAGCCTGTAACGTACTATTGCCTGAATATCGCGCAGGTAGTTCCGCTGCGCCCGCCACGAGAATTGGCTTGGTTGGAACTAACGCGCTAACCTGCCGCCCGCCTTTCGCTATTCCGTTGCCTGGCAGCCTGGCCGACTTCACCGCTGCGGAGCCTTGCCCCCGCCCAGTCGTCGCCGCCATCGAGGTGGCCGGTGCGCTGACTGTTCCCACAGGTCCGCTTGCCACCGTGAGTACAACGCTGGTTGCCGTGTACGAAACGTTAAAGTGTTCGCTGCTGTTGATGGCGATGGTCGAATTAGTAAACGTCCCGGTCACGCTCGACGCGGTCAATATTGTGAACGTTTGACCCACCGTCGGAGTGAAGCTGTTGATGAGCGCCGCGGTCAAAGTTCCCCCCAGGCTGGCTGCGCCCGTGACTTTAAGCTGGCTGAACTGTGTACCCGCCACAGTTCCGCCGACCGACAGGCTCATTGTGCCGGTAGACAACTGCGTGTAGGTTCCGGTGATGCTCAACAGGCCGGCCTTGCCCGCGTCGCCCACGTTGATCGTGCTTGCCACCGATAGATTCGTCTTCACCGTGCCCGCACCCTGAATGGTTCCGCCCGTCACGCTGACGCCGGTGGTCCCGCCCCCCACCAGCGTGCCATCGACCGTGGTGGTTCCCGCGCTCTGGTTGTAACTGTTCCCGGAGCCGCCGACGGTGAGCGTGCTGCCTTTCTGGACGTCGACCGTACCGGTATTTGTGAAGCTGCTGCTGGCGGTGGTCAACTTCGCGCTGCTGGCGATGGTGAGAGTGCCGCTGTTCGAGGAGAGATTCAGGGCATTCGAACCGTTGGAGTTGATTGTGCCGCCCTCCAGCGTGAGGTTGGCCGCGTTGGTGGTGATGCTGATGCCGGACGTGGTCAAGTCCAGGTTGCCGGCCAGAACGTAAGTGCCGGTCGTGAGACTGCCGCCGCTGATCTGGCTGAGGTTGCCCGCGGTGAAGCTCTCGCTCTTGTCAACGGTCAGCGTTCCGGCATTGGAGAAGTTCGCGGCCGTTGTGCTGACGGCCGCGTCGATGGTCAGGCTGCCGTTATTGGTCGCCAGGCCGCTCAGTGCATTGGATGTACCGGATTCAATCGTCCCGCCTTCAAGCGTCAGGTTCGATGAATTGGTCGTGATGGCGATCCCGCTGCCCACCACGAGATTGCCGCCCAGAACGAAGCTTCCGCCGGAAAGGGTCGACCCGCTGATCTGCGAAAGTGTTCCATTCACCGTAAAGCGTGTGCCGTGATTCACGGTGAGCGTTCCGGTGTTCGAGAAGTTGCCTACGGTTGTGAACGTGGTGCCGTTGGCCAGGGTAAGCTTGCCGGAGTTGGCCGCCAGGCCGGACAGCGCATTGGTGGAGTTCGCGTTCTCGATGGTGCCGCCCCCGAGCGTAACATTGGCCGCGTTGGTGGTAATGCTCTGGGTGGCGCCGGAAAGATTCAGGTTGGCGTCCAGAACATAGGTTCCGGCGGTGAGCTTGCCGCTGCTGATCTGGCTGAGCGAGCCGACGGTAAAGCTCTCGCCGCTGAGGACGGTAAGCGAACCGGCATTGCTGAACGAACCCGAATCGGTGAAGGCAAGTCCGCCGATGGTCAGGCTGCCGGTAGATGCAATGCTGGTCAGGCCGCTCACGGCGTTGGCGTTGCCGTTGTTGCTGTTCAGGACCTGTCCGCCATTTTCCTCGACCACCGCGGCCGAGAGAGTGGTGAGGCCGCCGCTGGTGCCGAGCGGAAGGATGACGTTGCCGCCGTTGGCGGTGTACGTCCCGCCGGTCAGCATATTGTTGCTGCTGGTGTAGTTGAGGAAGGTGCCGGTTACGACCAGGCCGCCGGTCGAGGTCGATTCAATCGTGCCTTTGTTATTGAAGCCCTTGCTTCCCGCCTGGATGGTGAGCGCAGTGGCCTGGTTCGCGTTCACCGTGCCGGTGTTGACGAAACCAATCACACCGTTGCCGACATTTCCTGTGCCGGAAATCGTGCTGGCGCTGGTCAGAACGTCGCTGGAAGAAGCGCCCGTGATGATGGAATTGTTTGCCAGGACCACGCTGCCCGTGCCGGAGAGGGTGACGGCTGCCCCGCTGATCTTCAGCGTTCCCGCTCCGTTCACATCGCCGACGTTGATCGTGCCGGTGTTGGTGTCTGTGGTGGAGGCAGTGAGGTTCAATATGGCCGTGCTGCCCACGGTGATCGTGCCTGAGTTGGTCAGCGTGTGAACGTTGGCAACATCCTGAGAGGTGTCATCGAGAGTGATTGAGCCAGAGGTTCCGTTGTTCAGAGTGCCTGAGACCGTCAGCGTGTCTGCACCGATGGCGTTGGCCCCGTACATCTCCAGCGTTCCGTTGTTGGTGAAAGTTCCCGTGACGGTCAGGGTGTTGCCGCCGCCGGAAAATCCGGTGTACAGCGCGCTGCTGTTGTTGGTCAGGTTGCCATTCACCGTCAACCCTGAGCCGCCGTAGAGCGTTATGTCCCCCGAAGAGTTGAGGGTCAGCGTTCCGCCATTGGGCGTCACCGAAGTGGTCTGCCCATTTTGCAGATCCAGGTAGCCCTCCACTGTCGTCAGTTTGGCCAACGCGTTCGTACTCCCATACAGATAAAATGCCCCGCTCGCGGGCAGGTCGGTTATGCTTTGCGATGCGTTCAGCGTGTTTCCGCTGCTGACCGTTATGGTCCCTTGATCGCTAAGCCCGCCTGTGATCGAAAGCGTTGTCCCCGTCCCGCCCACTGTCAGCGAGCCTCCCGAGGCCACCGTCAGGGTTCCTCCTCCCGGCGTCACATTCGTCGTCGCACCATTGCCCAACGTCAGACTCCCTTCGATGCTCCCCAGCTTGGCCAGCCCGTTCGCCGACCCCGCCGTGATCGTCCCATTCACCGTCAGCGATGAACCCGCAACCACATCCGTGATCCCGTTCGGCTGATTCGTCAGGTTCAGCGTATCTCCTACCCCGATGTATACCGTTCCCGAGTTGCTCAACGTGCCGATGCTCGCCACGTCGCTGGCATTGTCATACAGCTGCAACGACCCGCCAGACGCGTTGGTCAGGGTTCCCGTCACGTTCAGCGTGTCGCCGCCTCCCCCCGCATTCGCACCGTACATGTAA
>DATLKM010000325.1:0-7266 GCA_035538435.1 Binatia bacterium
TGCTGAAGGAAAAGCCGGCGCAGTCGCAGGATGGGTTCATTCCGCTGGGAGCGCTGGTAAAGGACGCGCCTAAGCCGGAAGTGGCGGAGCCGGTGGCGGGAGATTAGCTTCGAGCTGCGAGCTTTGAGCCACGAGCAAACAGAAACGGGCCGCCGCGAGGCGGCCCGTTTTGTCTGTGGAACTGTCGAATTTTGGGGGTACTGACGGCTGCGCCCTCGCCGCGTCGCCGGCTGTCGCTTCGCTCCCGCCGTCGCCACGGCTCCGGCGGCCCCGCCCGCTTGCCCACGAACGGTCCGGCTGCGTCGCTTCGCTCCTTGCAGGACCGTTCACCCCCTCACAGCTCATTTTGAGCCCTCGCGGTTTTGAACGCTTGAAGTGCGTGAGGGCGAAACGAGAGCGAGTGAACGGTTTGAAACAAATGTGATTGGCTCCAAGGCGGGTAGAATACAGGCTGCGTGATTTCACATAAGGCGCGTGATTTGAAAGCGAAAACATCCACCCTGGCCCACCTCGGCACGGAGCGGTCCAATCATTTGGCCAGCGATCTGGATTGCAAATCGGCGCTGGAAATTGCGCGGACCATCAATAAAGAAGACGCGACGGTCGCGGTGGCGGTGGAGCGCGTGCTGCCGCAGATTGCTCGGGTGATCGATCTGGTCGCGGCGGCGCTGGGGCGCGACGGCCGGTTGATTTATGTGGGCGCGGGGACTAGCGGGCGGATTGCGGCGCTGGATGCGGTGGAGGTGCTGCCGACGTTCAACATGGACCGAGTGCAGTTCATGATGGCGGGCGGCGCCAGGGCGCTGGCGGCGGAGTCGGAGATCAGCGAGGATGACGAGCGGCAGGGGCGCGAGGAGATGGCGCGGCGCAAGCCGGGAAAAAAAGATGTGGTGATTGGGATTGCTTCGAGCGGGCGCACGCCGTTTACGGTTGGGGCCGTGAAGGAGGCGCGGCGACGCGGGGCGCGGACGGTAGCGTTGACGTGCAATAGGGATTCTCCGCTGGAGCGGGCGGCGGGAATGGCGATTGTAACGGAAGTGGGGCCGGAAATTCTGGCGGGATCGTCGCGCATGAAGGCGGGAACGGCGCACAAAATGGTATTGAACATGATTTCGACGGCGGCGATGGCGCGGTTGGGATATGTGTATGGAAATCTGATGGTGAATGTGTCGCCGAAGAATGAGAAGTTGCGGCAGCGGGCGGTGGGAATTATTGCGCAGGCGACGGGAGTGGATCGGGGGCGCGCCGAGCGGGCGCTGAAGGACGCGGGGAACCGGACTCCGGTGGCGGTGGTGATGTTGAGTGCCGGGGTTCCGCGGGCGAAGGCGGTGACGGCGCTGAAGAAGACGCAGGGGAATGTGCGGAAGGGGATTGAGGCGGCGCGGGGGTAGTTCCTGTTTTGTCGCCGGGCACGGTTGATACCAGGAAAGGTTAGAAGTCAGAGGCGAGAAAGCTGAAGTCAAAGAGTCGGAATCCCCACCCTGTCGCAAAAGGCGCGACAAGGGTGGGGCAACCGCAGTCCGTTTCCCCATCCTGGGGAAAAGGCGCGACAAGGGTGGGGCAAGCGCGGGAGCGGTCGCGGATGAATGCGGTCAAGGATGAAGCAGAGAGTTGGGGCACGGAGGCCTCCTTGATTCGGAGAAAGTATAATACAAATTACTTTGTATCGCAAAGTAGCTCCGAAAGATCACGGTGGAAACAGGTGGACGGGCGTTATCTGGTGGCATATACTATGGTATATGCCACAATTGGCAGGAGTCCCTCATGCAGCGTAAAGCGAAAATCTTCATGAATAACAGGAGCCAGGCGGTGCGGTTGCCCAAGGATTTTCAGTCCAGCACGCAGGAAGTGTTCATCCGAAAGGACGGGTCGGATGTGATTCTGTCGCCGCGGCCGGCGGATTGGAGCGCTTATTTGCATGAGGGGCCCGTCGCATCGTCTTCTTATATGGAAGATGTGGAAGATTTGCCGGTACAGGAACGTGAGCGTTGATGCCGCGCTACATGCTGGATACGGATATTTGCTCTTACATAATGAAACGCTCGAATGCCGGGCTTCTTCAACGTCTTGCCGAGGTTCCGGTGAGCGAAGTCTGTATCTCGGCGATTACAAAATCGGAATTGCTTTATGGCGTGGAAGTATCTCCGAGGCGCGGCCAGGATGAGGCGGCGCTGATGGCTTTTCTTGCCCACGTGGATGTCCTGGATTTTCCTGACACGGCTGCTCTCGATTATGCGCAGATTCGGGCGGCCATGAAGGTTCAGGGGACGATGATCGGCGGCAACGATCTATTCATTGCCGCACACGCACGCTGCCTGGGCCTGACCCTGATTACGAACAATACGAATGAATTTCGCCGGGTAAAGGGTCTCTCGATCGAGAAGTGGGCGAGCGGCAAATGATGGGTTCGGGCCCATTCGGGCGAAATACCTTCCCAGGAGGAGAGGTTCGATCCCCAGCCCGTCGAAAAAAGCGCGACAAGGGTGGGCAACCTGAATTTCGATTTCCGTTGGTGCGTGCCCTCCCGATTACTCATCGCTTTTCGATTTCCTCGCTAAAATAGACAGTCATCATCAGGCAATCTCAACATGGATAAATTTGTCATACGGGGCGGGGAGCCGCTGCTGGGAACGGTGCGCGTGAGCGGGGCGAAGAATGCGGCTTTGCCCTGCATGGCGGCGGCGTTGCTGACGGACGAGCCGGTTGTCCTGGAAAACATTCCGCAGGTGCGCGACATTGAGACCACGCGCAAGCTGCTGGCAGCGATGGGCGCGGAGGTTGAGCTGGGGTATGGGCGGGCGCAGCATCGCACGACCATTCACGCGAAGAATCTGAGCGCGCCGGAGGCTTCGTATGAGCTGGTCAAGACGATGCGGGCGTCGACGCTGGTGCTGGGGCCGCTGGTGGCGCGATGCGGGCGGGCGCGGGTGTCGCTGCCGGGAGGGTGCGCGATCGGGCAGAGGCCGATTGATCTGCATATTAAAGGACTGGAGAAGCTGGGCGCGAAGATCACGCAGGAACACGGTTACGTTGAAGCCAGCGCCGAGCGATTGAAGGGCGGGGAGATTGTTTTTGACAAGATTACGGTGACGGGGACGGAAGATCTGCTGATGGCGGCGGCGCTGGCTGAAGGTGAGACGGTGCTGCAAAATTGCGCACGCGAGCCGGAGGTGGCCGATCTGGCTGACCTTTTGAATAAGATGGGCGCGAAGATTCAGGGAGCGGGGACGCCGACGATTCATGTGAAGGGCGTGAGCCGGCTGAAAGGAGCGAAGCACCGGATTATTCCCGACCGCATTGAGGCGGGAACGTTTTTGATTGCGGGGGCGCTGACCGGCGGAGATTTGAATATTGCCGGATGCGAGCCGGAACATTTGACGGCGGTTTTGAGCAAGCTGAAAGAATCCGGAGTGAAGACGAAGGTGACGGGAGATTGTGTGCGGGTGATGGGGGACAATCCGTTTACGGCGGCGGACATGTCGACGGAGGAATATCCGGGATTTCCGACCGATATGCAGGCGCAGTTTATGGCGCTGGCGACGCAGGCGGAGGGGAGTTCGATCATCACGGAAAATATTTTCGAGAACCGGTTCATGCACGCGCAAGAGCTGGTGCGCATGGGAGCGAACATCAAGATTGAAGGGCGGCGGGCGGTGGTGAGAGGGAAGAGTCCGCTGAGCGCGGCGGCGGTGCTGGCGTCGGATCTGCGGGCGTCGGCGTCGCTGGTGCTGGCGGCGCTGGTGGCGGATGGGGAGACGATTATCGACCGCGTGTATCACATTGACCGCGGGTACGAAAAGATTGAAGAGAAGCTGCGCGGGGTGGGGGCGCAGATGAAGAGGATTGGGAATATGTTGGGCTAGGGGCTGGGCTTTTCGAGTCGGCTGCTTCAGTGCGTCTTCGGCGACAGGCGGAGCGAAGCGAAGGAGCTATGGACTCGCCTGGAGCGGCTAGAACGGGTAACGGCAAAGGCCGCCCGAAGGCGGCCTGTTGCCGGTGGTCAGGAGCAACTTACTTTGCGGCCACGATGGCTCCGAAATAGCCGTTGGTATCGCTGGGGCCGGCGGTGAAGAACAGCTGGTTCTTCTGTCCGTTGGAAGAAGAGCCGCCGCCGAACTCGATGCCCCAAAGTCCGTTGATGACGATGGGCTTTCCGGATGTGTTCTCGATTGTGCCCACCAGTTTGCCGGTGGAGGTGCTGAAGCCGTTGATGGTGCCGCTGTTGGCGTTATTGGAAATCAGCAGAGTATTGGAGAGTGCGCCGAAATTCGAGGGCGCAAGGGCGAATCCCCAGGCCTGATTCAGCGGAGAACCATGGGCGAAGTGCTTCACCAGGGTGCCGCTCTCGCTCATGATGTCGACGTATCCGCCGCCGCCGCCGTTGGTGGCGGCATAGGAAATATAAACCTGGCCGTTGATGTCCTGAATTCCAAACGGCGCGAAGCCGGCGGGAATGCTGGAGTCGGTGAACGAGGTCACGAAGTTGAAGTTGCCGTCGTAGATGTCGACCTTATTGTTGGCGGCATCGGCGGCGAACAGGAAATTGTTCGAAGTGTGGCTGGTGATCGCGAGGCCGGTGTAGGAAGCGCCCTTGGTGGTTACGCCGATCAGCGAGGCGCTGGGATTGAAGTCGGACCAGCCCTGAATGGTGCCGTCGAGAGTGGCAAACAGGAAGACCGAAGTCCAGCTGTCGATCTTGAATTCGGTCGAGCCGTTGTAGACCAGTCCGGTCGGGCTGCCGGAACCGTTGCCGCCGGCGGGCGGAACGATTACCTGCAGGCTCTGCGGCTGGCCCTGAGCGTTGTAGAGTGTGGACCAGCCATCCGCTTCGTCGCTGACCCAGAAGGGATTGCCCGGGCTGTAGGCGATGCCCCATGCATTCTGCAGGAGGGCATCAGTGTACTTGGCTTTGCCGGTTTGGTTGGAAGTGAGATAAACGCTCTTGTACTGCGCGAAGGCCGATGTAGTAGCCAGTGCCAGCACCATTGCCAGAAACGCGGAAACGCGCGAGCGGCCGAGTAAACGATGCATGCGATTTTTCTCCTTATTTCGTCGATTGAAACCAGGGATGGAGCATTGCTCAGAAATGTCCACGGAAGGAAGCACGCCTTCCGAAGATCGCAGTGATCGTAATTTTTGAGGGTTTGGGGATTGTCACCGGGATGTCATTAGTTTGTACATTTCCTGTCGGGCGGGGAAAAGCGGTTCAGGGTAGAGGATTCGTGCAAGGCGCAGCAGATTGGCGCAGCGGAGCCGTTGTCAAGGAAACTTACACTATTTCAGCTGCGTGTTCGCTGGGTTGCAGAAACTTGCCATGGCAACTGAAATCGCGAGGGTCAAAAAATATCATCCTGCATCGGCGGTTTAGCTACAAGTCAGTTTCCGCCCTCTTGATCTTCAGGGCGAAGGCGATCGCTTAGGGCGTGATTTCAAAAATCGTTCCGTACCCATAACGGCTGCCGCCATGATAAGTTGTGCCGTAAATATTTCCTGCGCCGTCGAGCGTAATCCCGCCTTGCGGCTCCGATCCGTCTTCCGCGCTCTCGAACTGGTGCAGGATGGTTTCCGTCCACGATCCCCCGGCCTGGGGTGAAAGTTCATAAATCACGCCGCAGAGGTTCTGGTTGCATCCGGTTCCGCCGAACTCCGTTTCGCCGTACAGATTGCCCTTGCTGTCGAATACCAGCGTTCCCAACGGCTGCCTGCCGTCGCTTTGGTTGCTTTGCAGGAATGCGTGGATCGTGGTTTTCGTCCACAGTCCGCCACCCGCAGGGCGGAGCTGAAATACCTGTCCGTTGGCCGGCTCGAGCGCTGTGCCATAGAGGTTGCCTTCGCTGTCGAAAACCAGTTTCGAATTCGGTTCCGAGCCATCCGGACCGCTTTTGAAGTTGTACAGAGTGGTTAATGCCCATGAACCATTCGACTGAGGCGACAACTTGTAAATGGCGCCGTAGCCGCCATGAGAGCCATAAAAAGCCGGACCGTAAAGGTTGCCCTGGCTGTCGAAGGTAAGGCCGTCGGCGGGGCCGGCCGGCGGAGCCGTGTAGTTAAAGGTGTACAGAATGCTTTCCTTCCAGGTTCCGTTCGATTGCGGGCTCAGCTCAAAGACCTCGCCGTCGAAAGCGGTAGAAGCGTAATACGTCGCCCCATAAATGTTTCCCGCGCTGTCAAATGTAAGATCGCCAACCGGTCCTCCTTCCGAAGGAGGAAAGTTATGGAGCACACCAAACAGCCAGTTGCCCCCCGGCCGCTTTTTAAGTTCATAAACCTGGCCGCTGCCATCGGAAAGGGAGTTATATTCCGAGCCGTAGAGATTCCCCTCTTTGTCGATCGACAGACTGCCCAGCGGATACATTCCGTTCTGAGCGCAGTTCTGAAACTTGTAGATGACCGTCACTTGCCATTGGCCGCCGGATGTTGGGGAAAGTTCATACACCTGGTTGCAGCCGCCCAATACTCCTGCGGGGCCTCCGGCGATGCCGTAGAAATTTCCCGCGCCGTCGGCGGTGAGGGCGGAGTTCGGACCCGGGGTCTGGGAACTCATGGGGAACAGCACTTTTTCTCCCGCGCGGGCCGACGCTGCCGCGGACACGAGCATAAGCAATGCGGCGCAAAGCCTGGCGGCAAGGGGTGAAGGCAATAGAGGATTGCGTTTCATCGAAGATCTCCTTTTGCGTGCTGTCGCGCGTCTATTGGTTCTTGCCGGCGCGCCATTGATTCATGACTCGCGCTCCGCCGGCCAGCATTCCCAGAGTCGCGGGGCTTGGTGAATCTGCATTTGCTTCTGAGTACGTTCCGCTGGTCTGACCCGCGACGATCGGCGTGTTGGGCTGGCTTTCGTAGGCATATCCATAAATGCTGGGGAAGCTGATGGCGTAAGGAGTGGGAAATTTGATGCGGGCCCACCCGTAATGGACCTGGCCGTTGAGCATGAACTTGAGCCCGACGAAGGCGTATTCCACGCTTTGCCAGCTGCCGAATTGCTGGCCTTGTCCGGTACTGATGCGAAACTTGTTAAAAGAAAGGTAGGCGCCGCTGGCGAACTGATCCTGCGGGCCGATGGTCTGTCCCTTGGCAATGGCGGCCGCGGTTTCTCCCTGGTGTCCCTTTACGGCCGAGTTGCCAGCCTGCGCACCGGCCGCTTTGAAAAGAAACCTGGCCCGGGTGGTATAGCCGATCGAGGAAAAGTGCGCGGTCGATGACATGGTGAAGGTGAAATCGGCCATGCCGTCGTTGTTGATGTCGAGTGTCGTTGTCACCGGCCCA
>DATLKM010000326.1:0-10765 GCA_035538435.1 Binatia bacterium
GCCGAGCTTTTGAAATTTCTGCGCCTCGCGCAGAAATTCAATGATTTCGCGCAGTTCCTCTTTGGCTTCCTCCACGCCGGCCACGTCTTTGAACGTGACCTTTTTCTGCTGCATGGAAAGCAGCCGCGCCCGGCTCTTGCCGAACGAAAGCGCCTTGTTTCCGCCGGTCTGCATCTGGCGGATCATGAAGAACCACAGCGCGCCCAGCAGAATGAGCGGCGCCCACGTGCCCAGCAATTGCAATGGCCAGCTGCCGCTGTTCGCGTCTTTAATAATGACCGAGACGCCCTTGTCGGTGAGCGTCTTGAACATGTCGGGATAGTTTGCCGGGACCGTTGTGTGGAAGGACGAGCCGTCGCGATAGGAACCGCGCACCTGCTGGCCATCCAGCGTGACTTCGTGGACGTTGCCCTGGCCCACGTCGCTCATGAACTGGGAGAAGCTGGGCTCCTTAACTTTCTGTCCGCCGCGCCCCTGCTGAATAACGGTCCAGAGCAAAAGCGCCGACAATCCAATCACTACCCAAAAAACTACCGTTTTTACCGTCGAATTCACCAAAAGCTCCTGAGGAAACCTGCCTCGCGCCGTTTTCTTGAAGCGGCCCGGTTCCCACCAATTAAATTAGATGCGGTTGGGGCAATTTCGATAGGGAAATTCCCTTAGACCGACTATTTTACCCGTTCCCTCGAAAAAAGGCTCGACCCCGGGAAGATAACTTAAGTCACGCGGCACTAGAGGTTTGCAGCCAGGTAAGGAATGTTGCGGTTGGTCTGCTCGGCTGCGCCCAGGCCATATCCGATGAGGAATGTGTCATCCACCAGAAAGCCGAAATAATCGGGCTGCAAAGCCACGCGCCGCGCCGATTGCCGGTCCAGCAAGGTGACCAGTTTCACCGAAGCGGCGCCGCGGGCGCGTAAATCGTTCATCAGAAATTCGCTGGTGACGCCGGAGTGTACCAGGCCCTCGACCAGCAGAATGTGCTGCCCGCGAATGTCAGGCTCGTGGCTGAAGAAAATTTCGGTGGTTTCTGCGGCGCCCGCCTGGCGCGTATATTTCGGCTTGATGAACTGGCACACCACGGGCATTTCCAAGGCGCGCACCAGATCGGCCATGAACATGAATGAGTTTTCCAGCACGGCGAGGGCTTGAACCGTCTGGCCCTGATAATCGTCGGAGATATGCCGGGCGAGTTCTTTAATGCGTTTTTGAATCTGGTCGGCAGAGATGACCTGCCTGATTCCGTTATTGTTCATGGCTTTGTGATGCCCTTGATTTTACGATGCTACTGCACAACCGGCGCCGGCTCGTGAAGAAGCCAGCCCTGCTCGTCAGCAATCAAACTTCATCGTCATCCGGAGGGAGGTCGCGAATCAGGACTGCGTCCTCGCCAGATTGCGCCATCCGCGACTGTGGCACGGGAAACCCGCGCAGCCAAACAATTTCATCGCCGCTCACGATGACGGGCCAGAGCCGCCGCTCGCGTCCGTTGACGTGTTTTCCCTGCAACAATTCCTTCACTTTCTTCGGCTGCTTCGTATGCGCCGGCCAGAAGCGGTCGCCGGCGCGCCAGTTGCGCACGATCAGTTGCGGTTCCAGGCCTTCCGCGCGAAGAAGTTGCTGCGGATTATACTCCGGGGCCGTCGCTTCCGGAGTAAGGCGCACGACTTCCATCTGCGCGCCGACTTCGGAAATGAAGACCGTTCCTGGCACGGAAAGAAAATATTCGTAATCCTCATCAGATTTCTCAGCGTGAAGGTCGGGGGGCGCAAAAACAATCGACTCATCGTCGCGCCCAATCTCCCAGCCCAGGGGAAGAGAAAGTTCCTTGCCAGAGGCCGCATCATGGGCAAACTTCAGGATCTGTTCAATGTGTTTGAACTCGAGCGGAATGCCTGCTTCTTCGCCGATTGCTTTGAGCACGCGGCGCTGGACCGCCTTCGGTTCGGTGAGAAGCCAGGGGCGGCTGAGGGAAATTCGCGGGTCTTGCGATTTTTCCGGGGGAGCGACGCCCAACTGAATCTGCACAAATTCGTGCGATCGATCGGGCTGCTGCCACTGCACCACCGTACCCAGCCAGCCGGAGATTTCGTTTTCCCAGTAGTCCTGTTCGTCGCGGGCGATCTCGGCCAGTTCGGCGAGATTTTCGGCGACGGTGCGGTTGAACTCTTTTTCGATCAGCGGAAGCAGCATGCGACGGACGCGATTGCGGGTGAATTTTTCGTCTGAGTTTGTGGCATCTTCCCGCCACGGCTGATCGAGGTCGCGCAGATATTGTTCCAGTTCGCGCCGGCGAATACCAAGCAGCGGGCGGACGATTTCGCCGCAGGCTTCGCCATCTTCATCCTCTACGACGACGCGGGGATAAATTGCCGACAATCCTCGCAAGCCGGTGCCGCGAATCAGGCGCATGAGAACGGTCTCGGCCTGATCGTCGAGGGTGTGGCCGGTAGCGATTTTGTTGAGCGGCGTTCGAGATGGATCTGAAAGGACGCGGCTTACCGCCGCGCCGTTGCCCATCGCTGATAATGCGGGATTGAGCCCCTGGGGAATCTCCTCGCCAAGCAGATGCTGAAAGAACCCATAGCGCAACTCCCGCGCGGCCGCTTCCAGGCCCGAATGTTCTTCCGCTGCAACCTGCGCCGCGTCTCCAGAGTCGAGGAAGAGCTCCAGCCCGTGTCCACGCGCCAGAGCAGCAACAAATTCCTGATCGGTATCGGACTCCGCCCCGCGCAGCTTGTGATTGAAATGAACCACCGAGAGGACAATGCCGAGTTCCTGCCGCAACTCCAACATCAACCGCAACAGTGCAACCGAATCGATCCCTCCGGAGACGGCGATGCCTACTCGGTCGCCGGCAGTTAGGAGTTCGTGCCCGTGGATGTGATGGAGTAGGCGTTGCGCTAGCGGAGACACGGGAACATGGTACATCGGAGGCCATCGAGACAGCCGAGGCGGCTGTCTCTACAGGGTTCGTTACAGATTCGAAACCTTTTCCCGGATGAACTTCCCAATCTTCTCCACAAACTCGCCCGCGCCCATGTCTTCCGTCTTCTCTTTTCCACGCGTGCGGACGTTGACTTTGTTTGCCTCAGCCTCTTTATCTCCGACCACCAGCAGAAACGGCACTTTCTGCAACGCATGTTCGCGAATCTTGGCGTTCATCTTCTCGTTGCGGGCATCCACTTCCACGCGCACGGCAGCTTCGCGAAGTTGCGCCGCCACTTTGTTCGCGTAGTCCACGTGGCGCTCGGCGATGGGGATCATCACCGCCTGCACCGGCGACAGCCATACAGGAAAAGCTCCGGCGTAGTGCTCGATCAGCACGCCGAAAAAGCGCTCGATCGATCCATACAGCGCGCGATGCACCATGACCGGCTGCTTGCGGGTTCCATCTTCGGCGACGTATTCCAAGCCGAAGCGGGCAGGCAGATTGAAGTCGAACTGCACCGTCGAAAGCTGCCACAGGCGGCCGATGGCATCTACCAGCTTGATGTCGATCTTCGGGCCGTAGAATGCAGCTTCGCCGGGAATGGTTTTGTATTCGATTCCCCGCGCCTTCAGAACTTTTTCCAGCGACTGCGTGGCGTGTACCCACTGCTCTTCGCTGCCCACGAAATTCTTTTTGTCGTCCGGATTCCAGGTGGAAAGTTCGGTCTGAAATTTGTCGAAGCCGAAATCCCTTAGCGTGTCAAAAGCGAACTCAAGGCAGGCGGCGATTTCGTCTTCAATCTGCTCCGGCGTGCAGAAAATATGCGCGTCATCCTGGGTGAACCCGCGCACGCGCAGCAGGCCGTGCATCACGCCCGACCGTTCGTAGCGGTATACCGTGCCCATCTCGCCCAGCCGCACCGGCAGGTCGCGGTACGATTTCAAAGAATCGCGGTAAATCAAAATGTGGCCCGGGCAGTTCATCGGTTTCAGCCGGTACTCGGCATCGTCGAGTTCCATGGCATCGAACATGTTCTGCGAGTAATAGCCTTCGTGGCCGGAGGTCTGCCACAGCTGCCGGCGCATAACGTGCGGGGTGTGGACCAGCGAATATCCGCGCTTGAGATATTGAGCGCGCATCCAGTCTTCCATCTCTTTGCGGATAATGCCGCCCTTGGGATGCCAGAAAATCAGCCCCGGTCCGGCGAGTTCCTGAATGGAGAACAGATCGAGTTGCTGGCCAAGCACACGATGGTCGCGCTTCTTCGCCTCTTCCTGCTGCTTGAGATATTCGTCCAGGTCCTTCCTGGAAAAAAATGACGTCCCATAAATCCGCTGGAGTTGCGGATTCTTCTCATCCCCCAGCCAGTAGGCGCCGGCGATGTTGAAGAGCTTGAACGCCTTGATTTTACCCGTGGAGGGAATGTGCGGCCCGCGGCAGAAATCCAGAAACTTGCCGGTGCGGTAAATCGAAATCTTTTCATCGGGCCTGGTGAACTGCTCGATGAAATGGCACTTCATGAAGTCGCCCTCTTTTTTGAACTCGGCCAGGCCCTCTTCGCGCGGACGGAACTCGCGCGCGTAGGGAAGGTTCTGCTGCACGAGTTCCTGCATTTTCTTCTCGATTTTTTCCAGATCTTCCGGCGTAAACGGGGTCGGCCGATAGAAGTCATAGAAAAATCCGCTTTCGGTGGCCGGGCCGTGGCCGAGCTTGGTCTCGGGAAAAAGTTCAAGCACCGCCGCGGCCAGCAAGTGGGCCGACGAGTGCCGATAAACTTCGAGCGCTTCGGGGTCTTTCTCGGTGATCAGGCGCAGGCTGGTGTCTTCTTCCAGCGGCCGGGTCAAGTCGATCAGCGTGCGGGCGCCCTCGCCCGCCTTGCCGCCATTGGTGGAGATTTGCGCAGCCAGAGCGGCATCGGCCAGGCGCGGGCTGATCGACCTGGCAATGTCGAGCGCCGTGCTGCCCTTGGGAACGTCTTTCACGCTGCCATCCGGCAGCTTTACATGAATGGTCTCAGCCATAGTATGGGGTCCTGCAAATGGAGTGAAACTTTCAGTCTAAAGAAGGCAATGGGGAGGGTCAAACGCCGCTAGGATCGGCTGAATAGAACAATTGGACGCGATGGTCCGCCACCGGGGAAAGGAACCCTGAGGCTGGCGGGAGCGCCACAAAAGTGGTTAAAGACTTTCGTCCACTTGGCAGAGTCTGCATCTTCGAGTAACGTCGCTGCTCGCCTGGTTTCTTCGCCGCGCGTACATTCTTTCCTGCCACAAGGACAAAGGAGATCGCCATGCGGTTTGATAATCGCAAAGCTCAAAATGAAAGACCGCTCGCTGCGCTGCCCGAGGGCCTCAACAGTCAATTGCGCAATTATGCGGATGCGGCAAAAGGCGCATCCCGAGCCGATACCGGCTGGCTTGTGGCCGGCGCCCCCGTCAGCGCGGTAGGTTTGGGAATCCTTGCGCTGCCGCCGGTTGCAACCGCAGAGGTGGTTTACACGCCGACCAATAAAAGCGTGAACGAACAGCAGCGCAGGCTGCCGATCGACCTCAATAATGACGGCCACGCCGACGCCAGCCTGTTTGTGAACGGCTATTGCGCAAGCGGTTCGGGGGCGCGGAACTGCTACGGGAGCATCTTCGCCAGTGGACTCAACGGCAATCAGGCCATGACCAACGGAGGATTTGCCTCCGCGGCGAGGATCGGCAAGATCATCGGGCACCAGGACAAGTTTGCGAATTTTCCGCAAATGGCGAAGTGCCACAGCGACGCCGGGATCAACGGTACGTCGTCCCACACGGACAAAGGCCCGTGGCTGAACGTCAAGGCCCACTATCTGGGCTTCAAGTTCAAGATCAACGGAGCAACGCATTACGGGTGGGCGCGGGTCACGACGCAGGGTTTCAACTGTTATCCTTCCGCCATTTTGACCGGGTATGCGTACGAGACAGTTCCTAACCGGCCGATCGTTGCGGGAATCAAGTCTGACGATGCGGCACAAATGACGCCGCAAGGCGACGAAAATGCGGCTGCACAGCCTGAGATCTATGCTGAGTTGGGGATGCTAGCCGTTGGTGCTCGGAGCCTTGAGATCTGGCGCAAACCGCCAGAGGATGATGGTCTCTAGCGATCCGGGCACGCCGACTATCCCGTTCGCCGGGTGGACAGCAGGTTGAGGATTTCGCGCAGTCCCTGGCGGATGCGCTGAATGTCGGCGGGGGCCTGCGAGGGGAAGGGAATCGCCGCCTGGGTTTTATCCGTTTTGGACTCGCTGCGCAACTGCTGGCGCGCACCCACGATGGTGAAGCCCTGGTCGTACAAAAGCTGCTTGATGCGGAGGACGTTTTCCACGTCCCGGCGGCGATACATGCGCTGGCCGGTGCTGCTCTTCACCGGCTTGAGTTGGGGGAATTCGCTTTCCCAGAAGCGCAACACATAGGAGGGCAGCCGGCAGAGGGTGGCTACCTCACCGATGCGGAAGTACAGCTTGTCGGGAATGAGGATTTCCCCGTTGTCGTTCTTGCCCGCGCTTTTTTTTCTGGGAGCCATGGTCTGCCTCACGCCCATAGTTTCACAATTTTGACACAGACTGCGAACACGAATAGGCAGTATTTTGATCGCACAAAAGTCGGTGCTGGTCGCGGCGTTGCGGTTGCCGGAGAAAGCACAGATTTCTTTCTTCTTTATTAAAAGACTGCGACAAGAAATCCCGGGCGTACCCGGCAAAAGCCTGCCTGAAACGGAAACGCCTCTCAAGAATGAATTCCCTGAGAGGCTGGTTTCAACTCGTAAGGCGCGCGAACTCTCGTTCGCTGACGCTTAGTGTTTCTTCTTTTTTGCCTTCTTCTTCGTTGCCATTGAAGGTTTCCTCCGTGAACGTTTTTCCCTTGAAAAAGCTCCCAACAACAGGGTCCGGATACAAGAGACGGCCGAAATATAGTACGGCACGCACTCTTACCCCAAGATATTGAGGCACTATTGCTGCACTGTCAACAAAAATTTACGGGGACGATTCGATTTTTGCACTCCATCCGGTTCAGGTACACTGGCGCGTCATGCCCCGCGACCCGATCGAACTGGAAATCTTCAAGAACCTGTTTCACTCGATCGCCGAAGAGATGGGGGCGGCGCTGCGGCGCACGGCATTTTCGCCCAATATCAAAGAGCGCCGCGATTACTCCTGCGCGGTGTTCGACGGGGAGGCGCAAGCGATCGCCATGGGCGACCACATGCCGGTGCATCTGGGGTCGATGCCCATGTCGGTGCAGGCCGCGATTGAGTCGTGTGACATGCGGCCGGGCGATATCGTGATGCTGAACGATCCGTTTCGTGGCGGAACTCACCTTCCCGACATCACGCTGGTTGCTCCGGTGTTTGTGGCGAGCGGGCGGAGCAAAAAGAACAAGCCGGATTTCTATGTCGCCTCGCGGGCGCACCACGCCGATATCGGTGGGGCGTACGCCGGTTCGATGGGGCTGGGACGGCAGATTTATCAGGAGGGGCTGCGCATTCCACCGGTCAGGATCATGCACGAAGACGCGATCGACGGTGATGTGCTGGCGTTGCTGCTGAATAACGTTCGCACTCCGGTGGAGCGCGAAGGCGACCTGGGAGCGCAGATCGCGGCATGCCATGCGGGCTCGCAGCGATTGCGCGAAGTTTGCGC
The DNA here is from genome assembly GCA_035538435.1 of Binatia bacterium. Lineage (GTDB taxonomy): Bacteria > Acidobacteriota > Terriglobia > Terriglobales > Acidobacteriaceae > Sulfotelmatobacter. The sequence continues at coordinate 7,596 of DATLKM010000326.1, forward strand.
GCGTTATGGGCTGGAGCGAACCAAGCGGGCCGCGCAGGAGTTGCTGGATTATTCCGAAGATTTGATGCGGGCGTTTCTACAGACCGTGCCCGCCGGGCGGTATTCTGCGGAAGATTTTCTGGATGACGATGGGGTGAGCGAGAGGCCGGTGAGAATTGCGGTGACGATTGAAGTTGGCGCGGACCGGCATTCTGCGAGGAAGGCTGGCTCTGGCAAGGTTTTTTCGATGAAGATATCTCCTGTCCCGCTGGGGAAATCGCGGGCCTTCGGGAGGGCGCCGTCTGGCGGCGCGCATGTGGTTACGGTTGATTTCAGCGGTAGCGGTGCGCAAGTGGAGGGGAGCGTGAACGCGGTTGCTGCCATCACGTATTCGGCGTGCTTCTACGTTTTTCGTTGTCTTCTGGCGGAGGACGTTCCGGCGACGGCGGGTCTGATGCGGGCGGTTCGCGTGATTGCGCCGGAAGGGACGGTGGTGAATGCGCGGCCTCCGGCGGCGGTAGCCGGAGGTAATGTGGAAACCTCGCAGCGCATTGTCGACGTGCTGTTGCGGGCGCTGGCACGGGCGATGCCGGAGCGGATTCCGGCAGCGGCTTCCGGTACGATGAATAATTTAACCATCGGCGGGATCGATCCGCGAACCAACGAACCGTTTGCCTACTACGAGACGATTGCGGGCGGCATGGGTGCGCGGCCGGGTAAAGATGGAGTTTCCGGCGTGCACACGCATATGACGAATTCGCTGAACACGCCAGTCGAGGCCCTGGAATATGCTTATCCGCTTCGCGTGCGGCGATACCAGGTGCGCGCGGGAAGCGGCGGCGGAGGCAAGTTCCGCGGCGGGGACGGCATTGTGCGCGAGATCGAAGTGCTGACCAACTGCGATGTCACATTGTTGTCTGAGCGGCGCAGGCGTCGGCCATGGGGACTCGCGGGGGGCCGGGACGCGGCCGCCGGAGCTGCGACGATTATCCGAAAAGATGGATCGACCGAGCGCACGCCGGGGAAATTCAGCGTGCGACTAAGAAAAGGCGATTCCATCAGGATCGAGACTCCGGGCGGCGGCGGATGGGGCGCGCGGTAGGTCTGGTTCCGGCGTACCCGCGAGAAGAAGACTGGAGATTCCATGCAGATTGTTAAATCCGTTGGCGTAATGTCGGTCGCGAAAATCTCGGGCTTAATCTATGCGTGCCTGGGATTGCTGTTTGCGCCATTCTTTTTGCTGATCGGGGTGCTCGGCTCGCTCGCCGGCCAGCAGAAGAGTCCGTTCGCCGGAGTGTTTGGCGTGATTTTTGCGCTCTTCATGCCGGTGATATACGGCGTGATGGGATTTATTTTCGGCGCGATCGGCGGGCTGCTTTACAACACGTTCGCGAAACTTGTGGGCGGATTCGAGTTGGAACTGGAAGTTCAGCCCGACCGGTTGACCGCGCCGTATCCAATCATTCCTCCGCCCAGTCCCGTGGTGCCGGCCGCGGCATCGAATCCCTAGGAGAGAATTAAAGATGGACATGGCTACTCATTATCTGGAAGAGGCGAAGCGGCAGTTCCGCGGCCACAAGCGCATGGGCGAAGCGGCCATGGCGCAGCTTGGCGATGAAGATTTTTTTGTGACGCTCGATCCGGAGGCGAATTCGGTGGCGATTCTGGTGAAGCATCTGGCCGGCAATATGCGCTCGCGCTTCACGGATTTCCTGGCCAGCGACGGCGAGAAGCCGGACCGCTTCCGCGACCGGGAATTCGAATTGGGCGTTAACACGACGCGCGTTGACGTAATGAAGTGGTGGGAAGAAGGGTGGAGCGTGGTACTGGGAACGATTGAATCGCTGAAACCCGAAGATGTAATGAAGACAGTGACGGTGCGCGGCGAACCGCATACCGTGATGCAGGCCATCAACCGGCAGATTGCCCACTACGCGCAACATACGGGGCAGATTGTGTTTCTGGCGAAACATTTGCGCTCCAACGAATGGAAGACGCTGAGCATTCCACGGGGGAAGTCGGAGGACTATAAGACTGCTGCGCCCAAGGCGCATAAGAGTTGACTTCGGCGTCAAACGGCGAAAAGCGGGTTCCTCACCGCATCTTCGCGGCGATTCGGCATGACATCGCAAAAATGGTGCGCGGTTACACGGAGACTCGCGGTCCCAAAAAGTCCTGCGGTGCTAGAATCGTACGTTTGCGTTCACAGCTTATTTCTTTGAAGTCGACTTCCTGAAGGTATTGTCATGCCATCCACTATGCTTGCCGTCGTAAAGCCTGAGGCCGCGCCGGGCGCAGAGGTCCGCGAGGTCAAAATTCCGGCCTTCGGGCGCAATGACGTTCTGGTCAAGGTCAAGGTCGCGTCCATCTGCGGCACCGACCTGCACATTTATGACTGGGACCGCTGGGCGCAGAACCGGATTCATCCCCCGCTGATTCCGGGGCACGAGTTCTGCGGTGAAGTGGCCGCTTTCGGAGATGAAGTCACCAGCGTGAAGGAAGGCGACTTCGTTTCGGCGGAGATGCACGTGGCCTGCGGCAAGTGCCTGCTATGCCGGACCGGCGAGGCGCACATCTGCCAGAACGTCAAGATCATCGGCGTCGATGCCGACGGCGCTTTTGCCGAATACGTAGTCATACCGGAATCGAATATCTGGAAACTCGATCCCGGCATCCCGCTGGAATACGCATCGATTCTCGACCCGTTGGGCAATGCGGTGCATACAGTGCTGGCGGGCGATATCGCAGCCAAGACGGTCGCGATTACGGGCGCGGGGCCGATCGGATTATTTTCCATTGCTGTCGCCCGCGCTTGTGGGGCTACGACCGTGTTCGCCATTGAGGTCAACGAGCACCGGCGCAAGATTGCGCGGGAAATGAAGGCCGATTACGTATTGGATCCGTCGAAGGAAAAAGTCAAAGACATTGTTCTGGAGAAAACCGGCGGGCTGGGCGTGGATGTGGTGCTGGAAATGGCGGGCCACCCCGAGTCGATTCGAACCGGGTTCGATATCGTCCGGCGCGGCGGCAGAATGTCCCTTCTGGGCCTGACCTCAAAACCCATTCCAGTCAATTTCTCCGAGGACATTATTTTCAAGGGCCTCACGATTCAGGGCATCAATGGGCGGCGCATGTACCAGACCTGGTACCAGATGACGGCTCTGCTCAAGGCGGGCAAGCTTGATTTGCAT
>DATLKM010000327.1:0-11549 GCA_035538435.1 Binatia bacterium
ACGCGCCCAGCAGGAATTGTCCGCCCTCACCCAGAAACTTGCGCAGGAGAATCTCTATCTTGCCGACGAAATCCGCTCCGAAGCCAACTTCAAAGAGATCGTCGGCAAAAGCCAGGTCCTGCATCGCGTGTTGAAGCTCGTCGAAACTGTCGCTCCCACCGATTCGACCGCTCTCATCTACGGCGAGACCGGCACCGGAAAAGAATTGATCGCCCGTGCCATTCACAATCTCAGCTCCCGCCACTCCCGTACATTTGTCAGGCTGAACTGCGCTGCCATTCCCTCAGGCCTGCTGGAGAGCGAGTTGTTTGGTCATGAAAAAGGGGCCTACACCGGCGCGGTTGCGCAGCGGATTGGAAGGCTCGAACTGGCCAATAACGGAACACTTTTTCTGGACGAAATCGGCGACCTTCCTCCCGAGCTGCAGCCCAAACTCTTGCGCGCGCTTCAGGAACGCGAGTTCGAGCGCCTGGGAAGCACGCGCACGCTCACCACCAACGTTCGCCTGATCGCGGCCACGAATCGAGACCTGAACGCCATGGTGCAGGAGGGAAAATTTCGTTCCGACTTGTTTTTTCGACTTAATGTATTTCCCATCGATCTGCCTCCTCTTCGCCAGCGTCAGGAAGACATTCCGCTTCTGGTGAGGCATTTCGCCGAAGAATTTTCCCGTCGCATGAACAAGGCGATCGAAACCATTGCGCCCGCCACCATGCAGGCCTTGCAACAATATTCCTGGCCGGGAAACGTCCGCGAACTGCAAAACGTAATCGAGCGCGCGGTCATCCTTTCCTCCGGGCCGGCGCTGATCGTGCCGCTCGCCGAAACCGAGCGGCACACGAACTCCGACGCGACCCGCTCGTCCGTTCCGCAATCGTCAAGACGGCGGCCGGTGCGCAGCATCCTTGCGGATGTGGATCGCGAAGAAATCGTCCGCGCTCTTAAAGATGCTGGGGGCCGCGTCGGAGGCCTCGACGGCGCGGCCGCGCGTCTCGGAATCAAGCGCACCACCTTCATTACTCGCATGAAAAAACTCGGGATTGATTTCCACTCGATGTCGGAGGTGCCTGACGCTGCCGCCGACACTTCCGACGCCTCCGACAGCGTCCGCCTCATGCCCCCGCCTCTGAACCTAAGTCCCAACGAATAAGGCGTTTAGGCGAGTTTCCTCCGCCGCGCTGACTTTGGCACTCGCCCTGCTTTCTAGCAAAGTGTGATCGGCGAAGCGATTGAGTCGCCGCACAAATAAAGCAGCAAAAAATGCATAGGAGATGAAAGAAATGAAAATCAGTAAGCTCTACATCACACTGGGCCTGATGATGGCCTTCGTTGCCTTCTTCGAACTCACCGCGCACGCCGACGAATCGAACCAGGAAATCAAATTCACTTTCAGCGAACCAGTCGCGATTCCGGGACAGGTACTCCCCGCCGGAACGTACACGGTCAAGGAAATCAACTCGGTCGCCGATCCCAGCGTCATTCAGGTTTATGACGCCGACGGCATGCACCTCGTTGCGACGCTACAGACCGTCTCTGCCGAGCGCCTTGCTCCTACTGACGACACCAGCATCACGCTGGCGGAGCCTGGAGCCGGCCCGGTTGCCATCACCAAATGGTTTTATCCCGGTAACACCATTGGATACGAACTGATTTACCCCAAACATCAGGAGCGTGAGCTTGCGCTGGCTAAACATGAAACCTTCGACGCTGGCCGCTCGCTGACCCCGGCAGAAGTTCCCGGCGAGTAAGACTGAAACCCGGTCTCGATCAGGGCACGGCTCCGGCCGTGCCCTTTCACTTTCTGGGAAAATTCCCTGTCCCCAGGCGTTCTGATAAAAAGTGGCCCGCGCCGGTTGCTAGCGCTGCTGTTGGGTTTCCGATTTCGGTGGCTTGGCGCCGAGGTCTGAAGGCGAAGGCAATTGTGAATTATCCCAACCGCCGCCCAATGCTTCGATTAAAGCCACAGAGGAAGTCATTCGCTGGATTTCGATCGTGGCCAGCGTTTGCTGATCGCTCAACAGCGTGGTTTGTGCGGTGACCACATCGATATAAGGATCGATCCCCGTCTGGTAGCGCCCCATCTCAAGGTCCAGCGCCTCTTGCGCGTGTTTTACCGCGGACTGCTGACGCTCGATCTGTTGCGAATAAATCCGCACCGCGGCCAGATTATCTTCCACTTGCTGAAACGCCGTAAGCACGGTTTGCCGGTAAGTGGCGACATCCGCGTTATACGTCGCGATGTATTGATTCAACTCTGCGCGGTAGAGTCCGCCGTTGAAAATTGTCTGCGATACCGATGGCCCAATCGACCAGAATCGGCTGGGCCAGGTAAACCAGTTCTTGAAAGTGGAACTTTCCACCCCCCCGGTCGCCGAAAGCGTCACGTTGGGGAAAAATGCTCCGTATCCAATGCCGATGGTGGCATTGGCCTCCGCCAGCGTTCTTTCTGCCGCGGCGATATCGGGGCGCCGTTGCAGCAATTCGGAGGGCAATCCAACCGGAATCGGCGGAGGTGAGGTCAGCTCGGGCCGCGCCGGAATCGAAAAATCGGTCGCCACTTTTCCCACCAGCATGGCGATCGCGTGTTCATACTGAGCGCGAGCGATTCTTAAATTGATCTGAATGGATTGCGCCGCTTCCAGCGTCGCTTCCGCTTCCACCACCGAAATATACTGGCCAATACCGGTGTCATACTGCGCTTTGGCGTAGTCGAGCGCCTGCTGGTCCGCCTTTACTGTGTCGTCGAGGATTTTCTCCAGCGCATCCTGGCCGCGAATCTCAAAATAATACTCTGCCAGGCTCGACTGTTCCGTCAGCTTCTCGTTTTCCAGATCGGCGGCGCTGACTTGGGCCGCGTATTGCGCCTGCCGCACTTCATTGCGAATCTTCCCCCACAGATCGGGAACCCACGAAACACTCACCGGGAAAGACCAGATGGTGCTCTGCTGGCCGGAATTCGTCGCCTGCCCCGAAGAGTTCGTCGTCCCGTTTCCGTTGGTTGTGTTGAAAGTATTGGCCAATGTGCCGGAAGCGCGCGAGCGCTGAAAAGAAGGACTGGTCGTGATCGTAGGCCAGTACTGCGCGTGCGCTTCGCGTATCACCGCCCGCGCTTCCATCAGATTCTCGAAATATTCCTTGATGTTCTGGTTGTCGATGTTCAATTGATCTTCCAGCGCGTTCAACTCCGGATCGTTGAAGATCTCCCACCACTTTCCGCGCAGTTTGGCTTCCTGCGGATTCGCCACTTTCCATCCGTCGGTGTCCTGAAAATTGACCGTCGACTCTTTATAGTTGGCGGCAACGGGAGTCGGCGCAGACGGCCGATGATACTTCGGGCCGGTCACACATCCGGACATGCCGAGGCAAGCGAGTATTCCCGTCACTGCCTTCGCTAATGCTGGAAAGTTATTGTTTGACCGCATAAGGGTTTCCTTGTTTTAATCTCCCGCCGCCGGCGCCGCCTCAGGTTGCGGGTCTCCGGTCAGGTGCAGCCGGATTTTGTCCAGAGTGAGATAAACCACCGGCGTGGTATACAGCGTGATCAACTGGCTCAGCAACAGTCCGCCCACAATCGTGATACCCAGCGGCCGGCGCAGTTCCGAGCCGGTGCCCGTCCCGAAGGCGAGAGGAAGCGCGCCAAACAAGGCCGCCATCGTCGTCATCAGAATCGGCCGGAAGCGAAGCATGCAGGCTTCGAAGATCGAATCCCGCGTGTTCTTGCCTTCCTCGCGCTCCGCCATCAGCGCGAAGTCGATCATCATGATCGCGTTTTTCTTCACGATCCCGATCAACAGAACAATGCCGATGATTGAGATCACGTTCAGGTCCATATGAAACAGCATCAGCGCCAGCATCGCGCCCACGCTGGCCGAGGGCAGCGTGGAAATAATGGTGAGCGGGTGAATGAAACTTTCATAGAGAATGCCCAGCACGATGTAGACCGCCAGCAGCGCAGTCGTGACCAGAATCGGCTCCGATGAAAGCGACTGCTGATAGGCCAGAAGCGTCCCGGAGAAAGATCCCTGAATGGTGGAGGGCGTACCCAGCTTCTGCTCCATCTGGGCAACCTCCTGAGTGGCCTGGCTCATCGACATTCCCGGCGCGAGGTTAAACGACACGGTAACGGAAGGAAACAATCCCGTGTGATTCACCTGCAACGCGGTGGTTCCCGTCTGCGGTTTGGCCAGCGTTGAGATCGGCGTCATGCCCGCGGCATTGGCGGCGCTTGCGCTGCTCTTGACGTAGAGATTGTGCAGATTCTCCGGCGACTGCCAGTATTTCGGCGCGACTTCCAGGACCACGTAGTACTGGTTCGTCTGCGTGTAAATCACCGACACTTCCGATTGGCCGAAGGCCGAATACAAGGCCTGGTCCAGCGATTGTGCCGTTTGCCCCAGCCGCGCCGCAGTCAGGCGATCGTAGGTCAGCAGTTCCTGCAAGCCGCCATTTTGCTGGTCGCTGTTCACGTCCTGCAATCCCGGCAGCGTCTTCATCTTCTGGAAAAGCAGCGGCCCCCAGTGCACAAGGTCGGGAATGTTATCGGACTTGATCGTGTACTGATAGAGGGCATTGCTGGAACGCCCGCCGATCCTCAGGTCCTGCACGGCCTGCAAGAAGGCGGACGCGACCGGCAGGCGATTCAGCTTCGGCCGCAGGCGGTTGATAATATCGGGCACGGCGATCTTGCGCTGATCGAGAGGCCTCAGCGCGATAAAGATGAAGCCGCCATTGCTCGCGCCGTTCCCGCCGGTATAAGCATTCACGTGCGCTACCGCCGGATCGGTCTTGATCACGTCCACCAGTTGCTGGACGGAATAATTCATGAACGGAAAAGACGCGTCCTGCGGCCCTTGCACGCCCCCCACCATCGCCCCGGTGTCCTGCTGCGGGAAAAAGCCCTTGGGGATTTTTACAATCAGGTAGAAATTCAGTGCGATGGTAAGCCCCAGGATCACCAGCGTGAGTCCGGGGTTCTCCAGCACCCACTCCAGCGATGTCCGGTACACCGACAACATCCAGGCAAAGCCTTTTTCGCTGTAGCGATAAAGGCGCCCATGGCCCTCCGCTTCCTCTTTCTTCAAAAGGTGCGCGCACATGGTCGGCGTGGTGGTCAGCGAAATCACCATCGAAACCAGAATCGCGGTCGCCAGCGTCACCGCAAATTCGCGGAACAGGCGACCGACAATGCCTGCCATGAGCAGAATGGGAATGAACACCGCGACCAGCGAAATGCTGATCGAAAGGACGGTAAACCCGATCTCCCGCGCACCTTTCAGCGCCGCCTCCATGGGCGCCATGCCCTGTTCCAGATAGCGGGAAATGTTTTCCATCACCACAATGGCGTCGTCGATCACGAACCCCGTCGAAATGGTCAGTGCCATCAGCGACAGATTGTCCAGGCTGAAACCGAGCACGTACATGATCGCGAACGTCCCGATCAGGGAAACGGGAACCGCGACGCTGGGCAGGAGCGTAGCGCGGGCATTACGCAGAAAGACGAAGACCACCAGGATGACCAGCACGACCGAAATGACGAGCGTTCGTTCGACGTCATTGACCGAGGCGCGAATGGTTGTGGTGCGGTCCAGGACGATCGTCGGCTTGATCCCGCTGGGGAGAATTGCTTCCAGAAACGGCAACTGCGCGGTAATGCGGTCCACCGTCTCAATGATGTTGGCCCCCGGCTGGCGGTAAATAATCACGGTGATCGAAGGCGTGCCGTCCATGTAACCGATGGTGCGCAAGTTTTGCGTGGAGTCGACCACATCGGCCACATCTTCCAGACGCACCGCCGCGCCCTTGCTGTAACCGACGACCAGGGGCTTGTATTGAGCGGCGGCGGTAATCTGATCGTTGGTGATAATGTCCGCCGTCAGGAAATTATTGGCCAGCCGGCCCCGCGGACGATCGGCGTTTTGCAGGCTCAGCGCCTGCTGAATGCTTCCCAGCGTCAAACCGCGGCTCTGCAGCTTGTTGGGATCGACCTCCACCCGCACCGAAGGTAGAGCGCCGCCGCCAACCACCACCTGTCCCACGCCTTCTATCTGCGACAGTTTCTGCTCAATGACGGTCGAAGCTTCGTCATAGAGTTTTGGCAAAGGATACTTGCTCGACGTCAGGCCCAGAATCAGAATGGGCGCGTCCGCCGGGTTTACTTTTCGATACGTTGGATTGGCCGGCAGATTTGCCGGCAGGTAAGTGCGGGCCGCGTTGATCGCTGCTTCCACGTCGCGCGCTGCGCCATCAATGTTGCGCGACAAATCGAATTGCAACGTGACCGATGTGCTGCCGAGCGAACTCGACGAGGTCATCTCAGTAATGCCAGCGATGTGGCCGAGCTGGCGTTCGAGCGGCGTGGCCACTGACGAAGCCATGATCTCCGCGCTTGCTCCCGGCAGCGATGCCGAAACCGAAATGGTGGGGAAGTCGACCTGCGGCAAGGGCGAAACCGGCAAGACGGTGAATCCGATCGCGCCCGCAACGGCCAAAGCGATGGTGAGCAGCGTCGTCGCAACCGGCCTGCGAATGAAAGGCTCGGAGATGCTCATGCCGTCTCCGGATGCCCTTCAGCACTATTGATGTCGGGCTGCTTGCCGGGCTTTCGCCGCGAAAAACGCTGCGCCAGCCGGTCAAAGAAAATATAGATGACCGGCGTCGTGTACAGGGTGAGAACCTGGCTCACCAGCAACCCGCCGATCATGGCGATGCCGAGCGGCCGGCGCAGCTCAGAACCATAACCGCGCCCCAGCGCCAGAGGAATGCCGCCGAGCAGCGCCGCCATGGTCGTCATCATGATCGGCCGGAAGCGCAGCAGGCTGGCTTCATAGATGGCTTCGGTCGAGCTCTTGCCCTGCGTGCGCTCCGCTTCCAGAGCGAAGTCGACGATCATGATGCCGTTCTTCTTCACAATACCGATCAGCAGAATTATGCCGATGATCGCCACCACGCTCAGGCTCTGCCCGAAGATCATCAAAGCCAAAAGCGCTCCCACGCCCGCCGAAGGCAAAGTGGAAAGAATCGTGACCGGATGAATGAAGCTCTCATACAGAACGCCCAGCACGATGTACACCGTCACCAGCGCGGCCAGGATCAGCACCCACTCATTCGACAAGGAATTTTCGAAGGAGGCGGCCGTGCCCTGGAATTGCGCCTGGATACTCATCGGGAACTTGATTTTCTTCGCAACCTTATCGATGTCGCTGATCGCCGTGCCCAGCGCCGCATTGGGAGCCAGATTGAAAGAAACCGTAACCGAGGGAAATTGTCCCTGGTGATTGATCGAGAGGCTTTCTTTTGTATTGGCAACGCGCACGAATGCGCTCAGTGGAATGGCGTTCGCGCCGGTCGCGGTGACGGCTGTATTGGGCGTCGTGCCGGCAAACGTTCCGCCGTTGAGTGATGCCGTCGTCGCGCTCTGCGGAGTGAGCACCGTGCCGGAAGCCTGCAACGTGGCAGCGGACGGAGTGTACAAAACCGATGTAGTGGCCGCATTCGATCCCGCCGAAGCCGAACCGATGGAAGAAACGCTGGAAGCCGCCGCCCCGGTTGCGCCCGAAGACGCTCCGGCTTGCAGGTAGAGTGCGCTCAGCCTGCCGGGGTCCTGCTGCCAATCCGGTTGCGTCTCCAGAATCACGTGATACTGGTTGAGTTGCGTGTAAAGCGTGTTGATCTGCCGCTGGCCATAGGCGTCGTACAGTGTGTTATCGATTGTCGCCGGCGCGATTCCCAGGCGCGATGCCGTCACCCGGTCGATGTTCACGGAAATCGCCTGCGCCCCATTTTGCTGGTCGGTCGCCACATCTTCCAGCGTGGAAAGCTTCCTCAACTCCGCCACGAACTTGTCGGTCCACTCGTCCAGTTCGTTGATGTCCGGGTCTTCCAGCGTGTACTGATACTGCGTCCGGGTCACGCGGTCGTCGACGGAAATGTCCTGCACCGGTTGCATGTAAAGGCGAATACCCTGCACGTCGCCAAGGTTTTTCTGCAAGCGGCGGATCACATCGGAAGCGCTCAGGTCCCGCGCGCCGATGGGCTTGAGATTGATGGCCATCCTGCCGCTGTTCAGAGTGGTATTGGTGCCGTCGGCGCCGATGAAAGACGACAAACTGTCGACCGCCGGATCCTGCAATATGATGGACGCCAGTTCCTGTTGTTTTTGCGCCATCGCCGGAAACGAGATCGACTGCGGCGCTTGCGTGATTCCCTGAATCACACCGGTATCCTGCACCGGGAAAAATCCTTTGGGAATCATGATGTAAAGCAAGACCGTGATGACAAGCGTGGCCACCGCGACCAGAAGAGTAATGGTCTGGTATCGCAGCACCACCTTGAGCGTGCGCCCGTAAAATTCGATCATGCGATTGAACGCGCGCTCCGACATCTGATACCAGCGGCTCTGCTGCGAAGCGGGATTGTGGCGCAGGATGCGCGCCGACATCATCGGCGTAAGCGTCAGCGAAACTACGGCGGAAATGATGATGGCAACCGCCAGCGTTACGGCAAATTCGCGGAACAACCGGCCCACCACGTCGCGCATGAACAGCAGCGGGATCAACACTGCAATCAGCGATACGGTCAGAGACAGAATCGTAAAACCAATCTGCCCCGCCCCCTTGAGCGCCGCCTCCAGCGGCTTTTCACCCTCCTCGATATATCGCGAGATGTTCTCGATCATCACGATGGCGCCGTCCACCACGAGGCCGGTCGAGATGGTCAGCGCCATCAGCGAAAGATTGTCGAGGCTGTAGCCGAGCATGTACATCGCTCCGAACGTACCTACCAGCGAAAGCGGAACAGCCACACTCGGAATGATGGTGGCCCGAACGCTGCGCAGAAACAAAAAAATCACCATCACGACCAGGCCGATGGTGAGCATCAGTTCAAATTCAACGTCGTCGACTGAAGCCTGAATGCTGGTGGTGAGATCGGTCAACTGCGTAATGTGAATCGCCGAAGGTAGATTGGCCTCCAGTTCGGGCAGGAGCGTCTTGATGCTTTTCACCACGCTGATGGTGTTGGCCCCGGGCTGGCGCTGAATGTTCAGAACCACTGCCGGCGTCGTATTCATCCAGGCCGCCAGTTGCGCGTTTTCCACCCCGTTCACTACATTGGCCACATCTTTGAGCAAGACCGGCGCGCCATTGCGGTAAGCCACCACGACGTTCGTGTACCCTTCCGCTTGCGTGATCTGGTCATTGGCATCGATCTGGTAGTCCTGCCGCGGGCCGTCAAAATTTCCTTTCGCCGAGTTCACGCTGGTTTGGGTCAGTGCTGTGCGGACATCCTCGAGGTTGATGCCGTAAGAAGACAGCTTCGTGGGATTCACTTGAATCCGCACGGCCGGCTTTTGCCCTCCCGTAATGCTTACCAGCCCGACGCCGTTCAACTGCGAAATCTTTGGCGCCAGCCTCGTATCGATCAGGTCTTCCACCTGCGAAAGCGGCATCGTGTCCGACGTAATTCCCAGCGTGAGCACGGGAGCGTCCGCGGGATTCGTTTTGCTATACACCGGGGGAGTCGGCAAGTCCGCCGGCAAGTAACTCTGCGAGGCATTGATCGCCGACTGCACCTCTTCTTCGGCCACGTCGATGTTCAGCGTCAGGCTGAATTGCAGAACGATCACCGACACTGTTCCCGCGCTGGTTGAGGTCATCTGGCTCAGGCCCTGCATCTCGCCAAATTGCCGTTCCAGCGGGGCGGTCACCGTGGTCGCCATTACATCGGGGCTCGCGCCGGGATAAAACGTGAGTACTTGAATGGTCGGATAATCGACTTCGGGCAAGGCCGAGACGGGCAATTGCATGTACGCAACAATGCCCACCAGCAGAATCGCCGTCATCAGCAGAATTGTGGCGACCGGCCGCAGAATAAATGGGCGCGACGGACTCACGGGGTATTGGCCTCGTTCGAAGGGCCGGGCAAGGCCTGCTGCGTAACCTGGACCTTGGATCCGTTCTGCAGCTTTTCAAAGCTGCTATTGGCGACGACCTCATCTTCATTCACGCCCTGGACGGCGGTTTGCCCGGCTTCGGTAACGCCCGTTTTTATGTTCCGTATTGCCGCCTGGGAATTCTGGATCACGTAGACGAACGCCGCAGTCCCGTTGTGCTGAACGGCGGAGCTGGGCAACAGAATCTGGTCGTGCAACACTTTCACTTGCAGCCGCGTATTTACAAACTCGTTGGGATAGAGTTCTTCCTTTTTATTGTCGAACAGCGCCCGCAACTTGATGGTTCCTGTCGTCGTGTCGATCTGGTTGTCGTATGAAGTCACTTTCCCGGTCGCCAATTGTTTAGTGAGGTCCCGGCTCCACGCGTCCAGCGGCAAATTCAGACCGTGTTTGGGCTGCGCGAGAATGTCGCTCAGGCTATCTTCAGAAACAGTCGCCACCACCGTGATCGGTTTCGTCTCGGTGATCACCACCAGAGAAGTTGTCGCATTCGCCGTTACCAGATTTCCCGGGTCAACCAGCCGCAGTCCGACCCGCCCGTCGATCGGCGAAGTAATATGGCAGTACGCAAGCTGCACCTGGTCGTAGCGCAGCGTTCCTTCGTCGTTCTTGACCGTGCCCCGGTCCTGAAGAACAATCTTCTCCTGGTCCTCCAATGTCTGCCGCTGCACCGCATTCTTGGCCCATGCGTCCTGGTACCGCTTCAAATCCATTTCGGCCTGCCCCAGCAGATTCTGGTCGCGCTCCAGCGCGCCTTCGGCTTGCGTTACCTGCGCCTGATAGGGCCTCGGATCAATGTCGATCAACGGGTCGCCTTTGCGAACGACTTGACCTTCTTTATAGTGAACGGCCGTGATCACGCCGGTGACTTGCGCCGTAATGGAATCGGTATAAAGCGCGGTCACTGTGCCGATCGCCTCCAGGTAAACCGCGATGTCGCCCTTTTTGGCGGTTGCGGTCGTAATGGTCACAGGGCCGGTGAATGCGCGTCTTCCACCGCCGCTGGCCGCGGCCGGCTGTGCGCTTTGCTGGTGGCGGGTAAAAAGCCAGAACAACAACACGGCCAACAGAAGCACGATGATCCATATCCAATACTTCTTACGCCGCTTGGTAGTGTGATCGGTGGGCGGTATTACGGAATCAGGAGGCGCGGAGTGCGTACGTTCGGGCTGATTCATGCTGTCGGTTGTGTCTCGGAGAAGTACAAAACGTTACCTTGGAATCGTTTTCAAAAAAGCACTTCGATGCCAAATCTTTAAAGCAGGATGTTCGCTAACTTGCTCGCTAACCCGGCCAAGTCTCTCATTTCATGCACGAACGGCGTCTTTGCCAATTCTGTGGAAGTCGGGAAAACCGTCTTCACCTTCGAAATCAAGTGATTCCCGCGGCCACTTGCGTAGTTCTCTAACGCTCATTTGGCGCTAATTCTACGCTACAACTCTGTCCTTAAGGCGGGCACAATCTAAACCGGAACATCTGCCTGCTAGCACACTCCGTCGAGTATTCGACACCGTTACAGATGCGATTATGCCGTAAATGGACTGACAAGCATTGTAATGATTCGCAAAGTTTTTCCAGGAAATCCCCCAAGGGTAGGATT
>DATLKM010000328.1:0-14659 GCA_035538435.1 Binatia bacterium
AAGGCAGAGTACTGCGCTTATTTCGGAGGGCAACGCGTCCCTGGATCGCGTGGCCGGCAAAAGCCTGATTGGGCAGGACGATTTCCAGTTCCAGTCCGCGCAATACCATGGCAGAAACCACACCCGACACCAGGATGGCGGCCAGCATGGCCGCGACCACGATGTAGAGAAGATTATTGCCGGTATTCAACGCGGCGATGCCGATTACGAGAGTGACCAGGACATACACCACGCCCACACGCGTGACTTCAAAATGGAGGCTTTGACGTACTCTCTCCAAAGCCACCCGCCCCGCCAGAAAGGGCACGGTCACCAAGCCTACGAACGCGGCCGTAAGCAACGCCGTGGAAGCCAGGAGCACCGAGGCCCATAAATTCCCTGCACGGCCCGCAGCGGTCGAGAAAACCGCTGCGGCAAGTGCCAGCCCCAGCCCGGCTAACGCCAGCAGAAATCTGGCCCAAACTTCGAGCGCGACGGATCCGAACCAGGGCGTTCGATCGCGTTTGGCGCTGTTCATGGAAGGTGAGTACGAGGAAGCCACTTTTCGCAGCCTAGCACCGCCGGAAAGAACGATCAACGCGCGCCGCCTTGCGGATCAAGCGTCAGTAACTGAGGAAAAAATGCCGGGGATTGTTCCACCCCTCCTTCAGAGCCTCGAGGCCGGGTCCAAAACCAGCTAAACTGACCACTGAGAGATGGTGCTTAAAACTCTTTCATGCAGGTACACGTCTTACTTTTCGGGATGCTCAAAGATCTGGCGGGGAAGACCCACGAACAGATGGAACTGCGCGACGATGCGACGGTGGACGAACTGCTTGACGAGTACGCGGCGCGCGATCAGAAGCTTGCGAGTTGCTTCAGTTCTCTCGCGGTCGCGGTGAACCAGCAATATGCAGGACGTGAGACTGTTTTGAAGGAGGGTGATGAAGTGGCTCTGCTGCCGCCGGTGAGTGGGGGATCACAATCCGGCGACCATTCGGACTCCAACCGATCCGCCTCGCGGCGCGCTTCCATAGTGCGCGAACCGATAGCCACACAGCAAGTGCTGGAGGGAATGAAGCGCGGGGAAGATGGGTCTGCGGTCGTGTTTGAAGGCGTGGTCCGCAATCAAACCCGCGGGCGGCGGACGCTTTACCTTGATTATGAAGCTTACGAAGCGATGGCCCTGCAGCAACTGGAGGAGCTGATTGACCGGGCTCTCCGGCAATTCCCAGTCCGCGACGCCGCGATTGTTCATCGCCTGGGAAAGCTTCAGATCGGGGAAATCAGCGTCTTAATCGTGGTCGTTTCGGCGCACCGTGCGGCGGCATTTGACGCCTGCCGTTGGCTGATCGATACGTTGAAGAAAACGGTTCCTATCTGGAAAAAAGAGCATTTCGAGGATGGCGCCGTCTGGGCTGATGGCGAACCTTTTCCCGAAGAAATTTCGGGCCGGGGCTCGGCAGCTCAAGGCAGCCCGGGCAGGGAGAACGCATCTAAGTGAGCGGATTGGACCCGGTCCAGGCGAGGTCGATCATCGATTTTCTCATTCGAACGACAAAATCAGCCGCTCTGTTCCTGCTACTTCTGGCGAGCATCGCGTTGGGGCAAAGCGCGCCGCAGGGCAAGCCGCCCGATCCGCCCCAAAATCGGACGCAGAATCCGATTGGCCCGGAAGACACTTTCAAAGTTGACGTGAAGCTGGTCAACGTCTACGTCACCGTCACCGATCAAAAAGGCGCGCCCGTGGCCGGGTTGAGCAAAGACAATTTTCATCTCCTGGAAGACGGTCGCGGACAAATAATTTCGGTGTTCGACAAAGAGTCGGCAGTGCCGCTTTCCATCGCGCTGGCCATCGATACAAGTTTGAGCACGCGGCGCGACCTTCCGCTCGAACAAACCTCGGCCAAACGCTTTGCCCGAACCGTTATCCGGCCCGTGGATGCGCTCTCCGTCTTCGGCTTTAGTGAGTCGGTCTTGCAGTCCACCGGTTATACGGCGGATTTGAAGCGGATTGACGAGGGAATCGACCATGTGCGGCTGGGTGCGGCCACTGCTCTATACGACGCCGTTTATCTGGCCTCGCGCTCGCTGAACAAACGCCGGGGGCGCAAAGTCCTGGTGTTGATCACGGACGGTGGCGACACCGTAAGCCGCATCGACTATACCCAGGCGGCGCGAGCGGCTGAAGAAGCCGAAGCGCTCGTCTACAGCATCATAGTAGTGCCCATTGAAAACAGCGCAGGACGCGAAACCGGAGGCGAACACGCACTGATTCAACTCTCCGACGATACTGGCGGCAAATACTACTACGCGAACTCGGTATCACAGTTGGATGACGCCTTCCGTCAGATCAGCGACGAACTGCGAACGCAATATCTTCTGGCCTACTACCCTTCGCAGCGGCTCACTAATTCCCAGTTCCGGCGTATTCAGGTATCGATCAGCGGGCGCGACGACGCGTCTTCTTATCACGTGCGCCACCGCGCCGGCTATTACACCAGTACCTCCGATTTTTAGCCGGCCCGCTCATGCCGGCGACAAGCAAAGAACGCGGCCATTTTGATATGCTCGTTGATTCGTCCCAGGCAAATCCCAAAGTGCGAAATCCTGCACCGGCGGAAGCAACCCATCTGTGCCGAAAATGGTTCTGTTGAGAATACGAAGGGAAGGCGTGCGATTTTGAGAACGAACATCTCCCGGCGTTTTGCCGCCCTGTTGGCGTTTGCCGCAACGGGACTACTTCTTTCTACTTTGCTGCCGGCTCAGACAGTGGCCACGGGCAGCATCGTCGGTTTCGTCAGCGACCCTCAGGAAAAGCCGGTGGCCGGGGCCAAGGTTGAGATCCGCGAGCCGAGCCGGGGGGTCAGGCTCCTGATTCTGAGTTCGCACGAGGGCATTTATTCTTCAGGCCCGCTGCAACCCGGCAACTATGAAATCGAAATCGAAGCCAAAGGTTTCCAGTCGGCTCATCTGCAGCTTTCGGTTCGCGCCGGCAACACATCTCGCGCGGACTTGACGGTTCAGATTGCCACCGAAAAGCCCAGGACGGCCGTACAGACCGGACCATCCGTCAACGTGGAGCAAGCCACTGTGCAGGGAGTTCTGGAAGGCGAACTGGCTGATCTTTCGCCGATTAATGCACGTAACATTTTCGACCTGGGGCAGCTCGAACCGGGCGTACAAACGCAGGATGGCGGCGTCATCGACCCCAGCGAGAACGGAATCGAAGCGGTTTCCCTGCTCAATCATTACGGCCGCGCCACCAGCGTTACAGTCGACGGCCTCAATATCAACAACGACCTTTTCGGCTCAGATACGCAAAACGTTCCAGCCAGCGCTGTCCAGGAATTTCAGATTGCGCAGTCGCTGCCGGACTATTCCAACTCCCGCCCCGCTTCCGGCGCGATCAACATCATCACACGCTCCGGGACAAACGCGCTTCACGGAGAATTATTCGGCATTTTTCGCGGAGACCAGGGTGCGGCCTCGCTGCCCGGCTCGCCAGATTCCTATTTTCAGCGTGAGCAATATGGCGGCCGCGCCGGCGGGGCGGCGATTAAGGATAAAATCTTCTGGTTCGCCGACGCCGAACGCTCCCAGCAGCACCTCACCGACTCAGAGCCGTTCAGCTTTCCGTTTAATGGGTTGAACGCCACACTGGTGCAGCCCTACCGCGAATTCGACACCGACGAACGCGTCGACTGGAACATGCGCGGGTCAACCCGCGGTTTTGCGCGCGTGAATTTCTTCGAGAACAATGATCTGCGGCCTTTCGGATCGTTCAGTTCCACGCAGCGCGTACACTCGATCAACAACACCGGCACCGGCGCGTTGGGATTCGACTTCAACACCGGCGTTTATGCCCACAGCCTGCGATTCGAATACCTCAAGCTGCATAGTTCGGTGAACGATGCGACCAGCGGATTGAGCGCGGTCGATGACCCGATCCCCGGCCTTGGAATCAACATTGGCGCATCTACGCAAGGCAGCTGCGCGCTGAGTGCAGGCGGAAGTTATTGCGGCGGTCCGAGCGCGCTCGCACCCGAGCAACTCGAACAGTCGAACACAGTCGCCAAGTACGACGGCGGCCGCATTCTGGGGACACATGTCATCCACTACGGCGTCACTTTCGACCGGATCGAAGCTGCACGTTTAGCGATGAACTCGGCCTTTCCGCAGGCCGGCACAACCTCGGCCGGTAATTTCTTGTCATCCGATCCCACGTCTTATGCCGCGGATTTCGTGACTCTCAGCAACGGCATCGGCTGGACCACGAACAAAAGCGAGTTCGGCCTTCATGCCGGCGCTCTGAATCCTGACAACCGGCTCGAGCTTTATATCGGCGACCGCTGGGCGGCCTCGACCAGGCTGACCGTGACCTACGGCCTGCAATACGTGCATGACACCGGCCGCAGCGACAGCAATCTCGGGGCGCTGCCCACTCTGAATCAGTGGGGCGCGGGATACGGCAGCAAAGTTCGCAATCCGGCTTCGAACTTCGCGCCGCAATTCGGTTTTGCGTGGGACGCCAGCGGCGATGGCAAGACTGTGATCCGCGGCGGCGCAGGATTGTTCTACGAAAATCCCCTGGGCGCGAATGTTCTCTACGATCAGCCGGCGCGCCTGGCTAACGGAATCTTTGCCGATTCTCCACTGGTGTGCAACGGCTCGGTGGCCAACCCTTTCGCCTGGCCGGTTAACACCGGTGTGGCCGGAACAACCGTGGCGGGCGGCGCGGGAACGGTGGTTGCGAATCCCACCTCGGGAGTGCTCGAGGTTTCTCCCGCATTTTGCGGCAAAGCTATTTCGACCGCTGCACCGCAGATTCTAGCCCTGAACAGTGCCTATCAAGCCGCGGCAGCAGGCGTTACCGGGTCGCCAGCCAATCCTAATTTTCTCGGCACAACTCTGACGGCGCTGAACCCCAATTATGATCTGCTCTATCCCGGGTATCGCACGCCACGCGCCTATCAGATGAACCTCGGCATCGAGAAGGAAATTTACCCCGGAACGATCGTCAGTATCGATTATTTGCGCAATATCGGCGAGCACTTCCTCATCGGGGAGGACATCAATCACACCGGCGCGGCGCGCAGCTTCAATCAGGCCAATGCGGTCGCCGCTCGCGATGCCGCGCAAGTGGCCAACGGCTGCTCCGCCGGACTTAATCAGGCCACCTGCATGGTCGCCAAGCTGGGCCAGGCAGGGGCGCAAGCCGCGTATTCTGCGGCCGGGCTCGATTCCAACCTGCAAACCGCCGGCGGCGCGCCCTGCAACTACTGCGCGTTTCCGGGGACGAATTCGATTACGGGCAATCTCGGCGAGGTCGGCGGCGTTGACATGCTGTTCCCCGTCGGACGCTCCCTGTACAGCGGCCTGCAAGCCAAGGTGGTGCAGCGCATCAACCGGCCGGTTTATGGCGTGACTTCGGCACGCTTCGAGTTTTCCTACACGCTCTCGCGTTTCGTCAGCCAATTGCAGGACCAGGGCCAGTTCAACCTGGCCACCGACAACGACAGTCCAACCTTGTTCACCGGCCCCAATGCCCTGAACCGCAAGCACCAGATTTCGTTTGGCGGAACTTTCGATCTTCCCCTGCATATCCGCTTCGCGGCGATTGGACATTTCTATAGTCCGGTTCCGCAGAATCTGCTGCTGCCGGAACTGACCCACGGCGGAGAAATCTTCTCCAGCGATTGGCTGGGTGCGGGGCTCGGCGCATCGGGTACGCCGGAGCCGGTTCCCGGAACGAAGCTCGGCCAGTTGGAAACTGCATCCAATGTCACAAACCTTGACAGTGTGATTACCAGCTACAATCACACCTACGCGAACCAGTTCACACCAGCGGGCGAGTGCCTTGTGGCCCAGGTGACCGGTTCTCCTACCAATGTCTTTAGTTGTCCCGGACAGGTTTCCGGGCCGCAGGTGATGACGCCTTCCGACATGTTCGCTCTGGGCTGGGTCATGCCCACGCTGAACTCGGTAGCCGCTTATCCGACCGGCATTCCGTGGCTCAAGTCGATGGACGCGCGGCTGGCCTGGCCGCTGAAGATTCACGACCGCATCACTCTCGAACCCAGCGCCAGTGTGTTCAATGTATTTAACTTCTGGAACGCGTTTCTGCCGGGAAATCTTCCCGGCGCTTCCCTGCTGCCGGGACAGAACGGCCTGCTTGCACCCAACGTCGCGGGAGGCGTAACCCCAGCGTCGGTGGCACCTTTCCGTGCTAACTATCAGTCAGGCACTTACGCGCTGGGCACGCCGCGGATCTTCGAATTCGGCCTGCATGTCACTTTCTAGCCGAAGTCCCGGCGAGCGGGGCCTGGAGCATTTATCCCGCTATCCTCATCCAATCCGAAGGAGGACCGCAAAGATGCATTACGTGCGTCAGGAGAACCTTCCCTTCGTCGGCAGTTCCCACGAGTTCATCGGAGCCGAGCAGGGAGATACCGGGGCGTCGGTGTTCCTCTATCACGGTAAACCCGGATCGGGACCGGGGCCTCATCGTCATCCCTACGACGAGATTCAATTCGTTCGTGAAGGCCGCGGCTTGTGGACCGTAAACGGGAAGCAGTTCGAAGGCGGTGCGGGAGACATATTCGTCATCAAGGCCGGTGAAATCCACAGCTTCAAGGTGATCGGCGATTCACCTCTGGTCCAAGTTGACGTGCACCTGAGCCCGCGCTTTATCCAGGAAAACCTTTAGCGGGCGCACCTTCCGGTACATGACTTGACTGCCCTGAACCAGGAGAGGCGCGATATAATTCCTGGAGTCGTGCCGACCGCTTGCCGCCATCAGTGTCTCATCTACCAGGGCGCGCCATCGCGCAACCTGCCCGGACTGGTGCCCCTGATCAAACAGAAACTGCAAGAGAATTACCGGTGTATGCACTTGAACAGTCCGGCCATGATCGCGGGCTTCAGGTCATATCTTGCGGCAGCGGATGTTGATGTGATCTCCCACGTCGCGGGAGCCAGTCTGGTGCTGTCTTCCGACCAGCGCCACTTGAGCCAGGGCGGGTTTGACGTCGAAGCCATGATGGACACGCTCAAAGACGCCGTCCATCAGGCGCTCACGGACGGTTATAAAGGCCTGTTTGCCACCGGAGACATGACTTGGGAATTTGGGCCTGCCCGCGATTTTTCAAGGCTGCTGGAATACGAATGGCGTCTGGATGAATTCATCCGCCAGAATCCGGGCTTGAGCGGCATCTGCCTCTATCACACCGATACACTGCCGTACGACGCGGTGCGGCGGGGCCGCATGACCCACGAATCGTTTTTTGTCAACGAAACCCTTTCTAGAATGAACCCCGAATACATTCCTCCCGGTTTCCGGCAGGCGGGGGAAATGCTGCGGTGAGCGTTATTTCGCCACGCGGTGCCGCTTTTATTCTTCCGGATAAACCAGAAATTGCTCCAGCTTGCCATCGGGATAGGTATAAGTTGTGAGTAGCAGTTTGCGTGTGGGATACGCCGCTTGAAACACCCGAAATGTCATGCCGCCCCGTAATCTCGTCCGCATTTCGTGAAATGTAAGCGGCTCGCCCAGTGGGCCCAGGCTGTTTTTGAAGTCGGCGACGGTCTGGGCATCAAAATACGCATCCAGGTTCGGCGCCAGCTTGCTGCGATCGAGTTTGCCTTTTTGCAGGCCGCGGTACACGGCCAGCGCTTCCTGTTCTTCCGGCGAGCGCTTCTGCCCGACAATTGTCGAGGCAGCCAGGCGAGCGATTTCTTCCGCTCCGCCCGCCATGTGGTTCGTCAGCACGGCCACGGCGACACCGTCGTCCACCAACACGTCGTTCTCCGCGACAAATCCGGTCACTTCGCCACTGTGCGAAATATCGCGATGGCCATCCAGGTCGCCTATACTCACGCCCAACCCGTAATGCGTTCCCTTGCCGTCTTTGAGTTTCACCTCGGTGAACATTTCCCTGTAGCTCTCGGGCTTAAGCAGGTTCTGCGCGATCAGGCACTCGTCCCAAAGAGCCAGATCGTGCGCGGTCATTGCGAGTTCACCCGCGGCGAAAACCCAGCCACGCCCCTCCTTCGGCGCCAGCCGCAGCGGCCCCAGCGCGTACCGGATGTACGGCGTCGCATCCGTCTGGGTCAGCTTGGTTTCATCCGAGTCCCACGCGCTGCGCATGTTCAGCGGGCGGAATATATGTTCCTGGAGAAACTCCATCAGCTTTTGCCCCGACACTTTCTCCACAATCAGCCCGGCAATCACATAATTCGTGTTCGAATATTGCCACTGAGTGCCCGGATCGAAATCCAACGGCTTTTTCGCCCAGCGGTCCAGGATTTCCTGGGCCGTCGTCGGCTGCTCCATCGGCTTCATCAGATAATCCTCGGGCCAGTAATCCTGGTAGCCGCTGGTGTGGCTCAGAATCTGCCGGATGGTCACCTCATCGCCGCGCGTAAGGCCCGTAACATATTTCGCGACCGGATCGTCCAGCTTCAACTTTCCCTGTTCCTGAAGAATCAGAATCGCCGCCGCCGTGAATTGCTTTGAAATCGACCCAATCGAGTACCGCATCTCGGGCGTCGCCGGCCTGTCCGGATCGATATGCGCCCGTCCGTAGGCATGCGTGTACACCAGCTTGCCGCCCTGAACTATGGCAACGCTGGCCGAGGGCACTCCGTGCTGCTCCATTACGCCCGCGGCAATCGCATCCACGCGGGCTTTCATCGCCAGGTCGATCTTCTCTACTGTTTGCGCGTGGAGCGTCACGAACCCGCCGCAAACACACAGCAACGTGCCAAGAACCATCCGAAGTTTGAGCATGGACACCAATATATCCCAGCGCTCCACAAGGAGTTTGGCTTACGATTGCCAAATTCTTCCGTGTAAGATATGGCTATGACATTTCGCCCGCAGGGAAATTCCAACGCCAAGCGCGGACGCACCCCGCCTCCCGAAGAAACAATGGAGGAAGCGAACTTTCTTAAGTCCCTGGGCGAAAAACAAAAAGCGGTCACGGTCAAGCTGATGGATGGCGAGACTGTCACCGGCTGGATTGAGTATTACGACAAGAACATGGTGCGGCTGACCCGCGAGGGCGCGCCCAATCTTTTCATCTTCAAGCACGAAATCATGTACATCGCCGAGGACGGCGGAAAAAGAAAGTGATCAGGCACAGGCGCCGGGCCTCACCGCCCGAAGCCCGAAGCCACAAGCGCGATACATGCCAGAAAGTTTCCTGCCCTCCATGTCAGCCATCGCCCGCGAAGCGGGCGCGCTGCTGATGCACCATTTCGCGCAGCACCTCAAAATCGAATACAAGGGTGAGGCCGATCTGGTGACCGCCGCCGACCGCGCTTCGGAAAAGCTGATACGGGAACGCATCCAGCAGCACTGGCCCGGCCATGACGTTCTCGGCGAAGAACAGGGGCTCAACGACCTGGGCGGCGACTACCGCTGGTACGTCGATCCTCTCGACGGCACCACCAATTTCGCCCACGGCTATCCGGTGTTTTGCGTATCCATGGCGGTTGAGCACCGCGCTACCCAGCGCCGCGTAGCTGGAGTGGTGTACGACCCCACACGCGACGAGTTATTTTCCGCCGAGCAGGGAAAGGGCGCCCATTTAAACGGTGAGCCGATTCACGTTTCAAAGACCGCGGCGCTGAAAGAAAGTCTTGTGGCTACGGGCTTTCCCAGTTTCAAGCGCCACAAGAACCCGAACATTTACTTCTATCACCAGATCACGCTGCGCTCGCACGGAGTCCGGCGCGCCGGCTCGGCTGCGCTCGATCTCTGCACCGTGGCCTGCGGCCGCTTCGACGGCTTCTGGGAGTTCAATCTCAATCCCTGGGACACGGCGGCGGGCGTACTGATCGTGGAAGAGGCGGGAGGCCGAGTCAGCAGCTTTGACGGCTCGGGTTTCCAACTGAACAGCCGGGAGACGCTCGCGTCGAACGGGCTCATTCATGACGAACTTCAGGGCGAGTTCCAACAGATCTTTGCCGGCCGCGGCCTGGAGCCGCTGCCCGATCCCCGCGAACCTCGCAGGTAGAGTATTTCTTCCGCAAAATGAAAAGTGCAGGCCCGTTGCCGCGGACCTGCACTTTATTTATTTTCGTTGCCGAACTACCGCCCTACGCGCGGAATCCACGGCGTCTGCACTTTAACCGGCGCGCGGCGGGTTACGCTTCCCATCCAGCCACCCAACGGAGCGGCTACATGCTCGGCATTGGGGTTCATGCGCAGGCTGGAAACTGCCTGATGCATCGACGATGCCGGTGTCTTTGACGGCACTTCCTGTTTTGCCGTGACCGTTCGCAGTGCCTGCCCGACTGAAACCGGCGCCATCCATTTGTCGTTGGCCATCGCCACGGCAAACGAACGGCCAGGTATCAAATTCGAGCGCTCGAGGGAGGTATTCGACGGCGCCCGCCCAATGGACGCGACCACCACCGGCCTCGCTGCTTTGCTCATCGCAGTCGGGTGCCCCAAGACGCTAACAGCCCGTTGGGAGCTCGGCCTGGCGCTGGTCAGAGCCACAGCGGCAACCGGCGTGCTCGAACTCGCCGGGGCACCCGCCGGCCCGGACGCGACCGTCAGCACCACTGAAGTCGCGGTATAGGTCACGGTGAAGTGGAAGCTGGAGTTGATGGAGATGGTGCTGTTCGAGAACGTCCCCGTCACGCTACTCGCAGTCAACACCGTGAATGTCTGGCCGACTTTCAGGCTCGAGAGGAAGCCCGATGAGACCGTGAAATTGATGGTGCCGGCCAGCGCGGCCGTCCCGGTCACCTGCACTTGGCTGTAACCGGTGCCCGCAGTCAGGCCGTTCACCAGCCCAGTCGCGGTTCCTGTCGCCAACTGCGTGTACGTGCCGGTAATCGCCAGTAGGCCAGCTTTACCGCTGTCGCCAACGTTGATGGTGCCCGTGCCGCCGCTGGTGGTGCCCACCGATAAGTTTCCAGCAATTGTCCCGGCGCCCTGAATGGTTCCGCCGGTCACGCTCGCTCCGCCGCCGATGCCAGCCAACTTGCCGTCAACCGTTGTCGTGCCCGCGGTCTGCGTGAACTTATTGCTGGCGCCGTTTACCGTGAATGTGCTGCCTGAGGAAACAGTCATCGTCCCGGTGTTGGTAAAGCTGGCGCCAGTCGCGACGCTGGCGTTTCCGCTGATGGTCAGGCTCTTGGTGTTGCTGGCCAGATTGGCCAGATCGTTCGTGGAACCGGTTTGAATGGTTCCTCCCGACAACGTCAAGGTGGCCGAATTGGTAGTGACGCTGACCGCGCCCGTGAGATCGAAATTGCCGGAAAGAACATAGGTTCCGGCGGTCAAAGTACCGCTGCTGATCTGGGTAAGCGAAGGCGCGGTAAAGCTGTCGCCAGAGTTGATGGTCAGCGTGCCGGTATTGCTGAAGGCGGCTGAAGTGGAGACGTTGTTCGACGTTCCTCCAATTGTCAGGCTCTTGGTGTTGGAAGCGAGAGCGCTCAGCGCGTTCACGCCGTTGGAATTGATCGTTCCCCCTTGCAGGGTCAGGGTGGTCGAATTGGTTTTGATGCTGACGCCGCTGGTGGTGAGATTCAGATTCCCGCCCAGAACGAAGGTCCCGGCGGAAAGCGTCGTCCCGCTCACCTGCGCCAGATTTCCGGCGGTGAAGCTGTCGCCCGAGTTGATGGTCAGCGTGCCCGTATTGCTGAAGCTGCTGGCCGTCGTCGATACGCTGTTGCTCGATCCGCCGATCGTCAGCTTGCCGGAGTTGGTGGCCAGCCCGGCGAGGGCGTTGGTGGAGTTGGACTTATTTTCGATCGTTCCGCCCGCCAGAGTCAGCGTGGCTGCGTTGGTGGTGATGGTCTGCGCCGTTCCGGAGAGGTTCAGGTTGGCGTCAAGAACATAAGTTCCCGCGGTCAGAGAGCCGCCGCTGATCTGCGCCAGCGAGCCCACGGTGAAGCTCTCGCCCGGCAGAATGGTCAACGATCCGGCGTTGCTGAAGCTGCCGGCGTCAGTAAACGCCAGCCCGCCGATGGTCAGCGATCCGGTCGAAGTGATGCTGGTCAGCCCCGCCAGCATGTTGCTGTTGCATCCCGTGCCGGTGCAAGTGTTCATCAATTCGCCGCCGCCTTCTTCCGTCACATTGGCGGCGAGCGTCGTAATGTTGTTGGATCCGGCGTTCCATTCGATGTTGGAGCCGTTCGCAATGAACGTGCCGCCGGTCAGCGTACCCGTGCTCTGGTTGTCGTTGGTGAGGAAATTAACGCCCGGGCCTTCAATCGTCATGGTCGCGCCGCTGGCCTCGACCGTGCCGGTGTTATTGAAATTCATGCCGCTGACGTTGATCAAAATATTCCCGGTGGCGTTGGCGATTATGCTGCCGGAGTTCACCAGGCCCATTGAAGCGTTCCCGATATTACCTGCGCCCTGAATCGTGCCTTGATTCGTAAGCACAAAGGTTGAGTTGGCGCCGTAAATGTAATTGTTCGAATTGCCCGACATCGTGATGGTGCTGTTGCTGATGGTCACGTTGCCCTGGAGAATGAGATCGGTGAAGTTTCCGGCCGAGTTCATTTGCACGGTGCCCAGCTGAGAATACGTCCCGGCCTCAAGATTCACGCCCGAGTTGTTGGCGATGGAGATAATACCGCCCGAGGAGTTGTTAATCGTGCCGCCCAGCGTGTTGCCGAAACCGGACGCAATCGAAATTGTTCCGGTGCCGTTGGTGAGCGTTCCGCCGTGAATCGTTCCCGAGTTCAATTGCAGGTTCGACGTACCCGAAAGAGTGACCGTACCGCCGTTGATGGTGGCGCTGTTGACCTCAATGGTGCCGGTGTTGGCGCTGATCGTGCCGCCCGCGTTGCCTACGGTGGTGTTGGTAATGATGAGGGTGGCGCCGTTGGTTGCCTCGATGGTGCCAGTGTTGGTCGCGCCAGCATTGGGATTGATCGTCATTTGCGACGACTGATTGGCATTGATCGTCCCGGAATTGACCAGCGTAAGCGAGTTGTTGCCGATGTCTCCGGCGCCGGAGATCGTCTCCTGATTAGTCAGAACGTCGGTTCCCGTCCCACCATAGATGTAATTGTTGGTGTTGTTCGACATGGTGATGGAACCGCCGCTCAGAGTCACGTCGCCCTGAAGAATCAGTTCCGTGAAGTTGCCCGCCGAATTCAATTGCACCGCGCCCAGTTGCGAATAGGTACCGCCGCTCAGGTTCAAAGCCGAGTTGTTGGCCAGCGAAATAATTCCTCCGCCGGTGTTGGTAACGGTGCCCCCAAGGTAATTGCTGAACCCGGTTGCGATGTCGATGGTGCCAGTGCCGGTGTTGGTGAGCGTACCGCCGTGAATCGTCGCCGTGTTGAAATCCAGGCTTGCGCTCCCGCTCAGGGCGACGGTTCCACCATTAATGGTCGCGCTGTTCACCTGGATCGTGCCCGAATTGGCGCTGATCGTTCCGCCGGCGTTGGCGACAGTTGTGTTCGTGATCGTCAGGCCAGCCCCGCCGGTGGCCTCGATCGTCCCCGTGTTGGTCACGCCCCCGTTGGCATTGATGGTCATGCCCGACGACTGGTTGGCATTGATGGTGCCCGAATTCACCAGGGTCATCTGGTTGTCGCCGATGACGCCCGCGCCCGAAATAGTCTCCTGGTTGGTCAAAATATCGGTTGCAGTTCCGCCAAAAATATAGTTGTTGGCGTTGTTCGACATGGTGATGGAACCGCCGCTCAGGGTGACGTCCCCCTGAAGAATCAGTTCCGTGAAGTTGCCGGCCGAATTCATCTGCACCGCGCCCAACTGCGCGTAAGTTCCTCCGCTCAGGTTCAGTCCGGCATTGTTGGCGATGGAGAGAATGCCGCCCGCCGAGTTGTTGATGGTACCGCCCAGATAATTGCTGAAACCGGTGGCGACGTTGATCGTTCCAGTGCCGCTGTTGGTCAGCGTTCCGCCGTGAATGGTGGCGGTGTTCATTTGCAGGCTGGAGTTACCGGTCAGGGTGATGGTTCCACCGTTAATGGTGGCGCTGTTCACCGCCAGCGTGGCTCCGTTGGCCGTAATCGTTCCGCCCGCATTGCGCACGGTGGTGTTGGTAAGAGTCAGGGTCGCGCCGCTGGTGGCTTCGATGGTTCCCGTGTTGGTGACGCCGCCATTGGGGTTGATAGTCATGCCCGCAGACTGGTTGGCGTTGATCGTTCCCGAATTCACCAGGGTCATCTCGTTGTCGCCGATTACACCCGCGCCGGAGATGGTTTCCTGATTGGTTAGGATGTCGGTGCCTGCCCCGCCAAAAATGTAATTGTTGGCGTTATTCGACAAGGTGAGCGAGCCGCCGCTCAACGTCACATCCCCCTGAAGAATCAGTTCCGTGAAGTTACCGGCCGAATTCATCTGCACCGCGCCCAACTGCGCGTAAGTTCCTCCGCTCAGGTTCAGTCCCGCGTTGTTGGCGATGGAGAGAATGCCGCCGGCCGAGTTGTTGATGGTGCCGCCCAGATAGTTGCTGAAGCCGGAAGCGATCTGAATCTGCCCTGTTGCGCTGTTGGTAATGGTGCTGCCCGCGTGAATGGTGGCCGTGTTCAACTGCAGCGTGGATGCGCCGGTGAGCGTGATGTTTCCGCCGTTGATCGTCGCACTGTTCAGCTTGATGGTGCTGGCATTGGCGCTGATCGTTCCACCGGCGCCGTTGACAGTCGTGTTGCTGATGTTCAAGGTCGAACCGCTGGT
>DATLKM010000329.1:0-11880 GCA_035538435.1 Binatia bacterium
CTGGAGGTTCTTCTGGTATGGTTTTCAGCTCATGCTGCGGATCGTGATCGCGTGGCTGCTGGCGGCATCGCCGGAACTCGTCGCCGCCTTTGTGAAAAAGAAGCCCGATTGAACACGCTTGGACAAAGCGCATCCATCGCGGCGGACACCGTTCCGAACCCGCGCGGGGCGGGTTCGGAAACAACGCAAGCGGAAAGCACACGTGAAAACTATTTCGCTTTTACTTTCTCTTTCTCGCCTACGCGCTTGCTGACATCGAGCTTCATCTTGCCGGCCTTCTTGTCGGCATCAATTACCACGTGGTCGCCGTGCAGAATCTCGCCGTCCAGAATCTTCAGCGCCAGCGGATCCTGAATCAGCTTCTGGATCGCCCGCTTCAGCGGACGCGCTCCGAAATTCGCGTCGTAACCCTGCGTAAACAGCAGGTCCTTCGCCGCGTCCGTGAGCTCGATCGAAATCTTCCGATCGGCCAATAATCGCCGCACATCTTCAAGCCGCAGTTCTATGATCTTGACCAGTTGCTCTTTGCCCAGGGGCCGGAACACGATGATGTCGTCGACCCGATTCAGAAACTCCGGCCGGAAGTGCCCGTGCAGCGCGTTCATCACCTGCTCGCTGGCTTTTTCAAAATCCTCCGGTGTGCGCAGATTTTCCGCCTGTAAGAAGGTCGATCCAATGTTCGACGTCATGATCAGGATCGTGTTCTTGAAGTCGACCGCGCGCCCCTTGCCGTCGGTAAGCCGGCCATCGTCCATCATCTGCAAGAGGACGTTGAATACGTCCGGGTGGGCTTTTTCGATTTCGTCGAACAGCACGACCGCATACGGCCGCCGGCGCACTTGTTCCGTGAGTTGGCCGCCCTCTTCATAGCCAACGTATCCCGGCGGCGCACCGATCAGCCTCGCGACCGAATGTTTCTCCATGTACTCCGACATATCGATGCGGATCATGGCGTGCTCGTCATCGAACAAAAACTCGGCCAGAGCGCGCGCGAGTTCCGTTTTTCCCACTCCCGTCGGCCCAAGAAAAATGAATGAACCGATCGGCCGCTTGGGATCGCTCAACCCCGCACGGGAACGGCGAATGGCGTTCGACACGCGCTCCAGAGCCGGATCCTGGCCGACCACGCGCTGCCGCAGCCGCTCTTCCATATTGACCAGCTTCTTGACTTCTCCTTCCAGCATTTTCGAGACAGGAATGCCGGTCCACTTGGAAACAATGCGGGCAATATCTTCCTCGTCCACTTCTTCCTTCAACATGCGCGGCTTGCGGTCATCGTCGGCTTTCTCTGTGAGCTTGGCCAGTTCCTTCTCCGCATCGCGAATCAAGCCATACTTGATCTCCGCGACACGCTGCAGATTGCCCTTGCGCTCTTCGGCCTGCTCTTCCACTTTGAGTTTGTCGATCTTCTCTTTCAGCTCGCGGATACGCCCAATCGATTCCTTCTCTTTCTTCCAATTCGCCTTCAGGGCGTTCGACTTCTCGCGAATCTCGGCCAGCTCTTTTTCGATCACCGACAGCCGCTCGCGCGAGTTGGCGTCGTCTTCTTTTTTCAGCGCCTGCTTCTCAATTTCCAACTGGGTGGCTTTGCGCTCCAGTTGATCGATATCGGTGGGCAGAGAATCAATCTGGATCCGCAAGGACGCGGCCGCCTCATCGACCAGATCTATGGCTTTATCGGGCAAGAACCGGTCGGAAATGTAGCGATGCGACAGGGTAGCCGCAGCCACAATCGCCGAATCCTTAATCCGTACGCCGTGATGCACTTCGTACTTTTCTTTCAATCCGCGAAGAATCGCGATCGTGTCTTCGACGTTCGGCTCGCCCACAAAAACGATCTGGAATCGCCGTTCGAGCGCCGCGTCCTTTTCAATGTACTTGCGGTACTCATTCAGCGTGGTCGCTCCGATCGCGCGCAGCTCGCCGCGAGCCAGCGCCGGCTTCAGCATGTTGGAAGCGTCGATGGCGCCCTCGGCCGCGCCCGCGCCCACCAACGTATGCAGCTCGTCGATGAACATGATGACTTGGCCTTGCGAGTCTTCAATTTCTTTTAAAACTGCTTTGAGACGGTCTTCAAACTCGCCGCGGTATTTCGCGCCGGCGAGCATCGCCCCCAGGTCCAACGCGACCACGCGTTTGTTTTTCAAAATCTCTGGGACATCGCCCGAGATGATGCGCTGCGCCAGGCCTTCCACAATCGCAGTCTTGCCCACGCCCGGTTCGCCGATCAGCACGGGATTATTCTTCGTGCGCCGTGACAGAACCTGCACTACGCGGCGGATTTCTTCGTCGCGCCCGATCACGGGATCGAGCTTTCCCCGCCGGGCCTGCTCGGTCAGGTCGCGAGCGTAGCGCTCCAGCGCCTGATACTTCGCCTCGGGATTTTGATCGGTAACTTTCTGCGACCCGCGCACCGTGGTCAACGCTTTCAGGATCGCGTCGTAAGTTGCGCCCTGCCGCGCAAGAATCTGCTGCGCAGGGTCCTGCTTCAGGTGCGTGATCGCCAGCAGCAGGTGCTCGGTGGAAACGTACTCGTCTTTGAAGTTCGACGCTTCTTTGAAGGCCTGCTCCAGCATCTTGTTCGCGTTGTTTGAGAGCGTGGCCTGCGACGCCTGCCCCGAAACTTTGGGCAGCTTCTCGATCTCGCGGTAGATTTCGGCGAGCACCGCCTGCGGCCCAATCCCGATCTTTTCGAGAATTGGCGCAACAATGCCTTCTTTATCCTCGAGCAGCGCCGCCAACACATGGACCGGCTGCAGCTCAGGGTTGCCGTGTTCCGACGCGAGTTCGTTCCCCCGCTGCACGGCCTCTTGTGCTTTTACTGTGAATTTGTCCCAACGGATCGCCATAAAATGTCTCGTCTTTGTAGATTATTGTCGCCGCAAAACGGCTTAGGGTTTGGCTAAAGCTCGAAGAAAGGCAGCCGGGGTTTGGTCTCGCCCAATGAGCTTATCAAGCTCTTCCTTGCTGGATATCTCCTTGCCCTTGCTTTCTCCATCGAGCTGAATCTCAAAACGCACCTTGCGCCCAGCCCCAGAAATCCAACCGCTCAAAATGCCACTGAGAGCGGAACGTGAGGCATTTGGTGGTCCCCCTTTGAGATGGCTATTCAGATATTTTTGGCTTTCGCGCTGGAGGGTGTTCACATGATCCCGATCTTGAATCCCATCTTTCGGATTTGGGACAAGAAAGACGCGAACCAATTCAAACGCTAGGCTTCGATCACGCAGACTCTCCAGAATCCTTGTCTTCTCCGTAAAGCTCAGCCCAGCCAATTCCTTCCGGATCTTTCGCTTAGCTGTTTCCGCCTTCTTATCCATGAGTACCCTCTAAATACCTCTCTTGAAATTGCCGCCATTTCGAGTTCAATCGGTGGCGTTGCAGGATGTCCTCCAGCTTTTTTCGGCTAACAACTCCCTGCTCGAGGAACTGTAGAATCCGAATATGGTCTTTGGAGCGACCCGTCTGCAACGCAATCGCGACGAGGTGTTCCGCCGACATAACCCAAGTAGGAACGTCCTCGACCGTCGCGCGTACAGCACTAGCCACCGCCTCCCGCTCAAGCTCGTTGGCGGGTGGAAGAAACTGAATCGGCCAACCTCCAATCTCAATGTATTCGCGCGTCACCTTGCCCCCCTTGGCTTTCAAATAATCGTAGATTTTGGTCAAGCTAACCAAGGAGCTACGTTCGGCGGTTGGCAGCACCACAAATATGTCGATGTCAAGCGTGGCCGCCGGCTCAAGGTAGAGAGTTGCCCCCACCGCACCCCCAATTGCATATTTTCCGATTACCCCGTCGGCTTGCATGTGGTTGATCGCTTGCAATGTCTCTTTCACGATTGGATGTTCCTTCAGACATTGTGAACCAACCCAAGGCAAAACAAAAACGGGAGGCGGTCACCTCTGCCGCCTCCCGCCAAAGCTGCCGAGCTTCGCTCGACTGGACAGCCGAGGGCGGCTGTCCCTACATGAGCATTGCCGAATTAGGCAGCCTTACTGACGCCCTTGCCTTCCAGCGTCTTTTCCGTGCCTTGCTTTTCCGCGCCAACGTTCACCTTGATCTGCTTCGGCTTGGCTTCCGCCTTCTTGGGCAGGGTGATGTTCAACACGCCCTTGTCGTAGTTGGCCGAGACATGCTCGGAATCCACGGTCGTGGGCAGAGTGAAGGTGCGGGTGAAGCTGCCATACTGGCGCTCGACTCGGCGATAGTTCTCTTCCTTCTCTTCCTTCTCGATCTTGCGCTCGCCGTGCACGGTCAGAGTATTGTTCTCGAGGCGCACATCGATGTCTTTCTCGTCGATTCCGGGCACTTCGATCTTGAGCGTGACCTTGTGCTCGTCTTCGTAGACGTCGACTGCGGGGGCAAAGCTCGAACTGGTCAGCGACTCGTCGCTGCCACCCTGATAAGACTCGCGGAACAGGCGGTTCATGCGGTCCTGCAGGGTAGAAAACTCACGAAATGGCTCCCAACGGGTTAAAACGGTCATGGCTAAATCCTCCTTCAGATATCTTTTTGAGATTCGGGCTTGGTGATGTAAGCGGGCTGGAACGGAGCGTGAGAAACTCATCTACGCACATCTCTTCGACCCAGTCACTACATTCGATGCCCGAATGATTCTAAAGGAAGCATAAAATATGAGTGTAGTGTTGTCAATATGCTAGACATACATATTATTCAATGACTTATAGTAGCTATGACGCACTTCAGATAGGACGTTTCGGGCACATTCAGCAGGATGGGGTGGTCTTTTGCCTGTCCACGAATCTCCAGCAGACGCAAGTTTCGGTGTGAGTCCAGGGCAGCTGCCCCCAGCATTTCAAGAAAATCGACCTGCCCTACGTGGTAGGAGCAGGAGCAGGTGACCAGCACCCCGCCCGGCCGGAGCATCTTCAAGGCACGCAGGTTCAGCTCTTTATAGCCTCGAAGCGCAGAATCCAGGTCCTTTTTCGCCTTGGCAAAGGCCGGGGGATCGAGCACGACCGTGTCATATTGCCGGCCGGAAGCGGCGTAGTCTTTGAGCAAGTCGAAAGCATTGCCCTCGATCCACTCGATCTCCCGCCCGTTAAGGGCCGCATTCTGGTCGGCCACTTCGAGCGCTGGGCGCGAGCTGTCAACGCCTGTCACCGTGTTGCAGCCTGCGGCCAGATGCAGGGCAAATCCTCCCTGATAACAGAAAACATCGAGAGCTTCACCGTGAGCATATTGTGCGGCGGCCGCATAATTTTCGCGCTGGTCGAGGAAAGCACCGGTTTTCTGGCCGGCGAGAGCATCGAACTGAAACCGGACGCCGTTCATCGTAAACATCGTCGCCGTCTTTTGGCCTTGCAGCAGCCCAGACTCTCGCGCCGGCAGATCTTCAAGTTGGCGAACTCGGGGCTCAATCCGCTCCACGATCGACTCAGGCCGCAGTCTTTCATTCAACTCCCCGATCACCGTCTCGCGAACGCTCTCCGCGTCCATGGCCTGGGTCAGAACCTGAAGCGAGAGAATTTCGTTGTATCGATCGACGATCAGGCCGGGAAGAAAATCGGCTTCGCTGAATACCAGGCGGTAAGCGTCGGTATCGTGCACAAGCCTATCGCGGTATAAAACCGCCCGGGTGATGCGCTCCCGAAGGAGGGCGTGAAAGTCGGGAACTGGCTCGCGCGAGATCAGCCGCAGCGCGATCTGAGAAGTACTGGAAAAAAGCGCTGTGCCGAGAAATTTGCCGCGCTCGTCCTGGACCGCAACCATTGATCCAGGCGCCGCAGAATCGTTCGAAACCAGATCCGAGCGATAGACCCAGACGTGGCCGCCTTTCAGGCGCGCGGCGCCGCGGGAAGAAACCTGCACTGCGGCAACACCTTTTGAAGCAGGGGTGAGCATAGTGGCAATCTTAAACCTCTGCTGTTCGCGTCCAGAAGTGCGGTGGCCGAATCGATGACGATTCGCCGCGAGTCCGACATTGACCTACGCCGCCCGCGCCATCGTAGTACTTGGCGGGAATGCGGTTAGCTGGCGACCTGGCTGGTGGGAACGGTTTCCGCCGCTTTCGACTTGATCGAGGTGTGGGTCATCTCATAGCGCGCGGCTTCCAGGTCGAAGTGGAGCGAATCAAGCACCGCGGTTGGCATCTCGGTGTCCCACGCTTCCATTTCTTCTTCCGACCAGTTGCCGTTCAGGCGGATCGAGCCTGTAATGTCTTCGGGGAATGCCTGCCGGTAATCGCCTTCGCGAATCAGAATATCGCCCATCAATCGTCCGGTGGCGAAGTCGAAAACCCGCCGGCTGGCCTGGCCGCCGCCGTTCATCAGGCACAGCAAAGCTTCACCGTCCGGGCCATACTCCTCACGGTAATACCAGGCCTGGGGAGCGTCAATCTTGGGATGGTGCCGCCGCGGCCGCTTGTTCTGCTCGGGATCGGCCACCGGCACCGCATTGGCCGAATTGAAATACAGAATGCGCTGGCACGAGTCACAGACCATCGTCTGCTGTCCCGACCGCACATCGTTATAAGTCTGCGGCCGCAACATCACCTGGCAGCCCATGCACTTGTGATCGCGAACTTCAGCGATTCCGCTGCCCCGGAATTTTGAAACCCGCTCGTAGTGCCGCAGCAGATCTTCATTCACGCCGGCGCGAAGCTGATCGCGTTTGGCGCGCCATTCCGCTAGCTTTTTCTCGTCTTCCGCGGTGACCAGCCGTGCCTGCTCTTTTTCTTTTTCGATCTCGGCCGTTTCCGCCTTCAACTCGATCTGCGCGGCTTTTACTTCCCGGTCCCGCGCATCCGCATTCAGCATGAGTTCGAGTATTTTATCTTCGGTGGCCGCGATTTCTTTTTCCGCGAACTGGATCTCGTGCAGCAGCGCCTTGTATTGCTCGTTGGTTTTTACATCCAGCGACTGGTCGCGGTATTTCGAGATTTTGCCGCGCAGGTCGGAAATCGTCGTATCGTACTTCCGCCGCGTGGCTTCGTCGGCCTTCACCGCGGCCTGCGCCTTCTCCAGTTGAGCTTTTGTGGATGCCAGCTTTTGTTCGATCGCGGCTACGCGCCTGGGCAGTTCGGCAACTTCATCCTGCAGGCGGCGGATTTCCTTGTCCGCTTCCTGCAGGCGCAAAAGATTTTCGATTTCTGGAAGCATCAAGATGGAGGCCTGACCTGATTCTAGCACGCTGGATGCGCGGCACGCGGCCATCGCTCGCCCACCGCGCCTGCTCCGGCCGGACATCCTCGCCCTGCACCCGTCGCCGCTTTCGGTGTACACTCGTTCGTTTGTTCTTCCGTTCTTGTCCGCCATTTCAATCTTCTGGAGTTTTGTGTGAAGAAAAATTCTGCGATCTTTCCGATTCCGCCGGCTCTAGTTCTACTGATTTGCCTGCCCGTATTCGCTCAAACATCGCCCGCCGCCAAACCGTTGACCATCGAAGCCATGTTCGCCCCCGGCGGTCTGGGCGGCCGCGGCCCCGAAAACACAACGTGGAGTCCCGACGGCGCCAAACTTTCTTTCGTGCAGCGCGATGACGCAGGCGAACACGGTGAGCTTTGGTACGTCGATGCCGCCACGGGCGAGAAAAAAGTCCTGGTCAGCGCGGCCAAACTCGCCTCCCTCGCCCCCGATTACGACAAGGTCAAAGATGAACGTGAGCGCGAGCGCCTCACCCGCTACCACGTCGCCGCCTATGTCTGGGCGCCCGATTCCAAACACATGATCTTCGACTCCCAAGGCCAACTGTGGCTGTTCGATCTGAGTTCTGGAACGGCGGTTCAGTTCACCTCCGCCCCTGACCCAAGCGGCGATCCCAAGTTTTCACCAGACGGCAACAAAGTTTCCTACATCCGCAAGCACAATCTCTACGTGCGCACCGTCGCCGGCAAGAATGAAAAGCAGCTCACAAAAGATACAGAAGACAATCTCTTCAACGGCGACATTGACTGGGTCTACGGCGAGGAACTCTCCGTCCGCAGCAACTATTTCTGGTCCCCGAATAGCAAGCAGCTCGCGTTTCTCCACATGGACGAAACCAAAGTTCCGACGTATCCCATCGCAAACCTTATCCCCACGCATCCGACCGTCGATAACGAGAAATACCCCAAGGTGGGCGACCCCAATCCCGTCGTTAAGCTCGGCGTGGTCGATGCCGACAAAGGCAAAGTCCGCTGGATTTCCCTGACCAGTGACGAAGAAACCTATATCCCGCGCTTTGGCTGGGTTAACGATGGCGTGCTCTGGGCCGAACTCCTCAATCGCCGCCAGGACACCATGGATATTTATTTCATCGACGCAAAATCGGGCAAGTCGGCGAAAGTCCTGACCGAAACCCAGCCTGACGCCTGGATCAACGTGAACGACGATTTCCGCGTGCTGAAATCGGGTGATCGCTTTCTCTGGTCCAGTTGGCGCGACGGCCACACCCATCTTTATCTATACAGTTTCGACAAGCAGAATGCGCTCTCCGGACAGGCCAAACTCGAGCGCCAGTTGACCCAGGGCGATTACGAGGTGCTCGGCGTGGAAGGCGTCGACGAAGCGGCAGGCACTATTTTCTTTTCCTGCAATAAGGGTGACGCCCGCCAGCGCCACGTTTTTTCGGTCAAGCTCGATGGCTCCGACCTGCGCCAGCTCACGCCTGGCGAAGGTGTCTATCTGGCTTCATTCTCTGATGACGGCAAACACTTCGAGCAGACTTTCGCCGGCCCCTCGACGTCTCCGAAGATCTCCTTGTGCGCGGTTGGCGGATCGTGCTCTCCCGTCTGGCAGTCGCGCGACGTCGTCGCCGACTACGGCCTGCGCTCTCCCCACTTTATCGACTTCAAGGCCGACGACGGAACGCTCTTGCACGGCCGCTTGCTGCTTCCCGCTGATGCGCCCGCCTCAGGCAAGGTTCCCTTGATCATCAACATCTACGGCGGCCCTGCCGCTCAAACCGTGCTGAAAGAAACTCCGGGCGCATTTGACGAACTGCTGTCGCGTCAGGGCTTCGCCATTTTCTCGGTCGACAATCGTGGAACTCCCGGCCGTGATCGCAAATTTCAGGCCGCCATTCGCCACGAATTCGGCGCGATTGAATTGAAAGATCAACTGACTGCGCTTGATCAGTTGCTGGCGCAGTATCCTCAGCTCGATGCCACTCGGATTGCCATCTGGGGATGGTCCAACGGCGGTTCGATGACCCTCTATGCGATGACCCACTCCGACCGCTTCCGCGCCGGCGTCGCGGTTGCGCCAGTGACCAACCAGGTCAATTACGACTCCATCTACACCGAGCGCTACATGGGCCTGCTGAAAGAAGATCCGAAAGGCTACGCCGAATCCGACGTCACCGCCTCTGCCGCAAATCTGCACGGCGCACTGATGCTGGCGCACGGCACCGGCGACGACAACGTTCACTTCCAGAACAGCATGCAGATGATCGATGCTCTCATCAAGGCCGGTAAGCAGTTCCGGCTCATGATTTATCCCAACAAAACCCACAGCATCGCCGGCAGCGACGCCCGCGACCAGCTGTTCCACATGATCGACGATCACTTCGAGCACGAGCTCAAGTAGGCGGGATCATGCGGATGGAAGATGTAACTCTTTACGGCAGGCATGTTCGTCTGGAACCGTTACAGCATGAGCACGCGGAGGGCCTGGTGGCTGCCGCGTGCGCCGATCCGTCTCTGTATCAGTTGAGCCCGGTCCCCAGGAACAGCGAAGAGGCAAAAAAGTACATCGACACTGCACTCGCCTGGCAGGAAGCCGGCACCGCTTTGCCCTTCGCCATCGTCCGCCTCGCCGACAACGCAATCATCGGCTCAAGTAGATTCTGGAACATCGAGCGCTGGCCCTGGCCGGCGGGGCACGCCCTGCATAAACGTCTCACCCCTAATGTCTGTGAGATCGGCTACACGTGGTTTACATCTTCGGCAATACGCACCGCCGCCAACACAGAATCGAAACTCCTGATGCTCGCCCACGCGTTTGAAGCCTGGAATGTCCTTCGCGTCTGCCTGCACGCCGACGAGCGCAATCAGCGGTCTCGCGCAGCCATTGAGCGGATCGGTGGGAAGTTCGAGGGAATTCTTCGCGCTCACCGCATGGCCACCGACCTCGTACCACGCAATTCCGCGCGCTACTCAATCACGGTTGAGGAATGGCCCGGTGTGAAAAACCGCCTGCTGGATCGCCTGAATCGGCCCTAAGAACCGTCAACGGATGGAATCAGCCAAACTGCTCACTTCTTCTCGCCCTTCTTGGATGAACCCGCTTTGGCCGTCTCTTTGGTCGAGCTCTCCGTCGAAGTCTCGCTCTTGGCTCCATCCGACTTGGACTTGTCTTCTTTCTTCGAGCTCGAGTCGCCCCCGGACGCGTGCGATTTCTTGGCATAATCGGTCACATACCAACCCGACCCCTTGAACTGCACGGCTGGCGCTGAAATAACCTGCTCAACCACGCCTCCGCACTCCGGGCATTTCTTGACGGGCTTATCGGAAAATTTCTGGATTTTTTCGAAGCGGTGGCCGCACTTTTTGCATTGATATTCGTAGAGTGGCATCTTGTATGAGAGACGGTCAGGTCGCGTGTCGGCCGAGTTTTCCAGCCTACAACGACTTTGATGTGATTTTAGGGGCGAAGATTCCACCCCGTCAATTTGTGAGGCCGAAACCTGCAATAGTATTGACTTGCCACGCCACGGCATCTACCATTCCCGCCAAGCGAGGAACGTGAAGTCCAACGCCAGAAGGCAGAAAGCCGAAGCCCGAACCCATGACCATCACCACCCGCGAAGTCAGCCACGTCACCATTGTTGACATCAGTGGTCGCATCACTTTGGGCGACGAAATCGAGCAACTTCGCGACACCATCCGCTCGCTCGTTGCCGAGGGCAAAAAGAAGATCATCCTCAACCTCGCCCAGGTCGACTACATCGACTCTTCCGGCGTCGGCGAACTGGTCGCCGCCTACACCACCGTTCGCAACGCCGGCGGTGAACTCAAGCTGCTCGCCCTGACCAAGAAAGTTCACGACGTGCTCTACGTCACCAAACTCTACACCGTCTTCGACGTCAAAGACGACGAATTCACCGCGGTGAAATCGTTCGATTACTTCTTCGCCAAATGAAGGCTCCAGCCACTCGGGCGAACAGGCCTAATCGCTATACTCTCGTGCCTTCCCGTCCACCGACACCGCCACATACCTGTGTGTCTCAGCGTCAATAAACTGCACCACCTGATGTTTTTCCCGCGCCAGCTTCCCCCAGTGGCTGGGCTTATCCGGATTCTGTTCAATCGCCTCCAGCCTGCGCCCATCCACTTGGAACTCCACGACACGCAAGCGCGCCGTTCCTGTACGCTTGACCCGCAGCCTCTTGCCCTCAAGCTCGACATCATTACTGTCCATCAGTTGCTGTGCCACCGACGAGAGAATATCGAGCATTTTGCTCATACTGCTCCCACTTTGCGACAAAATCGCCTTTAAGCCGATGCAATCATAATCTGAAATCGCCTCGTTCATTCCACCTGTTGTCAGAATTGGTTCGGCTCGTTCCCAGTTTGGAATGCGAAGAAAACAGGTTCGCTCAGGATGGCGCCACCTCATTCTGGGTAGGCCCTGGAGACACTACACGCGTATAACTGCGGGATCGGCAATCGGAGTCTTAGTCTGCCGCCATTTCCTGGGCTTCGCGTTCCCACTCTGGCGAAGCCGGCGGCATTTCTGCGCCGGATTTCTCGCGCCGCAATTGCGCTTCCAGCGCGGCCAGCTGCGCTTGGATGTCTGCGCCGGCCTTGCGCTTGCGAATGACTTCCTCGCGATAGCGGCGGAGGAAATAATCTATGGTTTCGACGCGAATTCTGATCGAGCCTGTGGGCTTGTTCTCGTCGAGGTCCTTGAAGCAGAAATACGGCGTGCCCGACTGCT
>DATLKM010000330.1:0-9537 GCA_035538435.1 Binatia bacterium
GCAAACTCGTCTTGTTCTTCGCGCGAGATTTTGTACTCTTCGGCCAGAACTTCGGCGGTTTCCCCCATCACCATTTTCGCGATGGGGCAGAAAAAACCGTCGCGATACATACCATCGACCAGTTCCTGATTGCCCAGGCGAAAGCCCCAGCGGGCTTCGAGATAATAAGGAAGGCGCGACATGGATTCCGTTCCCCCGGCGAGAACGCAACTGGAATCGCCGAGGAGAATGGACTGATAGCCGAGCGCGATCGACTTCAAGCCCGAGGCGCAGGCTTTGTTGACCGTGAACGCCGGGACTTCTTTCGGGACGCCGCTGCGCATGGAAATCTGGCGCGCGGGATTCGGTCCCCCGCCGGCCTGTCGCGCGTTACCGAAAATGGTTTCGTCAATCTGATCGGGCTGCACTTGGGCGCGCTCCAGCGCGGCCTTGGCGGCGACCGTGCCCATATCGGCGGCGGTCAAAGACGCGAGCGATCCCCCGAATTTGCCGATCGGCGTGCGCACCGCGGAAAGAATGTAGACAGACTGCAACGGTTCTACCTCCAGGGGATTTGAGTGTAGCAGGGGAGGAAACGATGCGAGGGAGCTAAGTGGAGGTAATTCCTGAACATTCGGATCACGGCTCGCCCCGACACTACCGCGCAAGATCCTTCGCGGAAAGAACTCCGAAACGCATGCCCGCGCGCCGGATGTCGAACCCGACGATGAGCCTGCCCGACGCCGGCGGAGCACCGTGGATCGCCCCGTACCTGGCGAAAAAGCGCTTCCTGCTCCTAGCGCCGGATGGCCAATTGCGTCAGCACCGCATTTTCAACCGCGGTGACATCGTTTCGAGATAGAAATCCCAGCTTGCTTTTCAGCCGGCTCTTGGACGCGCTCGCGATCTGGTCAGCCATTGCCTTGCGTTCTTCGCCGTTGAGGGTGACGAGGGCTTCTCCGGGATACACCTTTGCCACCTGGCTCGTAAGCGGGATTACGATGACGCGGTTGAGCGCCGCATTTGCGGGATCGTTGCTGAGGATAATGGCAGGACGTATCTTTCGGATTTCCCCGCCAACCGCAGGATCAAATGATACCCACCACACCTCACCTCTAAGCGGATGCATCGCCAATCAACCCTTCGATCCATTGCTCGGCTTCCCGCTCTCGCTCGGAATCGTTGGCCATTTCTCGGTACCGGGCTACTAGGCTGTTCGGTGACTGCTCAGCCGCCGCACGCGCCGCCTCTTCGACCTTGGTCGCGGCATAGGTACCGACTACAAACCAAGTGGCCTGCCGCCGTGACATCGGGTTCCCTAAGGGCTGCTCCTCGGTACCATTCCAGCGAGTTGCGATCACGGGTTCCCCGTCCCACAAAATGCGAGCCACGCTCATCCCGCCCTCACCGGGATCATGGATCACCTCAAGAATGCCCCCAACGCGCTTTCGGGGAGACAAAACTGCTTCAGGGCGAACGTATGACATAAGCACCCCACTAGCTATGATTCTAGCTCAGGTTGCAGCTTTCGTAAATAGCTAAGCAGATCAGCTCGATGATATAGCTGAGAGCGGCGCTCCCATTTGCTCTCAATTCCTCAGCGTTTTTCCCGTCTTCAGTGTGTACTGAATTCTTTCCTGTGTCTTTTTCTCGCCGCAGAGCGATTTGAACCCCTCCCGCTCCAGATCAAGCAAGTACTGTTCGCTCACCGGAGTACCGGGCGTTATATTTCCGCCGCACAGGACCTCGGCAATTTTGCCGCCCAGCTTGACTTCGTAGTCGCTGATGTAATCTCCCTGCCGCATCAGGTGAACGCCCATCTTCAACGTAGCCAAAAGACTCTCGCCGGGAGCCGGAATATCCGTGCGCGGAACCGGCGGTTCATAGCCTGCGCGAACCAGTTCGAGCGCGCGCTCTTTCGCATCGGAAAGCACGCG
The DNA here is from genome assembly GCA_035538435.1 of Binatia bacterium. Classification (GTDB taxonomy): domain Bacteria; phylum Acidobacteriota; class Terriglobia; order Terriglobales; family Acidobacteriaceae; genus Sulfotelmatobacter. The sequence continues at coordinate 1,917 of DATLKM010000330.1, forward strand.
CTCGCGGTTCATGGAGATGCGGTCGGAATCGCTGAGGAAGCCGAGGCCGCGCGCCTCCTGCGCAGACGTCGCAACTTTAGCCGTCGCGATGGTCTCAAACGCCCGCTTCATCGCTTCCAGCAGCTCGATGGATCCCGCCAGCGCGTCACCCGAGCCTTTGCCGCCCCTCGCCGCGATTGCCCCGTCGACGGCTCGCAGCAGCATTTCTTTGCAGCCGCCACCGCCGGGAAGCAAGCCGACGCCCACTTCCACTAACCCCGTATACAACTCGGCGTGAGGCTGGCGTGCTGCCGCATGCAACGAAATTTCCGTGCCGCCACCCAGGCATAATCCGAACGGCGCGGAGACCACGGGCTTCGGCGAAAATTTGATCGCCTGCGTCATCCCCTGAAATTGGCGGATAGCGAAATCGACCTCATCCCACTCCTCCTCCTGCACGCTCATCAGCAGCAACATCAGGTTGGCGCCAACCGAGAAATTGGCCGCGTCATTGGTGATGACGAAGGCGTCGAAGTTGTCGCCCGGGCCGTTGGGTTTTAGGGTTTGACTAATAAGACCGATAATGTCGCCGCCCAGCGCGTTCATTTTGCTGTGGAACTCTAGACAGGCGACGCCATCGCCCAGATCGATCAGCGACGCCCCGGGATTCTTCTTCACTACGCCATTCGACTTCTTTGCCACCATGACGGACCAGACTCCAGCCGCAACCTGTTCCGGTTGCCAGCTTTCCGACCGCAGGTCCCAAAACTTGCGCCCGGAGGGTGATCTGGCGTCGTCGATATACCAGCCCTTATGGCCGGCGGTCAGCAATTTCTCGACATTGGCCGCCACCGGCCGTCCTTCTTTTTTCATGCGCGCAACCGTGGCGTCGACTCCGGCAGCGTTCCATAGCTCGAACGGGCCCAACTCCCAATTGAATCCCAATCGCATGGCGCGGTCGATTTCGACGATGGAATCGGCAATCTCGGGCACGCGACTCGCGGAATAATTCCAGAGGTCCGACAACGCCGCCCACAGGAACTGCCCGGCCTTGTCGGCTTTCTGCGGCGCGCCGCCGTCGAGCCCCAACAACATGCGCAGGCGCGCACCTGTGTCTTCCACATTCTTCGCCATGTCAAGCGCCGCGAATTTTGGCTTGGAGCGCGGATGGTACTCCAGCGTTTTCCAATCGATCGCCAGCCGCTCGTCTTCTTTGCCTTCGCCGCCCTTCAGCTTCCTGTAAAAACCGCCTTTGGTTTTGTCGCCCAGCCATTTCCTTTGCAACATTTGCGCGAAGAAATCCGGGAGGCGAAGATCGCTCCGCTCATCCTGGACATTCGCCGTCATGTTGCTGACCACGTGGCCGAGAATATCGAGCCCGACCAGATCGATGGTGCGAAACGTCGCGGATTTCGGCCAGCCCACAGCCTGTCCCGTAAGCGCGTCGATGTCTTCGATGGTCATATCCATTTCCTGCATCAGACGCATGACATTCAGCACGGAGAAAGTCCCAATTCGATTCGCGATGAAGTTGGGCGTGTCCTTTGCCATGACCACGCCTTTGCCCAGGCGCACGTCGGAGAAATGGGAGACCGCCTCGATCAAAGCGGGATCGGCCTCGGCGGTGGGTATGATCTCCAGCAGTCGCATATACCGCGGCGGGTTGAAAAAGTGTGTGCCGAACCAGCAACGCCGGAAATCATCGGAAAATCCCTCGGCGATTTTGCCCACGGGCAGGCCGCTGGTGTTGGTGGTGATGATCGTTCCCGGCTTTCTCACCGCTTCCACCTTGCCCAGCAGCGAACGCTTGATTTCGAGATTCTCGACCACCGCTTCGATAATCCAGTCGACCTCGCTGAGTTTTTTGAGATCGTCTTCGAAGTTGCCGATAGTCACCAGCCGGGCCAGCGATGCATCCATGAACGCAGCCGGCTTGGATTTCTTGGCCCCGTCGAGTCCGCCGGCGGCGATCTTGTTGCGCGCCGTAGCGTCGGCGCCAGGTGGGACAATATCGAACAAATAGCTGGGAACGCCGGCGTTGGCGAAATGCGCGGCGATGCGTGCGCCCATGGTTCCGGCGCCGAGAATGGCGACTTTATGAATGCCCTTCATGAACATCCCTCTGGGAAATTTCTTCTCTGGCAGTGTACCGAACCGGACATTTTATTGGCGAGACTGGAGCGCAATCACAGCTCAGGGTGTTTCCCCACATATTCGAGCGCTTTCCGCGCCATTTGCTTTTCGCCGCGATAGGCCAGTAGTTTCGGGGCCTCTTCCAACTGGATCCAACTGGCCCGAGCTACTTCGATCCTCATTTCGCGGGCGACGTCATCGATGCGGCCTGAAACATACCGCATAAGATAAAAACTGACGATTTTGAAAACGCGTTCGCCGCCGCCCCAGGTACGCGTGTAGATGTACTTGATGTCGCCGAGCTTGGCGACCGCCTCGGCGATGACGCCGGTCTCTTCGTGGACCTCGCGCAAGGCGGTTTCGAGCGCTTTTTCTCCGGGATCGACCAGGCCCTTGGGCAGCGCGTACACCGGTTTCGGGACCCTATGAGCGCGTGGAACAGGATCGCCGGCCTTCGGCGCTTCCTCGGCCGGTTCAATGACGGCCATCCACCAGGCGCCTTCGCGCTCCTGCAAAACCACGCCCCCAGCCGAGATCTCCCGCAGCATACAGTCGCAAGTTAGCAGGATTACAGCACTTCGTCACCTGGGATCGGGGCGGGGATGGGGGTAACCGGGGGTAACCTGGCACTGCCCTGCGGTAACTGGTTCTGGCACCAAAGTGGACTGCAGCTTTCCAGAAATTGATGGCATCTTAATAAACAGCGGAAGTAGGTGTTCCGGGCCCTGGACGCGGGGTTTTCGAATGAAGAGTTTGGGGAAAATCATCCGCTCGGTACAGGCTTTTGGCCGGGAAATTTCCCGCAAGGCTGGCGCACTCGAGTCTCGCTCACCCGCCATTGGACTCGCGCTGGGCGGCGGTTTTGCCCGCGGCATGGCCCACATCGGCGTTCTTAAAGTTCTGGAAGAAGAAGGAATTCCGGTGCGTTACGTAACCGGAACCAGCGTAGGCGCACTGATTGGCGCCGTCTATTGCAGCGGGATTTCGGCCGCCGAACTGGAGAAGGTTGCCCACTCCTGCCGCTTTACCACTTTCGCCCGTTGGACGGTTTCGCGCTATGGCTTCGCCTCCAACGACCGCATGGTTACCTTCTTGCGCCGCACATTAAAGGTCACGAATTTTGAGCAACTCCGCATTCCACTCGGAGTGACCGCAACCGATTTCAACAGCGGCGAAGGCGTGGTTTTTCATTCCGGCTCGATTATCGATCCCGTGCGCGCCAGTTGCGCCTATCCGGGAATGTTTCTTCCCGTCGAAATTCGCGGCCGCTATCTGGTAGACGGAATGTTGTCCCATCCGGTGCCCACACAGCCTCTTGTGGAAATGGGCGCTGACCGCGTGATCGCCGTGCACTTGCGCGGCAACTGGAGCAGACAAGGAACGCCTCGACATTTGTTCGATGTAATTGGGCAATCGTTTGCTATTGCGCAGGACCAGATGAGCCACCTGTGGCGGGGCGCGGCAGACGTTCTGGTCGAACCCGATGTTTCCGGTTTTGCTTACGACGATTTCAAGCGGGCTGATGATCTGATGCATGCGGGCGAAGCCGCGATGCGGCAAGCTCTGCCAGAAGTGCGCAAGTGGCTGCAGGCCGCGGCAACCGCCACTTCCCCCAGAGTTCGGCCTGTGACGGCGACGCGACCCGAGCCCATGCCAGCCGACTGAGCAACGTTTTTTCCTTACGACTCCCACGCAACCCCCGGCAACTCTTTCGCGCAAGCCGCAATCTTACGTAGGCCGTTTCCCGCCCGAGGAGGGCCTATGGAGAGTGTTACCGGAGTTTTTCGTTCGATCTCAGCCGCCCAGCAGACTACCGATGACTTGGTTCGTCACGATATCCTGCGCGATTCCATCGTGTTGCTGAGCCGGGAAGAACCGCGGTATGGGGCGAAAGAAAATACCTTGGTGCGTTCGGAACAGGATCTCAATAGTGTTCCAACCTCCCCTGCATCCTCGAGTGGCGCAGGCAAGGCCCACGGGGCGGGCTTAGGAGCGACGATTGGCGGCGCAGCCGGATTTACGGCCGCAGCCACCGCAGGCGTGCTGATGATCCCTGGATTAGGCACCGTTTTCGCTATTGGCATGGGGGCCGCGGCCCTGTTGGGTCTTGGCGGCGCGGCCATCGGTGCGAAACTGGGCGAAACCATGGAAAATAACGTCGATACTGGCGTTCCGCCAGAGCGCGTGCAACTCTATCGGCAGATTCTCGAAAACGGATACTCGCTTGTTATCGTGAACGTGCGCGGCGGCTCGGAAACAGCAGCAGTAAACGAAGTGCTGCAACAACACGGAAGTCAGGACCTGGAAAGCGTCAAGCGGGAGATTGGCAAAGCTGCCTAACACCGGCTATCCGCCTTTGGTTCCCGCGAGTCAAGCGATTCATCGGATCCCCGCCAGAATGTACGCCTCCAGCAACACCTGGACGTAAGCGCAGGGGCTCCGGTCGGGCCGGCAGGCCGGGAATCGAGGCGAAGGCCGCGGCAAGACGATCTATTCGTAGCGCAGGCTTTCGACCGGGTCCAGTTGCGCTGCCCGCGTTGCCGGAACCGTACCGAAAATAATTCCCACCACCGAAGACACGACGATGGCAATAATCGCCGACCATCCGGAGATGGGAATGCGGTACTCGGTGAGAAACCGCACAGAGTAGGGAATGGCCAGTCCAATAACGATGCCGAGCAATCCGCCGATCAGAGAAATGAGAATCGCCTCGGCCAGGAATTGAAAGCGAATCTCGCGATTGGTGGCGCCGATGGCCTTGCGAATTCCAATCTCTCGAATGCGCGAAGTCACAGTCGAGAGCATGATGTTCATGATGCCGATGCCGCCCACCAATAAGGTCACCGCCGAAATCAGCAGAAGCATCCAGGTCAGCATTGTTGCCGAGCGGTCGGCCACGGCGAGGAGTTCGGTCAAATCGGTGACGTCGTAAACCGATTCCGGCCTATGCCGCGCTTGCAACACACGTTTTATTTCCGAGGTGGCCGGGGCCACCAGCGTGGGGTCGGCCATGGAAAAATAGATCATCTTCACCGAAGGCGTCTCTAAAAAGTAACGGCTCACCGAGTAGGGAATCAGCATCGTGCTGCCTATGATTTCCGACTGGTCGAAAGTGTTTACCCGTTCTTTGAACGTCCCGATGATCGTAAACGGCAAGCCCGTCAGTTTGATGACCCTGCCGATTGCCGCTTGCGTGCTCCCGTAAACCTCCTGCGCCATTTTTTCCGTGATCACGCCAACTTTGTTGTGCGCCTGCGAATCTTCGGCATCGAAAAACCTCCCCGAAAGAATCATCAGATTGCGGACCTGCACATATTCGGGATACACCCCGAGAATCTGCACTTCGCGTTCTTTCCCATCGCCGAACGGAACTCTCTCGGAAAGCGTGACCACCGGGGTAGCGGCAACCACGCCGGGAACTTCGGTCCGTACAGCTTCCACATCATCGATGGTCAGATTGTCCGGAGTCGACTGGCTGATGTGCGGCGCGCCCTGATACTGGGCGTAGATGAGATTGGCCCCGATGGCCTGAATCTGATTGAGCACGTACTGGCGTCCGGTCATGCCGATGGTCACCACAAGAATCAGAGACGCCGTACCGATCACCATCCCTAACGCAGTCAGAATAAAGCGGACTTTGTTGCTGCAAAACGTGTCGTAGGCAAAGCTGACAATCTCGCCCATCGCCATTTTGGGGCGCAAGCGTTCGGGCATGAGGGCGGCGGCCATTCAACCGTTAGATGCTACGCACCCGGCGAAATATCCGCAAGATGACCTTCAAAACGGGGACGATTCCCGCCCCAATTCTCGCGCCACACCAGGGAATCCCGTATCGATCTTTTCATCTTTGTGTGGATAGTATAGGGTTAGACATTCACAGGGGCGAAGTGTAATGCATCCGGGGCGTTTGGAGGGTAATGCCGCAAGTTCTACAAGAAGCTCATCTTTCGATCGAGACCCAGACCGAAACGCTTGTTTCGCGAAAACCGGAATCCCGCTCCTCACTTTTGTGGATAGTCCTGGCAGCCCTCGCCATCCGCCTGGCCGTCTTGCCGTTCCTTTTGCCTGAGCAAATCGATCCTTCACGCGACCATTGGGAATTCGGCTATGAGGCTGGGCGCATCGCCCGATCGCTCGCTCAAGGCCAGGGATTCTCAAGCCCTCTATTCGGCGACACCGGCCCGACCGCCTGGATGACTCCGGTTTATCCCCTGATTATGGCTGGCGTCTTTAAGCTGTTCGGCGTCTACACCGCCGCGTCGGCGGTTGTTCTGCTCTCATTCAACGCGCTGATTTCTGCCCTGACCGCGATTCCCATCTTCTTTGTTGCGCGGCAAACTTTCTCCGATCGCGCCGCGAAATGGGCGGGGTGGGCTTGGGCGTTCTTCCCTTATGCGATTTACTTCCCCATGGAGCGCATGTGGGAGACATGGCTGGCCACGCTGTTTCTCAGCCTGCTTTTTTTCGCCGCTTTGCAGCTTGAAGAAGGGCGAGATTTAAAAGCCTGGGCGGGATTCGGTTTTTTGTCAGCCGCCGCAGCTCTCACTTGTCCGGCGATCTGCTCCCTGTTGCCGGTCCTGGGCGGCTGGGTTTGCTATCGCAGGCTGAAGCGGCGGCGCCCCTGGTTTCGTCCTGCGGCTCTTTCCGCTTTGGTGTTCGTTGCCGCGGTTTCACCCTGGTTCATTCGCAACTACCAGACGTTTCACCGGTTCATCCCCTTTCGCGACAACATGGGAATGGTGCTGCGGCTGGGCACTCGCGGCACCACCAACCACTGGGCTGCCTACGAGCTTGGCCCCTGGCACAATGACGCCGAGTGGGAACAATTTCAGCGCCTGGGCGAACTCGGCTACATGGCAAAAGAAAAGCGGCAGGCGATCGAGTCCATTCGCCGTGATCCCCGGTGGTTCGCCTGGACTTCCCTTCGCCGCGCCTTTTATCTATGGACCGGCTATTGGAGCTTCGATCCCGGCTATCTGAAACAGGAGCCGCTGGATCCTCCTAATATCGTCTTCTGCACCGGCTTCACCCTTCTTGCCCTGGTCGGCCTGTGGCGGGCGCTGCGTGAGCGGGCTCATGCGGCCGCACTGTACGCGCTTGTTTTGGCGGTCTTTCCCGCAATTTATTACTTCACCAGCCCCGAAGTGTATTATCGGCGGCCGCTTGATCCGCTCATGGTGATATTGGCGGCGTCTTTGATTCCCGCAAGGAAGCAAGTATTGAAATTAACCGGCCGCACGGAGACCGAAGAAGCTGAGCCTGAACTGGTGGAGGCGTGAGCATCTGAATCTGGCCTCGCGGAAATTTCCGGATCGCGCAAGCCGAAAATAGGATCAAGTTGTGACTCGAGCAAAGTCTTGAACCGTCCCCGTTCCCATAAGCTGGCGAATGGCATTGGCCTGCTGTTACTGACCTTCGCCGCATTGTTGGTGCAGGGCTACCATCCTTTCGCCGAAGACGCCGAAATTTACCTGCCGGGAGTGGAGAAGATTCTCCATCCCGAACTCTT